>NZ_VJZD01000343.1 GCF_009377175.1 Streptomyces adustus
CTGAAGCGCAGCGGTCCGTCGTCCGTGTGCACCAGGATGCCCGGGGTGAAGGGCCTCAGCCGCAGGGCGCGCAGCGCGAGCCTGCGGCGCACCTGCGGGTAGGAGGTGTTGAAGACCTGGAAGCCGCGGTCGACGACGAAGCCCTCGTGCCGGTCGGAGCGCATCCGGCCGCCGACCTCGTCGGACGCCTCCAGGACCGTGACGTCGAGTCCGCCCGCCAGCAGGTCGCGGGCACAGGCCAGACCGGCCGGGCCCGCGCCGACCACCAGCACATCCGGTACGCCGCGGGTGGCGGCCATGGGCACTCTCCTCGCTCGACGGGGCCATGAGATCCGGCGCCGCGGCCGTCCCCCGGCCCGCGCCGACCGCCGCGCACGCCCGTGCGCGGCCTCCTCGACCGGTCTCCTCGACCGATCTTCCCGCCGGGCCGCCCCGCCGGATGCGGGCCACGCTGACCGGATGCGTCCGTCCGCGCGACGGAGTACGCCGCCGCCCGGGCGCGCCGCTGCCCCGCGCCCGGGGACCGGGGACGGGGCAGCGGCGTGGGCGGGACGTCCTACTTGGTGAGGGGGGACAGCTTGGGGTCGTTGGCGTAGGCCTCGGCCGCGTTCTCCTTGGTCACGATGACCGGCGGGAGCAGGTACGACGGGATGACCTTGGAGCCGTTGTTGTACGACTTGGTGTCGTTGATCTGCGGCTTGTCGCCCTTCTGGAGGGACGTGACCATGTTGATGGTCTCGGCGACGAGCTTGCGGGTGTCCTTGTTGATGGTCGAGTACTGCTCACCGGCCATGATGGACTTGACCGACTCGACCTCGGAGTCCTGGCCGGTGACGACCGGGACCGGCTTGCCGGCGCCCTTGACCGAGGTGATGATCGCGCGGGCGAGGGTGTCGTTCGGCGACAGGACGCCGTCCAGCTTCTTGGAACCGTAGGTCGAGGTCAGCAGCCCGTCCATGCGCGACTGGGCGTTCTCCGCCTTCCAGCCCTGGATCGCGGTCTGCTTGATGTCCTTCTGGCCCGAGCCGACAACGATGTCGCCCTTGTCGATCAGGGGCTGGAGCACGTTCATCGCGCCGTCGAAGAAGACCTTGGAGTTGTTGTCGTCCGGCGAGCCGGAGAACAGCTCGATCGTCCAGGGGCCCTTCGGCTTCTTCGCCTTCATGCCGTCGATCAGGGCCTGGCCCTGGAGCTGGCCGACCTTGTAGTTGTCGAACGCGATGTAGTAGTCGAGGTCGGGCGTGTTGGTGATGAGGCGGTCGTAGGCGATGACGGTCGCGCCCGCCTGCTTGGCCGCGGCCACCTGGGTGGAGAGCTGCGAGGCGTCGGTCGCGCCGATCACGATGACCTTCGCGCCCTTGGTCACCATCGAGGAGATCTGCGCCTGCTGGTCGGCGACCGTGGTCGAGGCGCCCGCGTACTGCACGTCGGCCTTGAAGCCGGCGTCCTTGAGGCCGTTGGTGAACAGGTCACCGGCGAGCACCCAGTTCTCCGAGGTCTTCGCGGGCAGCGCGACCCCGATGAGGGAGTCCTTCGCGAATCCCTTGGCGGCGGCGCCCTTGTCCGAGGAGGAACCCTCGCGCTCGTTGGAGCACGCCGTGCCCAGGCCGAGCAGTGCGACGGCGCCGATGGCGGCGATGCCTCTGATGATGCCTCTGCGCATGGTGGGATGAGCCTTTCTTGCGGTGGTACGGGGTGAGTGGAACGCCGCGGTGGACGGCGTACGGGGTGCGGACTCGGCGTTCAGCCTGCGACCTGCGCCTTGTCGGTGTCGGTGTCGGTGGCCGTCTTCGGCGGCTCGGCGGAGGTGTCCGCCTGGTCGCGCTGGAAGGGGCGGGCCAGCGCTCCGATGATCGAGAAGCGCCCCTGCTTCTTGCTGTAGACGTCGAACGCGACGGCGAGCAGCAGGACCAGGCCCTTGATGATCTGGACCATGTCGGAGCCGACGCCCTCGAGCTGAAGTCCGTTGTTGAGCAGGGCCATGACGAGACCACCGACGATGGAACCGCTGATGGTGCCGAGACCGCCGGAGACCGCCGCACCGCCGATGAAGACGGCCGCGATGGCGTCGAGCTCCCAGCTCAGTCCGTCCTGCGGGCCGGAGGCGGCGGACCGCGCCACGAAGATCATGCCTGCCAGTGCGGCGAGGACGGACATGTTCATCATGACGAGGAAGTTGACCCGCTTGAGCTTCACACCGGACAGCTCGGCCGCGCGGGCGTTGCCGCCGACGGCGTAGATGTGCCGGCCGCCGATGGTGTTGCGCGTGTAGTACGAGTAGGCGAGCACCAGGACGATCAGGATGATGCCGGAGATCGGCACGCTGGTGCCGATGCGGCCGCCGGCGAAGCGCAGCGTCGCGAAGACGATGACGCCCACCATGACCGCCAGCCGGATCCCGGTCACCCACAGCGGAGCGGCGTCGGCGTTCATCTCGCGCCGGGTCTGCCGTGCCTTGAACTCCCGCGCCACCACACCCAGGCAGGCGAGGAGGCCGAGCAGCAGGGTCAGGTTGTTGTAGCCGGTGTCCGGACCGACCTCGGGCAGGAACCCGGCGCCGATGTCACGGAAGCCGAGCGGCACGGGCACGGTGTCGGCGTTGCCGATGTACTGGTTGCCGCCGCGGAAGAGCAGCATGCCGGCCAGGGTGACGATGAACGCGGGCACCCCCACGTAGGCGACCCAGAATCCCTGCCAGGCACCGATCACCGCGCCGACGAGCAGGCCGAGCACGATGCCCAGGGGCCACGGTATCGAGTACTCCTGCATCGCCTTGGCGACCACGATGCCGGTGAACGCGGCGACCGAGCCCACGGAGAGGTCGATGTGGCCGGCCACGATCACCATCAGCATGCCGATGGCCAGGATCAGGATGTAGGAGTACTGGCTGACCACGGCGATGAGGTTGCCGGAGGTCAGGGTCAGTCCGCCGGTCCAGATCTGGAACAGCAGGACGATCGCCACGAGCGTGGAGATCATCCCGAACTGGCGGGCGTTGGAGGTCGTACCTCCGAAGAGGTTCTTCTGAAGGTCTGTGATGCGGCTCATGGGGTCGCTGTCTTCGTGAGAGAGGTCATCTTCTTCATCAGGAGTTCCGGGTTCGCGTCCTGCCGGGTCACCTCACCGGTGATGGCGCCTTCGAACACCGTGTAGATGCGGTCGCACAGTCCGATGAGCTCGGGCAGCTCGGAGGAGATGACGATGACGCCCTTGCCCTGGTCGACCAGGCGCTGGATGATCCCGTAGATCTCGTACTTGGCGCCCACGTCGATCCCGCGGGTCGGCTCGTCGAGGATCAGCAGATCGGGATCGGTGAACATCCACTTCGCGAGGACCACCTTCTGCTGGTTGCCGCCGGAGAGCTTCACCACGCCCTCGTCGACACTGGGCGTCTTGATCCGCAGGCTCTGCCGGTACTCCTCGGCGACGCGGTGCTCGCGCACCGGGTCGACGACCCGGCGGCGGGCGATCTTCGACAGCTTGGCGGCCACCATCGAGGTCTTGATGTCGTCCAGCAGGTTCAGGCCGATCGACTTGCGGTCCTCGCTGACGTACGCGAGCCCGTTCCTGATGGCGTCCGGCACCGACTTCAGCTGGATCTCCCGGCCGTCCTTGAAGACCTGCCCGGAGACGTAGTGACCGTAGGAGCGGCCGAACAGGCTCATCGCGAGTTCGGTGCGGCCCGCGCCCATGAGTCCGGCGAAGCCGACGATCTCACCGCGCCGTACGGTGAAACCGGACCCCTTGCACACGAGCCGGTCCTCCGAACTCGGGTGCTTCACCGTCCAGTCGCGGACCTCGAAGAACACCTCGCCGATGTCGGGCGTGTGGTCGGGGAACCGGCTGTTGAGCTCCCGGCCCACCATGCCCTGCACGATGCGGTCCTCGTTGACGCCGTCGGCCCGCACGTCCAGGCTCTCGATCGTCCGGCCGTCCCGCAGGATGGTGATGGTGTCGGCGACCGCCTCGATCTCGTTGAGCTTGTGCGAGATGATGATCGAGGTGATGCCCCGCTCCCGGAAGCCGCGCAGCAGGTCCAGCAGATGCTGCGAGTCCGCCTCGTTGAGGGCGGCGGTCGGCTCGTCGAGGATGAGCAGCTTCACGTCCTTGGCGAACGCCTTGGCGATCTCGACGAGTTGCTGCTTGCCGACGCCGATGTCCTTGATCAGCGTGTCCGGGTCCTCGTGCAGCCCGACCTGCTCCATCAGTTCCAGGGCCCGGCGTTGCGCGGTCTTCCAGTCGATCGAGCCGCGCCTGCGCGGTTCGTTGCCGAGAAACAGGTTCTCGGTGATCGACATGCCGGGGACCAGCGCCAGTTCCTGGTGGATGATGACGATGCCGGCCTGCTCGCTGGCGCGGATGTCGTGGAACTGGACGTTCTCGCCCCGGTAGACGATGTCGCCCGTGTAGCTGCCGTGCGGGTGCACGCCGCTGAGGACCTTCATGAGGGTGGACTTGCCGGCGCCGTTCTCGCCGCAGATCGCGTGGATCTCCCCCTCCGCGACCACCAGACTGACGTCCGCGAGAGCCCTCACGCCCGGGAACGTCTTGGTGATCGACCGCATCTCCAGAAGGGTCGGGGGCCGGGTCATGAGCCGGGCCCCGCGCCGCGGAGACCGCGACGAGCACGCGGGTCCCGGCGTAGCGGGATGCGACATTTCGTGGACATCAACTTGCCTCCGATGGCACTGCCTCGTGCCTCCAGGTCCTGCGTGTTTCTGCTGCGGTCCCGGACTTTAAATCCATTTGTTTTACTAAGTCAACGCCCCGGCGGCGGTATCGTCGACGAGCTGGAACATGAGAGGACGATGCGTGCGGCAAGCAGGAACAAACCTCCCCAAGGTCGGGCGATACAACAGAGCGGTGGTCCTCGACCAGATCCAGCTCGCGGACGGCATCAGCCGGGTCGAGATCGCCCAGCAGACCGGCCTCACCCCGCAGACGGTCTCCGGCATCGTGCGCCGACTGCTCGACGAGGGGATCGTGCGGGAGGACGGGGCCAGCCGGGTCGCCAGCGGCGGCAAACCCCGCACCACCCTGCGGGTCAACGCCGACGCGGGCAGCGCCGTCGGGCTCGCCTTCGACCCGGTCGAGCTCACCTGTGCCGTGGTCGACCTGCTGGGCCGCCCGCTGGTCGTCCAGCGGCGCCCCACGCCCGCCCGCACCGACCCGGCGCATGTCGTGTCGGCCATGGCCGAACTGGTCGCCGACGTGCTCGACGAGGCGAAGGTGCCCCGCGAGAAGGTGCTCGGGCTGGGCCTGGCCACACCGGGGCCGATCGACCAGGAGCTCGGCGTGATCGTCACGCCCCCGCAGCTCGTGCACTGGACCCGGGTGCCCCTGCAAAGCATGCTGAGCGAGGCCACCGGTCTGCCGGTGACGCTGGACAACGACGCCACCGCCGCGGCGATCGGCGAACGCTGGTCCGGCCTCGGCAAGGGCGTCGCGAACTTCGCCTATCTCTACCTCGGCACCGGCATCGGCGGCGGTCTGATCCTCAATCACCAGGTGTACAGGGGAGGCTCGTTCAACGCGGGCGAGTTCGGCCACTCCTCCGTGCTGACCGACGGGCCGGAGTGCTACTGCGGCAACCGGGGCTGCCTGGAGCGCCTGGTCAACCCCTCCGCGATCGTCGCCGAGGTACACCGCAGACTCGCCGCCGGACCCCGCGCCGACAGTACGCTCTCGCAATCGTTCGAACGGGATCCCGCCTCCGTCGACCATGCCGCGATCCAGCTCGCGGCGGGGGCCGGCGACCCCGTCGCGACGGAGGTCGTCGACGAGGCCGCGGGACACGTCGCCACGGTCGCGGTCACCATCGCCAACTTCATCGACGTGGATCTGATCATCCTGGGCGGTCACGGCATCCAGCACGTGGAGTCGCGCTACCTGGACATCGTCGCCTCGGCGCTGGCGAGCAGACCGCTGGCCCGCCACATCCGCACGGTGGAGGTCGCCGCCTCCCCGCTGGGCACGGACGCCGCGGTCGTGGGCAGCGCCGCGCTGGTCCTGCACGCGACGTACTCCCCCCAGCTGTCGGCACTGCTGTCGAACTGAGCGCGGCCGGAACGGGGGTGACCGCCCCGTCCCGGTGGCACGCCGATACGTGCGCGACACACGCAGCTTCGCCGCAACCGCAGCGGCCGCAGGGGTGTCTGTCATCCCGTGGCCGGCGACATCCGACGCGGTGATGTGCCGGGACCACGACGGGTCCTGGGGGGATACGGATGAGCACATGGACGGTTCCCGGATACACCGAGTCGCTGGAGCTCGGCTCCGGTGCCAGCGGACGGGTCGTCCTGGCCGTGCACCGGGACACCGGCATCGCGGTCGCGGTGAAGTACCTCAGCGAGTCGCTGTACACCCGCCCCGGCTTCGTCAGCGGCTTCCGGGCGGAGGCCCGGCTGCTGGCCGGCCTGGACAGCCCGTACGTCACCGGGCTGTACGAGTACGTCGAGAGCCCCGACGGTGCCGCCATCGTGATGGAACTGGTGGACGGGGTCTCCCTCCGAGCCCTGCTCAAGCGGGAGGGACCGCTCACCCCCGAGGCCGCGCTCGTCGTCCTCAAGGGCTCGCTGCTCGGCCTGGCCGACGCGCACCGGATCGGCGTGGTCCATCGCGACTACAAGCCGGAGAACGTCCTGGTCCTGCCGGACGGCACCTCGAAGCTGGTCGACTTCGGCATCGCGGTGAGCACGGGCGAGAGCGCCGGTGTGGCCGGGACGCCGTCCTACATGGCTCCCGAACAGTGGACCGGCGCCCCCGCCTCCCCCGCCGGTGACGTCTACGCGGCCACGGCGACCTTCTTCGAGTGCCTGACGGGCCGCAAGCCGTACGCGGGCGACAACCTCGCCGAACTCGCGCTGCGCCACCTCGACGCGCCCGTCCCCTACGACGAGGTCCCCGAGTCCGTACGGTCACTGGTCCGTCAGGGCCTGGCCAAGTCGGCCGAGCAGCGGCCCGCCGACGCCGAGGCCTTCGTCGGCGAACTGGAGGCGGCCGCCGTCCACGGCTACGGCCCGGACTGGGAGGAGCGCGGTCGCAGCCGGCTCGCCTCACTGGTGGCCCTGCTGACGCTGCTGCGTCCGCCGGCCCGTACCGGACGGCTGTCCACCACGGACACCGCCCGCACCGTCCTGCGGCGCGGCTGGTTGCGGGCACCGGGCCTCGGCACCGGACGAGGACACGTGTGGCGGCCCACGCTCCCGGGCGTCCTGGTGTCCGCCGTCGTCGCACTCCTGCTCGTCCTGCTGGCCCGCGGTGTGCCGTTCGGCGGCGCTCCGGCGGGCGAGCGGGCCGCCGAGGCCCTGGCCACGACCAGTGCGGGGCCCGGAACGGAGCCCGGAGCGACACCCGCCGCCGGTACGTCGGCCGCCCCGTCCGGGTCGGCCGACCCCTCCGGATCGCCCAGCCCCTCGCCGTCAGGAAGCGGGACCACGACCCCCGGCGGTCCGTCGGCGACGGCCGCTTCGAGTCCGGCATCGGTGGACCCGCCGACCGGCCCGGCGACGACCACGGCCACGCCGACGGCCGCACCGCCCACGGTGTCCGCCACCCCCAGCGCGCCCGCCTCGCCCTCGACGCCCGGCGCACCGGCCGTCAAGGCCGTCACCCTCTCCGGATTCCGGCAGACGGGTCCCAGCACGGGCACGGCCACGGTCACCGTCACCACGGACGGCACCGGGCCCCTGACCCTCGTCGTCTCCTGGTACACCGGCGCCACGAGCGGTCAACTCGGCACCCCGGACGGCGCGTCCCAGGCCTTCGAGCGCAGCGGTGCGACGCAGTACACGATCGCCGTCGACCACACGTTCCAGGGCGGCGGCTGCTACTGGTCCGTACAGGCCACCACCAAGCCCGCGTCCGCCGACGGCGGCGCCACGCAGCAGCTTCTGACGAGAGGGTGCAGCCTGCGATGACTCCGGACGACGAGCGCACTCGGCCCGCGCGCCCCGAGGCCCCGTTCACCGCCGCCGTGCACGGCCCGGGCGGCGCACCGAACCCGCCGCCCGGGC
>NZ_VJZD01000344.1 GCF_009377175.1 Streptomyces adustus
GCGCGGTCGGAAGTATATAAGAGACAGCGCGGAGGCGGGCGGCTTGGCGGGCGCGGTCCGGGGCGCGCCCGCGGCCGTCGTCTCCGCGTCGACGAGTTCGCCGATCCGGACTCCCGACCGGCGGCCCTCCAGATGCAGCCGGCCGACGTTGACCCGGTCCTGGGCGAGCAGCGTCAGCACGGCGCCGCGGCCCGCCGGGTACGCGGCGACATAGCCGTACACCCCGCGCACGAGCAGCTCACGGAACTCGCCCTGGCCGGTCGCGTCCGACAGCCGCGCCACGACGCCGAGTGCCGTGGCGGTGAGCGCGGCCACCGTCTCCGGTGCCACGCCGGGGGTGTCCTGGGCGAGGACGTGACCGTCCGCGCTCGCCACGAGGGCGCCGGTCAGCTGGGGCACCCGGGCCCTCAGCCGGCACAGCTCCTCGCGTATGTCGGGCTCGGCCGCCATCAGCTCTCTCCTTTCGGCGAGGGGTCGCTGTCGCGGGCTCTGCCGTTCAAAGGGCCTCCAGCGCATCCCTGAGCCTCTTCAGCAGCGTGATGTCGGGATCGGACACGGAAAGGACCGCGGGGACGGGCGGGGACACCCGGACCGGCGGCGGCTGCGGCGCCACCAGCCCGGCCGCCGCCAGCCGTCGTACGTCCACCAGCGTGTGGAACGCCTGTCTGCCCAGCTCCCGGGCGATGTCGGTCGCGGTGCGCACACCGTTCACCAGGGTGAGCACGGCCGACTGGCGGGCGGTGACCGCGGGCGCCGCCGCCGGGGCGACCCGGATCAGCGGTGCGCTGTCGGCCAGCGGATCCGGCCACACGCGCCGCAGCAGCTCGCGCCTGCGGAGCGTCTCGCGCTCCATGACGTCCACGGTGACCGGGCGCACGGTGCCGGGCTGGTGCCCGCCGCCGTAACGGAAGCGGCCCGGGGTGCTGCTCGGCGCGAGGGCGAAGTAGGCGGCGTCGAACAGCGCCCCCAGGTGGCACAGTTCCAGCGCGCCCGCGGTGAGCCGGCCGCGGTCGACCACCAGCCGGACGGCGCCGGACTTGCTGCCGGTCTGGGCCAGAGCCTCCTGCCAGGTCGTGGCGTCGAGCGTGCCGTGGGTGGTCAGCAGCACGTCGAAGCCGGGTGCGTGCGGGCTCTCGGCGTGCACCACCTCGCCGTCGGCGAGGTGGAGCGAGCCGTGCTCGCGGACGAGGACACCGGTGGCCCGCTCGGCGGCGAGCCGGGTGAGCATCGGCGAGAGGCCGCCCGCCCCCTCGTGCGCCGCCGACCGGTCCCGCACCGGCAGCCGGGGCGGCGGAGTGGTGCCGATCACGGTCATGCGAGCACCAGCCGTCCGGCCATCTCGCCCAGCCGGATGCGGGCCAGCGCGAGGTTGCCCTCCGCGCGGGCCAGCCACACGTGCAGGAACACGCTGCTGTCGAACGGTGTGGGCACGAACCGCAGCAGGTGGTAGCTGTCGCGGTTGCTGAGGATCAGATCCTCGACCGGCAGCGCCGTGGCGCCGCCCAGTGCCCCGCCGTCGCCCGGCGCGAACGCCCGGTGCTCGGCGGCCAGCCGGGCCAGCTCCGCGGCCTCCACGGCGGCCGCCTCGTGGTCACCGCCCGGCGACTCCCCGACGACACCCAGGGCCAGCCCGCTGGTCCAGTCGACCAATGCCGCGCCCCGGGCGCCGGGCAGTCGCATCGCTTCCAGTAGGCACTCGTCGATTCCGGGCACCGTCGCTCCCCTCCCACCTGGGGTCCGGCTGAGTGACCAAGAAACTACGCACCGTCGCGGGCGGCTGGTGGGGATCTGGCATTTCCCGGTGGAACATGCTGAGGGTGACTAGGGTGGGTCGGCTGTGCAGGTTTTCCTACGGGATGACCTGCATGCTCACCTGTGTATCTGTCTGTACGCCGTCCCTACCCGGTCGCCCGGCGCCCTCGCCGGGTCCGCGCGTGCGCCCGCCCCGGCTCTCCGGCCGCCCGTACGGGTGTCCCGGCCGGGTCGGAGTTTCACTCGTGTGGGTGAGCGTGTCCGGGAGCTCGCAGGTGGGTGAGCGCCGACGCGTGCGCTCCTCCCGACTCGGCGACGATCTCCTCGACCGTCTGGGGCTCGCGCACGGTCGCGAAGACCGTGCGGCCGCCGTCGTCCGGGGCGAAGCCGTAGACGCCCGGCCGGGCCAGCGAGTTGTAGGCGTAGTGGTGGGCGAAGCAGTACGCGCCGGTGTCCAGCGCCGCCGCGTGGTCCCCCTGCTCCAGCAGGGGCAGCGCCTGACCCCGGGCCAGCAGGTCGCCCGCGAAGCAGGCCGGTCCTGCCACGTCCTGCACGACCGCGGGGCCCTGCTTGGGCCGCCCCTTCGCGTCGTACCCGGCGATCCGCAGCGGCCAGGACTCCGGCGCGTACACCGTCCTGGTCGCCACCTGCACACCCGCGTGGGTGACCGCGACCCGGCGCCCGCCGGCGCTCTTGGCGTACTCCACCCGCGCCACCACGGTCCCGTGCTTGGCCAGCAGCGACCGCCCGAACTCGGTCACCAGTGCGTACCGCCCGTCGAACAGCCCCGGCACGGCCTCGCGCAGCAGCCGCGCGTACTGCGCGTACGTCGGAGCCGTGACGTCCGAGCCGAAGTTCACCGGCAGTCCGCCGCCGATGTCGATCGTGTCGATCTGCGGCCGCCCGATCCGCCGGTTGATCTCCTCGGCGAGCGCGTGGACCTCCGCCACGCCGCGCGCCATCAGCGACAGCGGGATGCCCTGCGACCCGGTGTGCGTGTGCAGCCGGCTCAGCCACGGCCGGTCCATGAAGGCCCGCACGACCCACTCGCGCGCTCCCTCGTCGCGCAGCGCCACCCCGAACTTCGAGGTGGCCGTGGCCGTGGACAGCGCCTCGATGGAGCCCGCGCCGAGCTGCGGGTTCACCCGGACGCCGAGCGGGGAGCGGCTGCCGGCCGACCGTACGAGGGCGTCGAGGCGCTCCAGCTCCTGGGGGTTGTCGGCGTTGACGGCGATGCCGAACGCCAGCGCCTCACGCAGTTCGGCGGGGGTCTTCGCAGGCGAGTCGAGCACGGTGCGGGACGGCGGCATCCCGGCGGCCCGGGCCAGCGCCAGCTCGCCGGGGCTGGCCACCTCCGCGCCGATGCCCTCCTCGCGCAGCAGCCGCAGCACCGGCACCAGCGGGGTCGCCTTCACCGCGAAGGCGTGCAGCACGGGGGTGCCGGGCGCCACCACGGCGTCGAACGCGGCCCGCAGCGCCGCCGCCGACTCCCTGATGCCGGTGACGTCGAGCAGGGCGACGACACGGGCGCCGGGGCCGAGCAGTCCCTGTTCCACCGCGGCCCGCACCGCGTCGTCGCGCCGCGCGACCCGCTCGGTGTCGGATCCGCCGCGCGAGCCCACGTGGGTGCCGCCGCCGACTCCGGCACGGTCGGGGCGGCCCGCGCTCGGGCCGTGGGCGCCGAAGCCCCGGGCGCCTCCGCTGTCGTCGTTGCCCACTGTGTCCCCCGTCGGGTCGGCCTGCGGCTCGCGTGCCATGCATTCAGCCAAACACCCACGACCCGCCCACGTCGACGGCCCCATGTGTTGACTAGTTCTATTCAGATAGTCAGGATGTGAATAACGACAGCAACAATCCGCTAGGAGGCAGACCATGTCAGGACCCCGCCCCGTACGAGCCCCGCGTGGTACGGAACTGAGCGCCCTGGGATGGCAGCAGGAAGCCGCCCTGCGGATGCTCCAGAACAACCTCGACCCCGAGGTCGCCGAGCACCCCGACAAGCTGGTCGTCTACGGCGGCACCGGCAAGGCCGCCCGCGACTGGCGCTCCTTCGACGCCATGGTCCGCACCCTGCGGACGCTGAAGCAGGACGAGACCATGCTGGTCCAGTCCGGCCGCCCGGTCGGCGTCATGCAGACCCACGAGTGGGCCCCGCGCGTCCTCATCGCCAACTCCAACCTGGTCGGCGACTGGGCCAACTGGGAGGAGTTCCGCCGCCTGGAGCAGCTCGGTCTGACCATGTACGGCCAGATGACGGCCGGCTCCTGGATCTACATCGGCACCCAGGGCATCCTCCAGGGCACCTACGAGACCTTCGCCGCCGTCGCCGCGAAGAAGTTCAACGGCACCCTGGCCGGGACCATCACCCTCACCGCCGGCCTCGGCGGCATGGGCGGCGCCCAGCCGCTGGCCGTGACGATGAACGACGGCGTCGCGATCTGCATCGACGTCGACCCCCGCGCCATCGAGCGCCGCATCGAGCACCGCTACCTGGACGTGAAGGCCGACTCCCTGGAGCACGCCCTCCAGCTCGCCGTCGAGGCCCGCGACCAGCGCAAGCCGCTCTCCATCGGCCTGCTCGGCAACGCCGCCGAGCTGCTGCCGCGGATGCTCGCCGAGGGCGCGCCCGTCGACATCGTGACCGACCAGACCTCGGCCCACGACCCGCTCGCCTACCTCCCGGTCGGCGTCGACTTCGACGACATGGCCGACGCGGCCGCCAAGGACCCGGCCGGCTTCACCACCCGAGCCCGCGAGTCGATGGCCCGGCACGTGGAGGCGATGGTCGGCTTCATGGACGCCGGTGCCGAGGTCTTCGACTACGGCAACTCCATCCGCGGCGAGGCCCAGCTCGCCGGGTACGACCGCGCGTTCGCCTTCCCCGGCTTCGTCCCCGCCTACATCCGCCCCCTCTTCTGCGAGGGCAAGGGCCCCTTCCGCTGGGCGGCCCTGTCGGGCGAGGCCTCCGACATCCACAAGACGGACAAGGCGATCCTCGACCTCTTCCCGGAGAACGAGTCGCTGCACCGCTGGATCAAGATGGCCGGCGAGCGCGTCCACTTCCAGGGCCTGCCCGCCCGGATCTGCTGGCTCGGCTACGGCGAGCGCGACAAGGCCGGTGAGCGCTTCAACGACATGGTGGCGTCCGGCGAGCTCGCCGCCCCCCTCGCCATCGGCCGCGACCACCTCGACTGCGGCTCCGTCGCCTCCCCGTACCGCGAGACCGAGGCCATGCTCGACGGCTCCGACGCGATCGCCGACTGGCCGCTGCTGAACGCCATGGTGAACGTCGCCTCCGGCGCGTCCTGGGTCTCCCTCCACCACGGCGGCGGCGTCGGCATGGGCCGCTCCATCCACGCCGGGCAGGTCTCCGTCGCCGACGGCACCAAGCTCGCGGGCGAGAAGATCCGCCGGGTGCTCACCAACGACCCGGGCATGGGCGTCATCCGGCACGTCGACGCCGGTTACGACATCGCCGAGTCCGTCGCCGACGAGCGCGGGGTCCGGGTGCCGATGCGCGAGGGCCAGGAGGAGGACTCCGCGTGACGTTCCACAGCATGTGGGCGGAGCTGCTGCCGATCGGCCGCAGCTCCGCCTCCGGCGGCTACCGCCGCTTCGCCTGGACCGCCGCCGACGCCGAGTGCCGGGCCTGGTTCGAGGAGCAGGCCCGCACCCGCGGGATGACCTACGAGCTCGACCGCAACGGCAACCAGTGGGCCTGGCTCGGCGACCCCGCCCAGGGGGACGCGGTGGTCACCGGCTCGCACCTCGACTCCGTGCCCGACGGCGGCGCCTTCGACGGGCCGCTGGGCGTGGTGTCCTCCTTCGCGGCCCTGGACGAGCTGCGCGCCCGTGGCGCCCGGCTCGACCGGCCGCTGGCCGTCGTCAACTTCGGTGACGAGGAGGGCGCCCGGTTCGGGCTGGCCTGCGTCGGCTCCCGGCTCACCGCCGGAGCGCTCACGGTCGAGCAGGCGCACCGCCTCACCGACGGCGACGGCATCACCCTGCCGCAGGCGATGGAGGCCGCGGGTCACGACCCCGAGGCCATCGGCCCCGACCCCGAGCGGCTCGCCCGGATCGGTGCATTCGTCGAGCTGCACATCGAGCAGGGGCGGGCGCTCGACCTGTCCGGCGACCGGGTCGGCATCGCCAGCGCCATCTGGCCGCACGGACGCTGGCGGTTCGACTTCCGCGGCGAGGCCAACCACGCCGGCACCACCCGGCCGGAGGACCGGCGCGACCCCATGCTGCCGTACGCCGAGACCGTCCTCGCCGCCCGCCGCGAGGCAGAACTCGCCGGAGCCGTCGCCACCTTCGGCAAGATCTCCGTCGAGCCGAACGGCGTCAACGCCATCCCCTCCCTGGTGCGCGGCTGGCTCGACTCGCGTGCCGCCGGGCAGGAGACCCTGGACACCGTGCTCACCGCCATCGAGAAGGCGGCCCGCGCCCATGCCGAGAGCCACGGCGTCGACCTGGACGTCGTCCGCGAGTCGTTCACGCCGGTCGTCGAGTTCGACCACGCCCTGCGCGACGAACTCGCCCGCGTCCTGGGCACCGACACCGACCTGAAGGTGCCCGTCCTCGGCACCGGGGCGGGACACGACGCCGGCATCCTCTCCGGCAGCGTCCCGACCGCCATGCTGTTCGTGCGCAACCCCACGGGCGTCTCGCACTCCCCGGCCGAGTCCGCGGCCGAGGACGACTGCACGGCCGGGGTGAGCGCGCTCGCCGACGTACTGGAAGGGCTGGCCCGCAGGTGAACCGGAACCACCCGCAGATCCACACACGGACGTACTGGCTGGAGCACGCCTGGCTCGACACCCATGTCGAGCCGGGCGTGGCCCTGGAGGTGTCCGGGGGCCGGATCACGGCCGTCCGCACCGGCGTCGCCACCCCGCCGCCCGGCGCCGAGATCCTGCGCGGCCTCACCCTCCCCGGCCTCGCCAACGCCCACAGCCACGCCTTCCACCGCGCCCTGCGCGGCACCGTCCAGGTGGGCTCCGGCACCTTCTGGACCTGGCGCGAGGTGATGTACTCCGTCGCCGACCGGCTGACCCCGGAGACCTACCACGCGCTCGCCCGCGCCGTGTACGCCGAGATGGCACTGGCCGGCATCACCGCGGTCGGCGAGTTCCACTACGTGCACCACGCCCCGGGCGGCACCCCCTACGCCGACCCCAACGCGATGGGGGAGGCCCTGATCGCGGCCGCCGCCGAAGCCGGCGTGCGCATCACCCTCCTGGACACCGCCTACCTCTCGGCCGGCTTCGGCGAGCCGCCCAACCACCACCAGCTGCGCTTCTCCGACGGCAGCGCGGACGCCTGGGCCGAACGCTGTTCAGTTCTCAAGGAACGGGACCACGCACGGATCGGGGCCGCGATCCACTCCGTACGGGCCGTGCCCGCGGACCAGCTGGCCACCGTGGCGCGATGGGCGCAGGAGCGGCGGGCCCCGCTGCATGTGCACCTGTCCGAGCAGACCGCCGAGAACGACGCCTGCCTGGCCGCCCACGGCCGCACCCCGACGCAGCTCCTCGCCGACCACGGTGTGCTCGGTGTGCACACCACCGGCGTGCACAACACCCACCTCACCGACACCGACATCGCGCTGCTCGGCGACTCGGGCACCGGCACCTGCATGTGCCCCACCACCGAACGCGACCTGGCCGACGGCATCGGCCCCGCGGTCGCCCTCCAGCGGGCCGGCTCCCCGCTCTCCCTCGGCTCCGACAGCCACGCCGTCATCGACCTGCTCGAAGAGGCGCGCGCGATGGAGCTGAACGAGCGGCTGCGCACCCGTACCCGCGGCCACTGGACGGCCGCCGCACTGCTGCGCGCCGCCTCCGCCGACGGCCACACCGCCCTGGGCTGGACCGACGCGGGCAGCCTCAAGCCGGGCGCCCTAGCCGACTTCACGACGGTCGCGCTCGACTCGGTCAGGACGGCGGGACCGGTGCCCAGGCTCGGTGCCGAGACGGCCGTATTCGCGGCGACCGCCGCGGACGTGCGCCACACGGTCGTCGGTGGCCGTCAGGTCGTACGGGACGGGGCGCACACGCTCGTCCCCGACGTGCCGCGCGAGCTGGCGGCCGCCGTCGAAGCCCTGCACGCCTGACCGGGCGCCGGGCGCCCGGTCAGGCGTGCAGGGC
>NZ_VJZD01000345.1 GCF_009377175.1 Streptomyces adustus
TCCCCCATCCGACCCTCGCCCTTGAGGAGCTGCCCCATGACCACCGTCGACCTGGCACCCCCGTCCGTCTGGCCGCAGGACCTGTCCGCGTACTGCTTCGAGGTGCCGCACTCCGAGCGGTCCCTGCTGTTCGCGTCCGGCAAGGGCATCCGGCTCACCGACGCGGCCGGCCGCGAATTCCTGGACGCCCTGTCCGGGGTGTTCGTCACCTGCTTCGGCTACGACTGCGAGCCCATCGCGCAGGCGGTGACCGACCAGTTGCGCACCCTGCCGTTCAACCCGCCGCTGCACGGCACCAACCACGCCGCCCTGGAGCTGGCCCGGGGGCTCGTCGACCTGGCGCCGGCCGGCATCACGGCGGCCAAGCTCGTCAACGGGGGCTCCGAGAGCGTGGAGGCGGCCGTCCGGCTGGCCCGGCTGTACCACCGCGCCCACGGCAACCCCGACCGGGTCAAGGTCCTCAGCTACTACCACGGCTACCACGGGGCCACCTACGGGTCGCTGTCGCTGACGGGGCGGCCCGACGTCAGCCGGTTCGGACCGGGCCTGCCCGGCATCGTCCACGTGTGGCCGCCGGACTGCCTGGAGGCGTTCTGGGACGTTCCCCGGGAGTCGTCCGGCGCGCTGGCCGCCGCCATGATCGAGCGGACCATCGAGGCCGAGGGCCCGGAGTCGGTCGCGGCGATCGTCATGGAACCCGTCATCCACCTGCGCGGCATGGCCGTCCCGCCGGCGGACTACCTGGCGCGGGTGCGCGAGGTCTGCGACCGGCACGGGGTGCTGCTGGTGTTCGACGAGATCGTCACCGGCTTCGGCCGCACCGGGCAGCCCTTCGCGGCCCAGACCTTCGGTGTCACCCCGGACATCCTGTGCGTGGGCAAGGGCATCTCCGGCGGATTCGCCCCGCTGGCCGCCGTCCTGATGGGTGAGCACGTGGCCGCCGTGCTCGGGGAGGCCGGCGGGCCGGTGTCCTTCGCGCCGTCGCACACCTACGCCGCCAACCCGATGGCGGCCGCCGCCGGGCTCGCCGCCGTGACGCTGTTCCGCGAGGACGGCTACCCGGACCGCATCGGGACACTGGCCGCACACGTCGAGCCCCGGCTGCGCGCGGTCGTCGGCGGGCGCGGCACGGTGCGCGCCCTCGGGCTGCTGTACGGGGTGAAGCTCACCGGCGGCGGCGAGGACGCCGGGGAGCGGCTGGCCTCGGCCTGCCTGGACCGCGGTCTGATCCTGCGCGGACAGGACGACTGGGTGGTCCTGGCGCCCGCGTTCGTCACCACGCCGGACGAGGCCGACCGGATCCTGGAGATACTCGGCGACGCCCTGGACGAGGTCTGCGGGGACGGGCGGTGAACACGCTCCACGACCGCTTCGCCGGCCCGGCGCGTGCGGCGCTGCCCCGCCTCACGCCCGCCGAGAGCGCGGTCGTGCTGCGCGAACTCGAGCGGCTGGAGCGGTCCGCACGGCCGGGTGCCGTCCTCGACGGCCGGTCGCCCGGTCCGCTGCTCGACGGCTTGCGCGCTCTCGCCGGTGAGGTTCCCGAGCGGCTGTACACCGACAGCGCCGACGTCCTGCTGCGCATGCACGAGATCGCCGGCTCGGGAAACCTCCAGAGCAATCTGTCCTCGCTCCCGCTGGTGCGCGCCTGCTTCGAGCTGGGCCTGGTCCCCGACGGCGGCGAGGGCGGCCCGGCCGAGCTGATCGTGGGCCGCGGGCACATCGCCCCCGCCTTCTACGCCGAGCACTATGTGCGCGGCGACCTGCCCTTCACCCCGCTGGCCACCCTGCACCAGGGCGGACTCACCGGCGTGGTGGACCGCGAACTCGGCTTCCGCAACACGATGCGCTACAGCCTCGGGGTCGGTGTCGCGCAGGCGGTGAGCCTGGCCTGGGAGCTGACCAGGCGCGGCACGGACCGCAAGGTGGTGTGTCTGGCGGGCGACGGCGAGCTGCACGAGGGGGTCGCCTTCGAGGCGCTGCGGTTCGCGCACGACGTGGGCCTGACCAATCTCGTGCTGGTCGTCGACGCGAACGCCAAGGGCATCGAGCCGCTCGCCAAGCCCATCAACACCGGCTACCTCGCGGCCTATCTGGGCCGGCTGATGGAGGCCGACGGCCGTGACGAGTGGGCGGTGCAGGCGGCCCTCGGGGCGCTGCTGTCCCTGCCCGGTCCTTCGGTGCTGGTGTGCCGGACCAGCAAGGGCGAGCACAGCTTCCGGCCGGCGGCGCGCGGACCGGCCCGTCCGTCGTTCGCGGCCGGCGCCGGCCGGATGCTCGCCCGGCACCGGGAACGCACGGGACGCGAGATGGCGGTGTTCACCCCCGACCTGGCGGCGCGGTTCGGTCTGCGCGGGCACGTGCCGTACACCAACACGGGCCTGGCCGAGACGCTGACGGTCGGCATGACGCTGTCGCTGCCGCAGGACACCCTGAAGGTGGTGGCCACCGACGCCATGTACTACATGGACTCGCTGAGCATGCTCACCGAGGCGACCACGAGCGTGCGCAACCTGCTGGTCCTGGCCGGACGCAGCTGGGGCGCGTGGGGCGGGGCGCACAACGCCACGAACCTGCTGGGCCTGCTGCTGCACACCAAGGTCTACGAGCCGGTCACCGCGGCGGAGTTCGCCGCGTGCCTGGCCCGTCTGGGCCGGGACCCCGCCACCACCCACGTCGTCAGCATGGTCGACGCCGCCTTCGACCCGCCGGGCGAGGACTGCTCCGCCGACATCGACAGCGGGGTCTGGCTCACGCCGCCCGGCGTGGAGCGCGCCGACGCGGCCGTGGTGACCTTCGGGTACGCGGGCGTCCTGGTGGACGAGGCCAACCGCGGACTCGGTGTCCCGCATCTGCACTGCGCGGCGCTCACCCCGCGTCTCGCGCCGGCCGACCTGGCCGTGCTGCGCGGCTGCCGGCGTCTGCTGAGCGTCGAGTACAACGGCGCCCGGGGCGGATTCGGCGAGGGACTGCGCGCCCGGCATCTGCTGCCCGTGGAGGTCCACGGCGTACGGCGCGACATCGCCCGGCAGGTGCACGCCCGGCAACTGCCGCTGCACGGCATGGCCCCGGACATGCTGCGGGAGCGCCTGGCGCGGCTGCTGGAGAGCAGGGAGGCCGGGCATGCGCCTGCACACGCATGACTACCGCGCGCCGGACACGGAGGGCATCGTCGACGGCGCGGTCCTGATGCACCGCGAGGCGTCCGAACTGCTGGCCCGCCACCACACGCTCGCCCCGCACGACCTGGCGGCCGGCGCGGGCCGGCTCACCGGGGTGCGCGCGGGCGAGACCGTCTACGCCGGTTCGGGGCCGTACGCCTTCCTCTACCACCTCTGGCGGGAG
The DNA here is from genome assembly GCF_009377175.1 of Streptomyces adustus. Lineage (GTDB taxonomy): Bacteria > Actinomycetota > Actinomycetes > Streptomycetales > Streptomycetaceae > Streptomyces > Streptomyces adustus. Next base: position 3,343 of record NZ_VJZD01000345.1, read on the forward strand.
CGGACGGGCGGCGACTTCCGGATCGTGCGGGAGGTGCACACCGCGCTCTGGTCCGGCTACTGGGCGCAGGAGGAGCTGTGCGCGCCGCTGCTGCGTCCGGGGGACCTCGCGCTGTTCCCGACGGCGTACACGCGCCGGCTGTTCCTGCGGCACTTCCCGGCCACGGCCGCGACCGGCGCGGCCGTCGCGTACCCGATGCTCGACCGGATGCCGCGCCGGCCGGCGCGGCCTGTGCCGCCCGCGGGCCGCACCCTGCGTGTCGGCCATCTCGGCGCGCTGTCGCTGGCCAAGAACGTCGACCAGGTGCTGTCCGTCTTCGCGCGCCTGCACCGGGAGAGCGGCGGGCGAGCGGAGCTGCTGTGCGCGGGCAAGCCCAACGATCCGCGCTGGGAGGCCGACGCGATCCACGCGGCGCTGCGGCGGTCCGGGGTGCCGGCCGGCTCGGTCCGGGTGGCGGGCATCTGGTCCCAGGAGCGCCTCGGGGAGTTCTTCGACGCCGTCGACGTGCTGCTGTTCCCCAGCACCGCGTCGCGGGAGACGCTGGGCCGGGTCGTCGTCGAGGCCCTCGCGCACGGGGTGCCGGTGCTGGCCGCCGACGTCGGCCCGGCCGTGGAGCTGCTGCCCGCCCGCAATCTGGTGCCCACCGTCCTCGACACGGCCGGTGCCTTCGACATGGGCCGGGTCGGCCCGCTCGGCCGGGTCGACGAGGACGTGCTGGTCGAGAAGCTGCTCACGCGTGACTTCGCGCCGGCCGCCGTGCGCCACGAGGCGCCGTACACCGACAAGGCGTTCCTGGAGGCGCTCGCCGGTTCCCCGGCCCCCGTGGAGGTGCCGCACGACCGGGTGCTGGCCGACGCGATCCGGGTCGCGGCGCGCGCCGGGGCCGACCCGGCGGAGCGGGCGGCCGAGGCCGAGCGGGTCTTCCGGGCGTTCTTCGGACGCCGGGACGACGTCCTGACGGGCGCGCTCGACGCGCTCGCCGCCCGCACCGGGCGCGACGACCCGGCCCTGCGCGCGCTGGTCGCCGCCCCGGAACGCAATCTCGCCGACTACCGGGCCTTCCCCCGGCTGCTGGACGCCCTCGTCCTGCCGCCACTGACCTACACCCTCGCGCCCGCCCCCGCGGGCGCCGCCACGACGGGAGAGACGCCATGACAGCAGGTGCGGACGGGGAGTTCACCGGCAAGGTGGTCCTGGTGATCGGCGGTGGCCGGGGCATCGGCGCCGCCGTGGCCGAGGACTTCGCCCGGCGCGGCGCCGAGGTCGTGGTCGCCGACACCGACCGGCTGCCGTCGGCGTACAACCACTACCGGTCCACGGCCGTCACCGGCTACGCCGAGGCGCACGAACTGGCCGGGAAACTGACCGCCGAGGGGCTGTCGGTGACGGCGGCCGAGGCGGACGCCACCGACGAGGACGCGATCCGCCGCCTCTACCGGGGGATCGCCGACGGTCCCGGCCGCCTCGACACCGTCGTCAACGCCTTCGGGGTCACCCACGTCAGTACCGTCGAGCAGATGGAGCTGGCCGAGTTCCGGCATGTCGTCTCCGGCAATCTGGACGGTGTGTTCCTGTCGTCGCGGGCGGCGCTGCCGCTGCTGCGCGCCGGCGGGGGCGGGTCGATCGTCAACTTCTCCTCCGTGTCCGGGCGTACGGGGTTCGCGAAGGTCTCCCACTACTGCGCGGCGAAGTTCGGGGTGATCGGGTTCACGGCCGCTCTCGCGCTGGAGGTCGCGAAGGAGAACATCCGGGTCAACGCCGTCTGCCCCGGCATGGTCCGGTCCCACATGTGGCGCTATCTGCTGTCGGAGTTCGCCCGGCCGGGCGAGACCGAGGACGAGTGCTGGGAGCGGATGCGGGCGATGATCCCGCAGCGGGAGTTCCAGACGCCCGAGGACATCGCGGGTCTCGTGCGCTACCTGGCGTCGGCGCCCCGGGTCACCGGTCAGGCGGTCAGTGTCAACGGCGGGATGACCACGCCATGACACCGGCCGGCCTCACCGGCGCCCGCGTCCTGGACCTCGACGACCCCCGGTGGAGCTTCGAGGGACCGGGGAGCACGTCCCTGCCCCGCCCCGGGGAGCTGCGGGTGCGGGTTCCGCGCGGCACCGACCTGTTCCGTATGCCCGGCTCCTACGAGGCGTCCGGGGTCGGCACCTGGGGGCGCTCCGTGGCGGGCGACCACACGCTGTGGACCCGGGTAGGGGTCGAGGGGCAGGCCTTCGGGGACGCCGGCGGCATCGTCGTCCACGACCGCGAGGGCTGGTTCAAGGTCTGCGTGGAGCGCACCCGTTCGGGCGGCTGGGCGATCGTCACCGTGGTCAGCCGTCCGCTGTCGGACGAGGCCACCGGTGCCGCCCTCGCCGGGCCCGGCGCCGGGCTCCTCGTCACCCGGGAGGGGCGGCGGCACGCCGTCTTCCACCGGGAACACGACGACGAGGAGTGGCGGTTCGTCCGTACGTTCACCGGCGGCGGTGACCCGGAGGTCCGGGTCGGCCTGTTCGCCCAGGCGCCTTTCTCCGACGCGTGCACCGCCTCCTTCACCTCGCCCGGCTTCGCCCCGGCGGCCCTGGCCGACCGCCGCTGAGGGGCGCGGTCCGCCCGCTCCCCCGCACCGTCCGTCCGCCCACTCTCCGAGCCAAGGGACACCGCACCATGATCTCGCCCCAGCCCGTCACCGATCTGATGTGGGCGCACTGGAAGACCAGGACCCTGCTCAGCGCCGTGGAACTGGGTGTGTTCACGGCGCTCGCCGACGGACCACTGCCCGCCGCCGAGCTGTGCGCACGCACCGGACTGCACCCCGGCCCGGCGCCGGACTTCCTCGACGCCCTCGTGGCGCTCGGCCTGCTGGACCGCTCCGGGGACCGGTACGCCGGCACCCCCGAGACCCTGGAGTACCTGGACGCCGGCCGGCCCGCCACCTATCTCGGCGCCAGCTTCCTGTCCCGGGGACCCGGACTCGCCGACGACCTGGTCGCCGTTCTGCGCACCGGGCGGGCGTCGCACGGCGGCCGGGACGGGCGGGACTTCTACGCCGGCACGTACGCCACGCAGGCGTCCACCGGCGCGTTCCAGCGGGACATGACCGCCCTGAGTATCGGATCGGCGCGGGCCGTCGCCGAGCGGTTCCCGTGGCGGCGGTACCGCACCGTCGTGGACGTCGGCTGCGCGGAGGGCGCGGTACCCGGCTGGGTGCTGCGCCGGCACCCGCATCTGACGGCCGTCGGGTTCGATCTGCCGCCCGCCCGGCCCGGTTTCGAGGCCTACATGGAGCGCCTGGGCGTGGCGGACCGCGCCGCGTTCCGACCGGGCGACTTCTTCGAGGACGAGCTGCCCCGGGCCGATGTCGTCGTCCTCGGCCATGTGCTGCACAACTGGAGCGAACCGGAGAAGCTCACGCTGCTGCGGAAGGCGTACGCCGCGCTGCCGCCGGGCGGGGCCGTGCTGATCCACGAGACGCTGATCGACGACGAGCGCCGCAGCAACGCGGTCGGCCTGATCCTCAGCCTGATCATGCACGCCGAGGTGCCGGGCGGATTCGACTACACCGCTGCCCAGGGCCTCGACTGGCTGCGCGGGACCGGCTTCAGGGAGACCCGGGTGGAGCATCTGGACGGGCCCGAGTACCTGCTGGTCGGCATCAAATGAGCGCCGCGCACTCCCCCGTCCACGGCGATCCGGACGGCACCGACCTGCTGATGTTCTGGAACCTGTACGAGGCCGGCATCGAGCGTCTGCGGGGCGACGACGAGCGGTGGAAGGCGCAGGTCGCGCTGGTCGCCGCCGAGCGGCCGCGGGTCCTGCTGACGACCGAGGGCTGGGGCTGGCACCGCGACGGCGGGGCCCTGTTCGAGGACGCCAAGACCGCGTTCGGCATGGACGGCGAACTGTTCACCGCCAAGACGGGCTGCCATCAGGCCGTGTTCTGGGAGCCCGGCGTCGAGCGCGTGGCCGTGGAGCGGGTCGCCCCGGAGCTGGCCCACTGGCACGGCCACGGGCTGGTCACCCTGCGTCTGCCGGGCTGGAGCACCCCGCTGCGGTTCCTCGTCACCCACCTCGATCCCTTCAGCCCCACCGTCCGGCGCGTGGAGGCCGACCATCTGCGCCACCACGCGGACCCCGCCCTGCCGCCGCTCGTGATCGGCCTGGACGCCAACTCCGTGCCGCCCGGCGACCCCGAGCCCGACTGGACCCGCGCGGCCCGCCACCGCAGGGACGACCTGCTGCTCCCCGGCAAACGGCTGGCCGACCGCACCCCGCTCGCGACGCTCCTCGGGGACCCCGGCGATCCGCTCCTGGTGGACGCCGGCGCCCATCTGGGCGACCGCTCCCCGACCTACGGGGAGTTCTTGCCGGGAGAGGCCGCGCGCCGGATCGACCTGTTCCTGCTGTCCGCCTCCCTCGTCCCGCACCTGGCCGGCTACCGCGCGCCCGACCCGCGGCCGGTGCCGTACGACGGGCGTCCCCTGGCCTCCGACCACCGTCCGGTCACCGTCCGGCTGCGCCGCCGGTGAGCCGTGGCTCCCGCGGGCGGGCGGGGGCGG
>NZ_VJZD01000346.1 GCF_009377175.1 Streptomyces adustus
CCACCACTCCGCCCCGCCCCCGCGGCCCGCCCGCGACACCACGCCGCCCGTCGTCTACGTCCTGCTCATCACCGTGCCCGCGCTCGTCGCCGTCGCCGCGCTGCGCCCCCGCTGATCCTCTGGAGGCACCTCTTGCCGGAATGGCTTGTTCTCACTCTCGCGATGGTGGCCGCCTGCGCCGTGGTCGTCGTGATCACCCTGGTACGGGCCCGCAGAGCCCCCGAGGACGAGGACCCCGACGAGACACCGGACGTCATCGAGTACATGACGATGTGGATCGGCGTGGTCTACGCGATCGTCCTGGGCCTGGCCATCGCCGGTGTGTGGGAGGCGCGCAGCGTCGCCCAGGACCATGTGCAGGCGGAGGCCCAGGCGCTGCACGAGATCTCGGAGCGGGTCCGGGCATATCCCCCCGATGTACGGGACCGGATCCGGGCGGACGTCAACACCTATGTCGGACACGTCGTGACCACCGAGTGGAAGGCGATGGCCGACCACGGGGACGTCACGGACCGGGGTACCGAACTGCTGGGACGCGTCCGCGCCGACGTCACGGACTACCAGCCGAAGAACGACTTCGAGGCCCAGTCCTACCAGCCCCTGCTCGACCAGGTCGCCGCGGCGGACCAGGCCCGCAACGCCCGCGCCGACTCCACCGGGTCCACCATGCCGGGCGTGGTGTGGTTCGGGCTGCTCATCGGGGCCGTCATCACCATCGGCATGGTCTTCGCGCTCCAGATCCGGCGTACCGCGCGAGAACTCGTCCTGGCCGGGATGTTCTCGGCGCTCATCGCCTTCCTGCTCTTCCTTATCTGGGACTTCGACTCGCCCTACAGCCGCGGTGTCGCCGCGACCGCGGAGCCGTTCCTGCACCTGTTCCCGCACGCGGGCGGCTGACGGACCGGCACCGGAGGCCGCCGGCGTCCCACGGGCGCCGGTGTCCCTCCCGCTCGCGCGCGGGGATTCGCCCGCGCGGCCCACAGGGTTAACCCGTTCGCACTACTGCGATCGCGGGGGCACCCGCCCGTTTCTAGCGTTTCGGTCATCGAGGTGCATTTTCGGCTCAGGCGGAACAGGTCCGCGGCTGCTCCTCGGGGACCGGAGGATCCACCATGCGCGCGATACGCGTCGCCTCGGCCGCCCTGCTGGGCGTCACCGCACTGGCCCTCGTCGCGCCGGCCGTCGTGGCGAGCGACGGCGACAGCGGCCACGACGTCACGCCGTTCGGTTTCGGCGTCCTGCCCCGGACCATCGCGCCGGGCGGACAGCTCACCCTCCAGATCGACCGCGACGGGAGCGGCTGCCGGGGTACCGCGACGGTCGCCTCGGGTGCCTTCGACACGGTACGGATCCCCGCCGGGCGCCCGTCGGCCGTGACCACGGTCGACCGGGCCGCGCGGGCCGGGGCCGTGCACCGGGTGACGTTCACCTGCGACGGGATCAGCGGGTCCACGGACCTGACCATCGCCGAGGGCGGGCCGGACGACACCGGCCTCCCGCCCGTACCGGGGCAGCAGGTCCCGCGGGCCGTCCAGGCGGGCGAGGGCGGCAGTTCCGCCGGATTCGACCTCAAGGAGATCGCTCTGGGCGCCGCGCTCATCGTGGGCTCCGTCGGCACGGCGTACCGCCTCGGGCGCCGCCGTGAGGGCGAGGACGGCGGCTGACGGTCAGACGCGCTTCTCGGCGCGGCGACGCATCCAGCACACCACTCCGCCGAGGCCGGCCGCGCCCACGAGCCCGCCGCCGATGGCCATGTCGGTCGGGGTCGCGCCGATCGAGGTGCTGCCGCCGACACCGCCGCGGACACCGCCGATCACGGCGAAGGCCGACGGGCGGGTCAGGGCGCGGCCGTTGCAGTCGACCGTGATGTCGTACCGGCCGGGCCGGACGTTGTTGCCGATGGCCGCCACGCCCCTGGCGGTGTCGTTGGTGCCGTTGAGCGCTCGCAGCGGGCTGTTGCGGAAGGCACGGGAGGCCATGACACCACCGGTGCGGCAGCCGTCCACGGTGACGGTGAGCCGGCCGCCTGCGGCGACCACGCCGGGCTGGGCGACGATGTTCCGCGGCCCGAAGCCGTTGTTGTTGTCGAGACCGACGTTGTTGCCGAGGCCGTTGTTGAGGCCCCCGTTGTTGTTCCCCAGGCCGTTGTCCGGACCGAAGTTGTCGTTCCCGAAAGCGTTGTCGGGGCCGACGGCGTTGTTCGGACCGAAGAAGTCGTTCGGGCCGAAGTAGTTGCCTCGCCCGTCCCGCCCCGGCCCGATGCCATGACGGTGGGGGAAGCCGCCGCCCCAGTTGTTGCCGGGCCCGATGCCGTTGCCCGGTCCGATGCCGCTGACACCACCCACGCCGTTCGGGGGGATACCGCCGCCCCCGTCGCCCATCCCGTCCGCGAAGGCCGCGGGGACCGCGAACCCGAGGACGGCGACCACAGTGGCCACGGCCGCCAGGGCACGTGAGTTTCGCATGAGTTCCTCCGCGGAAGGCGCCCCGGGACCCGTGCCCGGTCGATCGGCGAGAAAGCGTCTCCTGGTACGACCCTCGGACGCGCCGCACGCCGCCGCATTTCGGGAATGGTCCGTCCCGGTGAGACAACACGCCGACGGAAAACCGCACAATCCGATATTGCCGCAGGTCATTGGCCGTCAGAAATTTCCCATAAGGCGCCGACCCGGATGGCGCACCCTGGACCCGGCGCCACCCGTTCGCGTGTGACTCGTCGCCGCTTTCGCATCAGGGATTTAGCGTTTACGCAGGCGCGAGCGACCCGGCGACGGCCGGGCCGAGAGGGGATGGCGAATGTCTGCGTACGAGCTGTCCGAGGTGGCGGAAGAGGAGGAGCGGCCCAGGAAGCGCGCGCCGTGGGGTGTGATGGCGCTGGTGCTGCTGACCGGGCTCGCGCTGATCCGCAACGGGTCGGGCGAGTTCGACGTCGGCCCTCCGCAGCCCGCCGCGGCGGCGGGCAGGGACGGCAGCGGCCTCGCCCAGGACGCGTTCGGCCGGACCCCGGACCCCCTGCCGTACTCGGTGCCCGATCGGGTCAGGATCCCCGCGATCCAGGTGAACGCGCCCGTCACCTCGGTGGGCCTGGACTCGGACGGCTGGATCGACGCGCCGACGCCCGACGACCCGAATCTGGCCGGCTGGTTCACCGGCGCCGTCTCGCCCGGCGAGAAGGGGACGGCGGTGATCGTCGGCCATGTCGACAACCAGCAGGGCCCCGCCGTGTTCTACGGGCTCGGGGCGCTGAAGAAGGGCAACCGCGTCGAGGTGGCACGCCGGGACGGCAGGACGGCGGTCTTCGAGATCTACGGCATCGAGGTGTTCGAGAAGAGCGACTTCCCCAGCGACCGCGTCTACGGCTCCAAGGGAACCCCCGAGCTGCGGGTCATCACCTGCGGCGGCGGCTTCACCCAGCAGAACGGCTACGACGGCAACGTCGTCGTCTTCGCCCGCCTGGCCCAGGTCCGCTGAGCGCTCCCCGGCCGGGCGGGCGATCGCCGCTCACGCGTACTGCCGGCGCGGGACCGTGATGTGGTAGCCGGAGTCCAGCAGTCGCGGCAGATAGTCGCGCAGCGCCTGGACGGTGTGCGAGCGGTCTCCCCCGGCGTCGTGCGAGAGGACCACCACGCCGGGCGCGGCACCGCCCTCCACCCGGTCGACGATGGTGCGGGTGCCGGGGACGGGCTCGGTCCAGTCGCGGGAGTCGACCGTCCAGGCCAGCGGGTCCATGCCGAGTTCGGCGCCGAGCTGGAAGGCGGCCCGGTTCCAGGCGCCGTAGGGGGCGCGGAACCACAGCGGGCGCTCGCCGTAGGCGTCCTCGATGACATCGCAGGTGCGCTCCATCTCGGAGCGGATCCGGGAGCGGGTGAGCCGGGTCAGCAGGGGGTGGGTCCAGGTGTGGTTGCCGACGATGTGCCCCTCGTCGGCCATCCGCGCCAGGAGGTCCTTGTTGGCGACGGCCATCTCCCCGCAGACGAAGAACATGGCGCGTACGTCGTACCGGCGCAGGGTGTTCAGGATGCCGGGCGTGTAGCGGGGGTCGGGTCCGTCGTCGAAGGTCAGCACCATGGTGCGGCCGCGTCCGGACATCCTCAGCAGGGGTTCGTGGCGCACCAGGGTCCGGCGGGGGGCCGCGCGCGGGACGCCGTAGCCGGTCAGGGGTTCGAGGCGGTAGACGGAGGGCTTCGACGCCAGTCGGCGGGCCGGGGCGCCCGCGGCTCCGGCCACGGGCCCGACCGGCTCCTCGACCGTGTCCGGCACGAGCACACCGACCGCTCCGGCCACTCCGGCCGCGCCCAGGGCGACGGCACCGGCGAGCAACGCGCGGCGCCGCGTAATGATCTGATCGTCTTTCATGATTTATCAGTCGCACGGGTGGCACCCGGTGCGGCACCAGGACACTTCAGCGGCGGCAGGAATGTACCCGTACGGTCGAGCAGGCCGGGTTCAGCGGCGGCGCACCAGGGGGAACGGCAGTGTCTCCCGGATGGTCAGGCCGGTGAGGAACATGACCATCCGGTCGACGCCGATGCCGAGTCCGCCGGTCGGCGGCATCGCGTACTCCAGGGCGTCGAGGAAGTCCTCGTCCAGCTCCATCGCCTCCAGGTCTCCCCCGGCGGCGCGCAGCGACTGCTCGGTGAGACGGCGGCGCTGCTCCACGGGGTCGGTCAGTTCGGAGTAGGCGGTGCCGAGTTCGGTGCCGAAGGCGACGAGGTCCCAGCGTTCGGCGAGGCGCGGGTCGGTGCGGTGCTGCCGGGTCAGCGGGGAGACGTCGGTGGGGAAGTCCTTGTAGAAGGTGGGCAGTCGGGTCTTCTCCTCGACCAGCCGTTCGTACATCTCCAGGACGATGTCGCCGGGGCCGTCGTCGGTGGTGTACGGGACCCCGGCCCGGTCGCACAGCCGGCGCAGTCGGGGCGGTTCCGTGCCGACGTCGACCTCCTCGCCCAGCGCCTCGGAGATCGCGGCGTGCACGGTCCTGACCGGCCACGGCCCGGAGATGTCGTACTCCGTGCCGTCCCGGTGGGCGACGGGCCGGCCGAAGGCGGCCGTGGCGGCGCCCTGGATCAGTTCGCGGGTGAGGTCGAGCATCACGTCGTAGTCGGCGAAGGCCTGGTAGGCCTCCAGCATGGTGAACTCGGGGTTGTGCTTGTGGGAGACGCCCTCGTTGCGGAAGGTGCGGCCCAGCTCGAAGACCTTCTCCAGGCCGCCGACGCACAGCCGCTTCAGATACAGCTCGGGGGCGATGCGCAGATACAGATCGAGGTCGTAGGCGTTGATGTGAGTGGTGAACGGGCGGGCGTTGGCGCCGCCGTGGATCTGCTGGAGCATCGGGGTCTCGACCTCCAGGTAGCCGCGGTCCAGCAGGCCCTGGCGCAGTGCCTGCACGGCGGTGGAGCGGACCCGTACGACGTCACGGGCGGCGGGGCTGGTCACCAGGTCGAGGTAGCGCATCCGGACCTTGGCCTCGGGGTCGGCGAGGCCGTGCCGCTTGTCGGGCAGCGGGCGCAGGCACTTGCCGGTGAGCTGCCAGGAGGTGACGAAGACGGTCGGCTCGCCGCTGTCGCTGCGGCCCGCGCGGCCGGTCACGGTGATGTGGTCGCCGATGTCGGTGTCGGCGGTGAACCGGTCGAGGGCGGGACCGGAGTCCGCGCGGGTGAACGCCACCTGGTGGTCCGCCGACCAGTCGCGCAGCACGGCGAAGACGATGCCGCCGAAGTCCCGCACCAGCATGACCCGGCCCGCGACGGTGACCGGGCCGTCCGGGGGGACGGCGGCGAGGGTGTGGGTGCGCGGCGGGACGCCGACCGGGTAGGGGTCGGTGCCGACGGCACGCAGCCGGTCCAGCTTCTGGTGCCGGACGCGAACCTGCTCGGGCAGGCCCGCGTCCGGGCCGGCCGGCCCGGCCTCGTCCCCTCCGTCGAGACCGAGCGCCGACAGCGACGGCAGCCCGTACGTGGTAGCGGGCCGCCGCGCGCCCTTCGGGTGCCCCTTTCCCCAGAGTTTGCGCAGCGAGGGTACGGAGACGAAGCCCTCGGCGATCCCGGAGGCGAGGCCGATCCGGGCCAGGGAGGCGGCGTCCCCGTAGCAGAGGAAGCGCGGGTACCACTCGGGGCGGTACTTGGCGTTGGAGCGGTAGAGCGCCTCCAGCTGCCACCAGCGGGAGAAGAACAGCAGCAGCCTGCGCCACGCGCGCAGCACCGGTCCGGCGCCGATGCGGGCGCCCTCCTCGAAGGCGGAACGGAACACCGCGAAGTTCAGGGAGATCCGGCGTACGCCCAGCTTGGGGGCGGCGGCGCACAGCTCGGCGACCATGAACTCCATCACGCCGTTGGGGGCGGTACGGTCACGGCGCATCAGGTCCAGGGAGATGCCGTCGTCGCCCCAGGGCACGAAGGACAGCAGGGCGAGCAGCCGCCCGTCCTCGCCGATCGCCTCCACCAGGAGGCAGTCGCCGTCGGCGGGGTCGCCGAGGCGGTCCAGGGCCATCGAGAAGCCGCGTTCGGTCTCGGTGTCGCGCCAGGTGTCGGCCTTGTCGACGACGTCCTCCATCTCCGCCTCGTCGAGGCCGGCGTGGCGGCGGATCCGGCAACTGGCACCGGTGCGCCGTACTCGGTGGGCGGCCTGCCGGGTGACCCGCATCTCGCGGCCGTCGAGGTCGAAGGACGCGGGGTGCACGATCGCCTCGTCGCCGAGTTGGAGGGCGCCCAGACCGGCGCGCGCGTAGGCCCTGGCACCGTCCTCGGAGGCGCCCATCACGGCGGGTGCCCAGCCGTGGCGGCGGGCGACGTCGAGCCAGACGGCGACGGCGTGCGGCCAGGCCTCGCGGTCGCCCACGGGGTCGCCGCTGGCCAGGCAGACGCCGGCCTCGACGCGGTAGGTGACCGCGGCCTTGCCGCTGGGCGAGAAGACGACGGCCTTGTCGCGGCGGGTGGCGAAGTAGCCGAGGGAGTCGTCGGCGCCGTAGCGGTGCAGCAGGGCGCGGATGCGCGGCTCCTCGTCGTCGTGCAGGGCGGCTTCCAGGCGCTGGGAGCGGAACAGGGTGGCGGCGGCGTTCAGCAGGGCGAGGGCGCCGAACAGGCCGAGCAGGAAGGACACGACGTGGGGCGGCCGACCCGCGAAGGAGTGGGCCGGGACCAGACCGCCGAGGACGCGGGTGGCCGACCAGGCCAGGTGCTGGCCCTCGGGCAGGGAGCCGGGGAAGAGGGACACCAGCCCCCAGCCGGCCAGGATCGCCACGGCGAGCCCGGCGACCAGCACGGCGAGCGCGCGCCGTACGGCGCCGCGGCGGGAGGCGGCGTAGAACTCCCCGCGGGCGAGGACCAGGAGGATCAGCGCCAGGCCGCACACGACGAGGGACGGCAGGGACGCGGCGTAGAGGCCGACGGCCACGCCCAGGGCGTCGGTCAGGACCAGCAGGCCCAGATAGACCACGACCAGCCACCAGGCGATCCGTTTGCGGGCGCCGGTGGCGGCGGCCAGCAGGAACAGGAAGACGGCGTAGGCGAGGTTGACGCTGACGGGGACGGTGAGCAGGTCGAGGAACTCCTCGACCGGGTGCAGCGGCAGGCGCAGCGGCGGGATCAGGTCGAGCAGGGCGCAGAACAGGCCCAGGGCGCCGAAGAAGGTCGCGAAGGCCTCGGGCACCCTGCCGAGGAAGCCGCCGCCGGGCGGCCGTATCGGGCCCGGGGCGTCCTCGGCCGGGGCGGCCTCCACGGGGGCACTCATGTACCGACTGTAGGAAGCCCACGCCCACTCCGCCCGTCGAGAGCCCGGCCCCCCACCCGGCCGGGGC
>NZ_VJZD01000347.1 GCF_009377175.1 Streptomyces adustus
CCCGGATCCCATTCTGGCGCTCAACCGCATGGGCGGCTTCGACTGGGACCTGGACACGGGCCTGCTCCACATGGACGCCCTCGCCCACGACATCTTCGACGTGCGCCCCGACGAATACGACGGACACCCGGAGACCCTTTCCATGCGGGTCCCCCCGGCCGAAGGCCTGCGGCTGGACACCCTGGTCACCCAGGCGATCAAGGACGGCAGCGAGAACTACGGCGCCTACTTCCGGCTGCGCTGCCGCGACGGCACCCTGCGCTGGACCCACACCCAGGGCTACATCAGACGCGACGACACGGGCCGCCCGCGCCGGATCATCGGCATCGTCCGCGACGCCACCCAGGAACTCGGCGACCTCGCCGAACGCCAGGACGCGGCCGACCTGGACGACGCCCGCCGGGAGCAGACCAACGTCGTCCAGCTCACCACCGCCGCCCTCGCCCACGCCCGAACCGTCCGGGACGTCATCGACGTGCTCAAGGACACCCACGGCCTCACCCACCTCGGGGCGACCAGCCTGGTCATGGGTCTCGTGGAGGCGGGCCGCATCCGGCTGGTGGCCGAGGGCCCCGAGGGCAGCTTCGTGCCCGGCACCCTGGTCACCCGCATCGACGACCCCTACCCGATGAGCGAGGTCGTACGCACCCTCAGCCCCCGGTTCATCGAGTCGCCGGAGGAGTTCGCCGCCGGCTACCCGGTCCTGTGGCCCGGCCTCGCCGATCTGGACATCACCTCGGCCGCCTATCTGCCGCTCATCGTGCAGGCCCGCCCGATCGGCGCCATGGGCCTGCTCTACGGCGACCGCCGCGGCTTCACCCCCGAGGAACGCAACATCCTCGTCGCCCTCGGCAGCAGCATCGCCCAGAGCCTGCAACGGGCCATGTTCTACGAGCAGGAGAAGGACATCGCGCAGGGCCTGCAACAGGCCATGCTGCCGCGCACCATACCCAGCGTGCCCGGCGCCGACGTGGCGGTCCGCTACCGGGCGGCCAGCGTCGGCGGCGCCCACGGCCGGGACATCGGCGGCGACTGGTACGACCTGATCCCGCTGCCCGGAGGGCGGGTCGGCGCCGTCATCGGCGACGTCCAGGGCCACGACACGCACGCCGCCGCGGTGATGGGCCAGCTGCGGATCGTGCTGCGCGCCTACGCGGCCGAGGGGCACCCCCCGGCCACCGTGATGGCCCGCGCCTCCGTCTTCCTGCGTGAACTGGACACCGAACGCTTCGCCACCTGCCTGTACGCGGAGGCCGACCTGTCCACCGGGGTGGTCCAGGTGGTCCGCGCCGGTCATCTCGACCCGCTGCTGCGGGCGCCCGACGGGACCTGCCGCCGGGTCTCCGTCCCGGGCGGGCTGCCGCTCGGCCTGTCCGCGGAGTTCGGCAGCCTCGCCTACCCGGTCGGCACGATCGAGCTGGATCCCGGCCACACCCTGCTGCTGTGCACCGACGGCCTGGTCGAACAGCCCGGTGCCGACCTCGACGACGGGATGAAGACGCTCACCGCGCTCGTCACCGAGGGCCCCGAGGGCGTCCGCGAGCTCGCAGGCCGGCTCATCGAGGTGGCCGACGAACGCGGCGGCGACGACGACGTGGCGCTGCTCCTGCTGCACCGCCGCCGCCCGGACAGTCGGCAGTCCGGCGGCCGCATCCGCCAGCACGTGGCCCCCGGCGATCCGCAGGCGCTCACCCACGCCCGTCACATACTGCGGACCGCGGTCCGCTCCTGGGGCGCGCGCGACCGTACCGACGAGGTCGAGCTGGTGGCCGATGAACTGATCACCAACGCGCTCCTGCACACCGAGGGTGCCGCGATCCTCACCCTGCGGGTCCTCGTCGGCGCCGGCCGCCGGCTGCGGGTCGAGGTCGAGGACTCCTCCAGCGCCCTGCCGCGCCGCCGCGAGATCGGGGAGGCCGGGGTCGCGGGCCGGGGTCTGCTGCTGGTGGACCGGCTCACCGACATGTGGGGCGTGGAGGCGCGGGGCGGCGGCAAGTGCGTGTGGTGCGAGTTCGTGGTCCCGGAACGGCCCTGACCGCAACGGCCCTGACCGCAACGGCCCGCGTCCGGCCCGAGGTCGTCCCCTGATGGCACTCTGGACGTATGCCGGAACTCCCCGAGGTGGAAGCGCTCAAGGACTTCCTCGACGCGCACCTGGTCGGGCACGAACTCGTCCGGGTGCTGCCCGTCGCGATCAGTGTCCTGAAGACGTACGACCCTGCGGTCACCGCCGTCGAGGGCCGCCGGGCCGCGACCGTGCGCCGGTACGGCAAGTTCCTCGACATCGGGACGGACGACGGGCCGCACCTGGTGATCCACCTGGCCCGCGCGGGCTGGCTCCAGTGGCGGGACCCCCTGCCGGACGGCCCGCCCCGCCCCGGCAAGGGGCCGCTGGCGCTGCGGGTGGCCCTGGAGACCGGCGCGGGCTTCGACCTGACCGAGGCGGGCACCCAGAAGCGCCTCGCGGTGTACGTCGTCCGGGATCCGCGGGAGATCGCGGGGGTGGCCCGGCTCGGCCCGGACCCGCTCGCCGACGACTTCGACGAGGCCGGCCTCGCGGCCCTGCTCGCCGGGGAGCGCCGCCGGATCAAGGGCGCCCTGCGCGACCAGAGCCTGATTGCCGGGGTGGGCAACGCCTACAGCGACGAGATCCTGCACGCGGCGCGGATGTCCCCGTACAAGGTGGCCGCCTCGCTCGCGCCGGAGGAGGTCCACGGTCTGTACGTGGCCCTGCGCGGCACGCTGGCCGGGGCCGTGGAACGCTCACGGGGTCTGGCGGCCGGCCGGCTGAAGTCGGAGAAGAAGTCGGGCCTGCGCGTCCACGGCCGCACCGGCGAACCCTGCCCGGTCTGCGGCGACACCGTTCGCGAGGTCTCCTTCAGCGACTCCTCGCTCCAGTACTGCCCCACCTGCCAGACGGGCGGCAGGCTGCTGGCGGACCGGCGGATGTCGCGACTGCTGAAGTGACCGGCGCGGGTCGCGGCACAGGTCGCGCCCGACGGAGCGGCGGCTCCGCGGAACGTCGCCCTGCGCGCCGGGCCTCAGTGCGGTGCGGGCAGGGTCACCAGGTGCTCGCCGTCGGCCGTGCGGACCTCGTACCGGGTGATCTGGTCGGAGTGGAGCGTCGAGCCGCCGTGCATGGTCAGGGGGCGGGCGTCGTGGGTCGGGACCATCCAGCTGGCCAGGGTCTGCTCCGAGCCGTCGCCGGCGATCGCGACCAGGCGGCAGGAACGCGGACCCGCCCCGTCCTTGACCTGGAGCTCGACCTCACTGCCGTACGCCTCGTCCTGGGTCGTGAGCTGGGCCCAGACGCCCGACCGCTCGTCGGTCGCCGTGACCCGCGCCGTCCCGTCGCCGCCGCCCAGCATGGTCGAGAGCACGCCTCCCGCCAGCGCGACCACCACGGAGGCGGCCAGGGCGAACAGCAGCCGGCGCCGCTGGGCCCGCTGCCGGGCGGCGACCTCGCCGAGGAGCTTGTCCAGCAGCTGCGGGCCGGGACCGGCCATCGGGTGCACGGAGCGCGGCGTCGCCTTCCGGTACAGCAGCAACTGCCGTGCCGTGGGGCCGAATTCGGTGACCTGCGCGGCGCACTGAGGGCACTCCATGAGGTGGTCCTCGAAGCGGAAGGCCTCCACCTCGTCCAGGAGGCCGAGCGCGTACGCGCCGACGTCTCGATGCCTTTCCAGGGACCTCATGCGGAATCCTTGTGCCTTTGGGTGTCGGTGGGGTTACTGCTTGCTCCCACTGGTACGCACCAGGCTGCCGAATCACTCAGGGCCCGCACCGAATCGTAACCAACGAGTTCGTAGCCGTCGGCTCCACGGATTGGTCGGATTCTAGAAAAGATGGATGGCGAGGTGTCCGAGGGGCAGTCCGAGCTGCCACGCGGGCGTCCACACCTTCGGTCCGTCGTCCTCGCCGACCTGTGAACCGCCGCCCGGCACGGCGTTCAGATCGGGTGCGAGCAGCTCCGTCTCCTGGAGCCAGCGCCAGGCCGTCGCCGCCAGTTCCAGATCCGCGGCCGGTCCCGCCGACTCGGCCGCCTCGGCGGTGAGTTGGTCCATCCGCTCGCGCACCCACTCCTGCCACGGCTGGTCGTAAGCCGTCAGCGAGAGCCAGGTCTCCAGCTGGGTGATGACCCGGATGCCGGAGAGCTCTCCGTCCGTGTCGGACAGGAAGATCGTGAGGGCCAGGGCGTCCCGCCCGGCGCGGAACTCGAAGGACGTCGGCGGCATCAGATCGCCGGTCCGCAGCAGTTCGTCGGCGATGTACTCGGCGTACAACCAGGCCATGGGTACGGTCAGTTCACCGCCGCCGGTGCCGTCCGTGTCCTGCTCACCTCTGTGCAGCATCCCTTCCTGCCTTCCTCCGTTGCGTGCGCGTTGCCCGAACCGGGGCCCCCGATCCGGAACACGGATGAGGACAGCGGATTACTCAACCGGGTCCCGCAGCAAGGCGCTTTACGGAGGTTTGACTTTCCCACTGGTTTCAGTGCAGGTCGGCCGCATATCCCGGAAGAACCCGGCGCAGGGCGCGCAGCGCGTAGTATGCCCGGGACTTCACCGTACCCGGCGGGATGCCGAGGGCCTGGGCGGCCTCCGCCACACTGGCCCCGAGGAAATACACCAGCACCAGGACTTCGCGGTGCTCCGGAGTGAGTGTCTTCACAGCCTCGCGCACATCGAGCATCGCGGCGGACCGCTCGGCGTGGTCCGCGCACACCGGCGCGTGTTCCAGCACGGCGTCCCCGACCTCCGCCGGACGGGCCTGCCGGGCCCGTCGTGCGTCGATCGCCAGACGCCGCCCCACGGTCAGCAGCCACGGCCGTACGGAGGTGAAGTCGTCGGCGCGCAGCGCCTCGGGATGCTGCCAGGCGCGTACCAGCGTCTCCTGGACGAGGTCCTCGGCGCGCTGCCGGTCGCCGTCGCAGAGCCTCAGCAGCAGGGCGAAGAGCGGCCGTCCGTGCTCGCGCTGGAGCGCGGCGAGCTCGTGTTCGGCGGTCGTCGACTTCATGAGGATGGTTCCGGCCGTCATGGCCGTATGGGAGCGCAGGGCGCGGCGTGAGGACAGGGCGCGCGCACGGATCTGCGGCGGACGGTCGATCGCGTCGGCGAACGGTTCGACGAACGGTCCGTCTGCCCCAGTCGTGCGCATCCAATGGGTTAATGGGGGTGCCGAGGCTGTTTGCGACGACTGTCAATCTCGTACCTATTTATGGGTAAATACGATCGCGATGGGGTGAATGATGATCGCACGCAGACGGCAGGTGGCCCTGGCCCTGACGGCCATTCTCACCGCGGCCGCCGCCTGCCAGGCCCACCGGCAGCAGGCCGACCAGTCCGGCCGGTTCGGCCGGCCCGGCCTGCCGGGCCCGTCCGCGGCCGCCGCCGCCCGCGGCTTCACCCTGGTCGCCTCCGGAGACGTGATCCCGGACGGCTCGATCATCGAGCGGGCGCGCTTCGACGCGGGCGGCACGGGCTACGACTTCCGGCCGATGCTCGCCGGTGCCGAATCCGCCGTCTCCCGGGCCGATCTGGCGCTGTGTCACCTGGGGACGGTGTACGGCACCGCCGGCGACTCCACCTCCTTCGGGTCCCCGCCGGAGATCTCCCTGGCGCTCGCCGCCGCCGGCTACGACGGCTGCGCCACCGCGTCCGACCACAGCCTCGACGACGGCGCGCCCGGGATCCGGCGCACCCTCGGCGCGCTCGACACGGTGGGCCTGGCCCACGCCGGAACGGCCCGCACCGAGGCCGAGGCACGCACCGTCACGATGCTGCGCGCGGGACCCGCGGCGGTCGCCCTCCTCGCCTACACGTCGGACACCGACGGCCGTCCGCTGCCCGACGGCCAGTCGTGGGCCGTCGACCCGGTCGAGGAGAACCGCATCCTCACCGACGCCCGGATGGCCCGTAAGGCGGGCGCCGACGTGGTCGTCGTCTCCCTGAACTGGGGCACCGAGTGGCAGGACGCGCCGGACGACAGCCAGCAGGACCTGGCGCGCCGACTCACCGCCGCGCGCACCGGCGGGCGCCCCGACATCGACCTGATCATCGGCACCCACGCCCATGTCCCCCAGGCGTACGAGAAGGTCAACGGCACCTGGGTGGTGTACGGGACCGGCGACCAGATCGCCGGTGAGGCGCTCGACCGCCAGGGCGTCCGGGACCCGCGCGGCAACCAGTCCACGCTCGGCCGCTTCACTTTCGCCCCGCCGTCCCGGCCCGGCGGGCGCTGGGAGGTGAGCAGGGCCGAGTTCGTCCCGCAGATGTTCGACGTCGACGCCGGGCGCCTGGTGGACCTCAACCAGGCGCTCGCCCAGGGCGCCGACGTCGAGACCGTGCGCGACCGCATCCGGGAGGTGGTCCTCAGCCGGGGCGCGGCAAAGGACGGCCTGGCGATGGCGGACTGAACACGAAGCGACACCCGTCCGGTCCGGCACTCGTCCGGTCCGGCCCATGCCCGGTTCGGCTCACGCCTGGTCGGGTCGGCGCCCGGTCTGGTGCCCGTCCGACCCGGCCCAAGCCCGGTCCGGTGCCCGCTGGGTCTGGCTCAGGTTGGGTCTGGCGTCCGCCCGGTCAGGCCCACGTCCGGTTCGGCTCACGCCTGGTCGGGTCGGCGCCCGTCCGACCTGGCGCACGCCCGGTCCGGTGCCTGCTGGGTCTGGCCCAGGTTGGGTCTGGCCCAGGTTGGGTCCGGCTCACGCCTGGTCGGGTCGGCGCCCGGTCCGGCCCACGCCCGGACCGGTGTCTGCTGGGGGCAGCCAACGTTGGGTGTGGCCCACGCTGGGTCTAGGGTCCGCCCGGTCCCGCCCCCGCCGGGACCGGCCCGCGCCCGGTCCGGTGCACGCCGGCGCCGGGCTCGGAAGCCCGGCCCGTGCCGGGTCCTCGCCGGACAGGCCCTACGGCACCACCGTCACGGGCCAGCGACCCGCCTTCACCAGGCGGACCGCCACGGAGCCGACGATCCGGTGGCCGGCCTGCTCCGAGGCGCCCACCACCACGGCGTCCGCCTTGAGCTCGTCGGCCGCCTTGACCAGGCCGCCGTAGGGGTCGCCGCGGAACGTGTGGAACTCCCAGCGCACGTCGAATATCCCCTTGACCCGCTCGGCGGCCTCCCGGATCTGGCCGACCAGGTCCTCGGCGATCTCGTCGGTCGTCTCCGCCACCGGCACTCCGAGGGCGGCGCCCGCCGCCATCACCGGCTGCACGTACACCACCGCGAGCAGCGCGTGCTGGCGCCTGGCCAGGCCGCCCGCGTAGGCCGCGGCACGGAGCGAGGAGTCGGAGCCGTCCACTCCGACGACGATGACCTTGGGCCCGTCGGTGCCCCGCTCGAACCGGGAAGAGTGCTGTTCCATCACGCCTCGAGGCTATCGGAGGCCCCCGGTCCGCTCGCCGCCCGACCCGAGGCCCGGCCGCCGCCCGGCGCCGACGCCCGGCGGCGGCCGTACGCAAGCCCTCCCGGCAGGCGGCCGACTGCTCGTCGTGGGTGGCCTGGGGGCCCTGTCGGGCGGTGAGGCCGCCCGACAGGACTGCGACGCAGGGCCTTCCCGCGGGCGGCCGGCTGCCCGTCCCGGTGGCCGGACGTTGGGTCGGTCTGTGAGGTGGGTTCCGGTTTTTCGGTAAGACGGCCTCCGAGCCTTCCGCGGGTGGGCTGGGGTGTTTTCGGCGGGTGGGCCGCAGGCCTCCTTGCGGGCGGGCCGGGGCCTCCCAGTGGGCGGGCCGGGGCCTCCCGGTGGGCGCCCGGCCATGTTTTTTCTACCAGGGGGCGCAGGCACTT
>NZ_VJZD01000348.1 GCF_009377175.1 Streptomyces adustus
CTTCGGGGCTCTGGCGGCTCGGGGCGTGCCGAGGTCGTCGGGGCCGGGGGCGAGACTCGGCCAGGTGATCACTGACTCTGCGTATCCTGCCCCTGCGAACGGGGGCGCATACAGGGCTCACGCATCCGTTCCGCGCGCCCGTCGGGTACGGGCGAGGAGGACGCCGTCGCGACCCGGCGTCCCCGTACCGTCCCCCGCCATGCGTGGGAGGCGAACCGCTCCCGTGGCGCGGGCCGGGGCGACATGCCTCAGTTCAAGGCCTGTTCGGTCCAGATGGTCTTCCCGGTCGGCGTGTGCCGGGTGCCCCAGCGGTTGGTGAGCTGGGCGACGAGGAGGAGTCCGCGGCCGCCCTCGTCGAAGATCCTGGCCCGGCGCAGATGCGGCGAGGTGGGGTTGCTGTCGGACACCTCGCAGATGAGCGTGTCGTCGTGGATGAGCCGGAGCTGGACGGGTGCCGAGCCGTAGCGGATCGCGTTGGTGACCAGCTCGCTGACCACGAGCTCGGTGACGAAGCCGACCTCGGTGAGCCCCCACGCGTCCAGTTGCGCGAGGGCGTGCTTGCGCGCCGCGGCGACACCGGCGAAGTCCGGTTCCAGGTCCCAGACGCGGACGTGGCGGGCGTCCATCGCCTTGGTACGGGCCAGGAGCAGGGCGATGTCGTCGGCGGGACGCCGCGGCAGCAGCGCGGCGAGCGCTTCGTCGCAGGCGCCCTCCAGCGAGGTGTGCGGAGCGGCCAGGATGCGCCGCAGCCGGTCGGTGCCCTCGTCCGGGTCCTGGCCCGCCGCCTCGATCAGCCCGTCGGAGAAGAGGGCGACGAGCGTGCCCTCGGGCAGTTCCAGTTCGGTGGCCTCGAAGGGCAGCCCGCCCACACCCAGCACCGGTCCGGCGTTGACCTCGACGACGTTCGTGGCGCCGTCCGGCAGCACCAGCACGGGCGGCGGGTGGCCCGCGCTGGCCACCGACAGGGCCCGCGCGACCGGGTCGTAGACGGCGTAGAGACAGGTGGCGCCGACCTCGCTGCCCGCGGCGTGGCCGCATTCGTCGCTGCCCAGCCGTAGGACCAGGTCGTCGAGATGGGCCAGCAGTTCGTCCGGCGGCAGATCGACGTCGGCGAGGGTCTGTACCGCGGTACGCAGCCGGCCCATCGTCGCGGAGGCGTGGATGCCGTGCCCGACCACGTCGCCGACCACGAGGGCGGTCCGGGAGCCCGAGAGCGGGATGACGTCGAACCAGTCCCCGCCGATCCCGGCCCGCGAGTCGCTCGGCAGGTAGCGGAAGGCCACGTCCACCGCCGACTGCCTGGGGGGCCGATGCGGCAGCAGGTTCTCCTGGAGGGTGAGGGCGGTGATGCGCTCACGGGAGTATCGCCGGGCGTTGTCGAGGCAGACGGCGGCGCGGCTGGCGAGTTCCCGCGCCAGGGCGAAGTCGTCCTCGCCGAACGGTTCCGGCCGGGAGCGGAAGAGTACGGCGACACCGAGCGTGGTGTCGCGGGCGATCAGCGGCACCGCCATCAGCGAGGTGATGGCGAACCCGTTGATCCTGCTCGCCCGGGACGGCATGCTCGCCATCCACCGCTCGAAGTCGGCCTCGCCGCTGGCGCTGTGCACCGTCCGTCCCAGGTGCAGGGCCCTGGCGGGCGGCGAGTAGGCGGGGTAGGTGTCGACGGCCCCGGGACCGATGACCGGCTCGGGGCTGCCCTCGACGGTCGAGAGGTGCGCGACCCGGTGCAGCACGACGGCCGCGTCCGGCGGACCGGTGGCCGGCTCCTCGCCCCGGACGACCGGCGCCAGCAGGTCCACGCTGGCGAAGTCCGCGAACTGCGGCACGACCAGGGCGGCGAGTTCGTGCGCGGTGCGATCGAGGTCCAGGGTCGTCCCGATCGAGACGGCCGCCTTGTCGAGCACCGCCAGCCGCTGCCTGGCCCGGTACTGCTCACTGCTGTCGAACGCGGCCATGGCGACCGCGCAGACCTCTCCGGCCGGGTCGCGGACGGGCCACATCTCGAGGCTCCAGGCGTGCTCGTGCACCTCGGAGGGAGCGCGGTTGTAGCCCTCGTAGCGACGGGGCTCCCCGGTCGCGACCACGTCGCGCAGGGCGGCCACGGTGCCCCGCTGGTCCACGTCCGCCGGGACGCCGTCCGGGAAGACCCGGCCGCGCAGGACGTCCTCCCCGATGCCCATCAGGCGGACCGCCATGTCGTTGAGCCGCAGGTACCGCTGGTCGACGCCGAAGACCGAGAACGACATCGACGCCTGGCGAAACGCCCACTCGACCAGCGGGCGCCCGTCGTCGCCCCCGCCCTGAGGCTCCATGCATTCAGCTTGCCTCTCCGCCTGGGGGCGAACAACTCGGCCGTACCGGCGCGAGCACCTTTCGGGACGGGCACCACCGACGGGCAGGGCGGGTCACCGGGGCGCGGTCACCGGGGCGCCACAGGGAGTCCCGCTCCTCAGCCGCGGGCCCGGCGGGCCTCGCGGCCCCAGTCCTCCAGGACCGGGACGCAGACCTGAGCGAAGCGGTCGTAGTCCTCGGGGGTGTTGTAGACATGCGCGGACAGCCGGAGGTAGCCGACTCCGTCGAAACTGGTGAAGGCGCACTCCACCCCCAGTTCGAGGGTGGCGCGGTCGCGCAGCGCGTCGGCCGCCAGCCGTGTGGTCCCCAGCCCCTCGGGAATCCGGACCAGCCGCATCCCCGGTACGGGCATGCCGACGTCGACGCCCTCCACCGCGCCCCCCGCCGGGCCGGCGAACGCGGCACCGACGACTCGGGCCCCGTAGTCGGCCAGTTCGTCCATGTAGCGGCGGGCGGTGTCCCAGCCCCAGGTGCGCTCGACGAACTCCAGCGCCGTCGGCGCCGCCAGCGGGCCGGTGGCGTCGAGCGTGCCCTGCTGGTCGAAACGGTGCGGGAACGGCTCGGCGGCGCTCCACGAGTCGATCAGCGGATACAGGTGCTCGCGCAGCGGGCCGCGGGCCACGAGGGCGGCCGTGCCGCGGGGCGCGCACCCCCACTTGTGGAGGTTGCCGACCCAGGCGTCGCCGTGTTCCAGCCCCTCCAACGGGGCGGGCAGGAGTCCGGGGGCGTGTGCGCCGTCCACCAGCAGCGTGATGCCCTCGTGCCGGGCGAGCTCGGCCGCGATCCGCTCGACCGGAAGCCTGCGGGCGGTGGCCGAGGTGATCTGGTCCAGGACCACGAGGGCGCACCGGTCGTCCACTTCGGACATCACCGCCCGGTACGCCTGGTCCGCGTCGGCCGCCAGCGGCACGCGCGCCGTGCGCACCCTGCCGCCCCAGCGCCGGGCGAGGCGCTCGGCCCCCATGGTGACGGCGCCGTAGCCGTGATCGGTGACGACGATGTCCTTGCCGGGGTGCGCGGCCAGGGCCGCGTACACGACGCTGGCACCCGCGCTGGCGTTCGGGACGAGCGCCAGGTCCGCGGCGTCGACCCGGAGGTGCTCGGCGATCTCGGTGCGGGCGGCGGCGATCCGCTCGGTCACGTCCCGGAACCAGACGACGGGCGCGCGCTCCATCTCGGCCCGCAGCTCGTGCTGCCGTCGCTGGGCGACCAACGGGACGGCGCCGAAGGAGCCGTGGTTGAGGTGGAGCATGCCGGGATCGAGCGACCAGGCCGCGGCGGCGGGCCGGCCGTCGTCCAGCGTCAGCGGGCGGGGCGCGGTGACGACCTGGGTCTCGCTCACGGAACTCCTCGTGGTTCGCGGCCTCGGCGGCCGTGGTGCGGTGGCCCGGGTGCTCGGCCGCCCCGCGTCGGGCAGGGGCTGACCACCGGACCGCCCACACCCTACCCACGAGCTTCGCGGGCTGCGCCGTGCGGTCTGCGGGCACGGCGCAGCCCATTGCCCCGGCCGATCCGCCTCTGCCGAACCGTTCCTGCCGCGTCGTCCCCGCCGTGCCGTTTCCGGCGGCCGGGCGACGCTCAGGCGACGGGGCCGTAGGTGCCGTCCAGGTACTCCCGCCCGGCCGTCCGCCGGTCCGCCGAGCGGGCCCGCGCTGAGGACATCGCCTCGTCCGGGACCGCCTGCCGGACCTCGGACGCGGTCCCGTGGCCGTAGCGGACGTGCCAGCCGTCGGCGCGCAGGATCAGGGAGACGACGGCGGGCGGGCACGGCAGGTCGAGATGCCGGAAGGCTCTCGCGGGTACCGACAAGGCATGCACGAGCGCGCCCCGGACGACGGACGGTTCGACGATGGCCAGCGCCCGGTCGGTGTCGGACGGCACATGCTCCAGCCAGCGGGCGATGCGCTCGCAGAGATCGCGGACCGACTCGCCGCCGTGCGGCGCGGCATCCGGATCGGTGAGCCAGGCCGAGTAGCCGTAGGGGTCGTCGGCGACGACCTCGGCCACCGTGCGGCCGTACCACCGCCCGTAGTCGAAGTCCCGCAGGGCGGGTTCGGGCACGGTCTCCAGGCCGAGGGCGTCGGCGGTCCGCGCGCAGCGCGCCGAAGGTCCCCGCACGGCCAGCGAGTAGGGCGGGAACCCCGGGTGCGGGGAGGCAGTCCGGAGCGGGTCGCCCGCGAGGGGGAACGGGTCACCGAAGACCTGCGCGGTCCCCTCGGCGGCCGCACTCAGAAACGTCAGACACGTCGTCATTCGTCTGGCCTCCTCGACTTCCGTGCCACGTCGCATGGTCGGACGCTGCACCGTCGGCTAGTGGATGAGCTGGGCGGGTGCGGTGGCGGTGTGCATGGCGTACTCCAGGGGGCCGCGCCTGAAGCGGCGGGTCCAGGCCAGGGCCACGAGCATGGCCACGGCGACGAACGCGACGAGGACCGCGGCCGAGTCCGCGTCGGACATGTCCTCGCTGATGCCGAAGGCGCTGATGGCGACGATCTGGCCGACGTAGGCGGTCAGGGAGACGGAGCCGAGCGCGATCACCGGGGCACCGAGCCGCCGTACGCGGGCGAAACGGGCCGTGGCGAGCAGACAGGACGCGACGACCACCAGAGCCACGCCGGTGTTGCCGACGATGGACCCGGTCGTCTCGCTGTGCGGGGCGGCCACCAGCAGCCAGGCGGGCCTGCCGGGCACGGGAGGCCCGTCGCCGACGGCGTCGGACCACCAGGCGGAGGCGGCCGGACCGCCTCCCACGGCCGCGCTCACGGCGGCCCGGGCGCCCGGCACCAGGTGCAGGGCCAGCCACGACCCGCCGTACCCGACCACCGCCAGGGCGACTCCGCAGGCCGCGATCCTGGCCAGGGCGCGGGGCCGGGTGAGGTCGATCTTGGCCAGGGCCATGCCCGCCACGATGAACGGGAACCAGGTCAGGACCGGGTAGTCACCCGTGACGAACAGATCGACGAACCCGTCCGTGCCGGTGATCCGGGCCAGGGGATCGTGGGCGACGACGGCGTCGGACCAGTCCCCGCCCTCGACGGCGGCCCGCAGCAGATACAGCGCCAGCGGCAGGACGAACGCCCCCGCGGCGGCGATCGCGGCCAGGGTGCTCGCCCGCAGCCGGTGGAGCGGGAGGGCGAGGACGAACAGCAGCCCGTAATAGGACAGGATCACGTTGACCGGGGTGTCCAGGGCGGTCAACGCGTATCCGAGGGCCATCAGGACGGCCGCGCGGATGAGCACACGGCCCATCGCCTGCCGTCCGGCCCGACCGGTCCGGGATCGCGGCCTGCCCGTCAGCAGCACCAGGGTGAAGCCCGCCAGCACGGCGAAGAGGGTGGCGGAGCGGCCGCTGGCCACCTCCAGGAGCCAGCCGGCCGGTCCGCCCACGGACGGATCGGGGCCCAGGTGCACGGCGAACATGCCGACGATGGCCAGACCGCGGGCCAGGTCGATTCCGATCAGGCGGCCCGTCGACGGCGGGCTGGCAGAGGTGGCGTCCGCCGGGGGCGCGGCGGACGCCACGGCCGCCGGTGCGTCGTGCATCATGCGTTCAGACTGAGGGCGCCCGGCGGGCGGCAGCCATCCGGCAGATGGCCGGAACGACCCCGCCGACTGGCTGGTCCCGCGGTGCCCGTCGGCCGATCCGGAGGGATCCGTCCTTCGGATCCGGGGTCCGGGATTCGAGGTCCGGTATCGGGCGGAGCGTCCGCCGACGTGGTACGAATCGGACAGTGGTCCGTCTGCGAGTGGAGCACGCGTGATCCGGGTACTGGTGGTCGACGACGAGGCCCTGATCCGCATGGGCTTCCGGCGCATCCTCGACACGGCCGACGACATCGAGGTCGTCGCGGCGGTGCCCGGTGCCCAGGCGCTGAGCACCGCGCGGGAGACCGCCCCCGACGTCGTACTGCTGGACATCCGGATGCCGGACGTGGACGGTCTGACCGTCCTGGCCGAACTCCGCGGACTCCCCGACCCCCCGGTCGTGGCCATGCTCACGACGTTCGACATGGACGAGTACGTGGCGACGGCGCTGCGCTCGGGCGCCGCGGGCTTCCTGCTCAAGGACACCGACCCCGAGGAGCTGCCGTTCTTGGTCCGCTCCCTGGCCGAGGGCGGCACCGTACTGTCGGCCAAGGTCACCCGGACCGTGGTGGAAGGCTATCTGGACGCCGGTTCCCACGACCGCTGCGTCGGCGGCCTCGGCCGTCTCGACCGGCTCACCGACCGTGAGCGGGCGGTGCTCGTCCTCATCGCCGAAGGGCTGTCCAACACCGACATCGCCAACCGGCTCTACCTGAGCACGGGCACCGTGAAGGACCACGTGAGCGCCATCCTCACCAAACTGGAGGTGGGCGGACGGGTCCAGGCGGCCCTGCTCGCCCAGCGGGCCGGCCTCCTGCGGGAGGAGGGGGACACCCTTTGAGGATGCCGAGGGTGCCGCGACGACTGCCCCCGGTGCTGCTGGACGGCGTACCGGCCGGGGTCGCGCTGCTCGACGTCTGGGCGCACTGGGATCCCGAGGCGTGGGTGCGCATGGCCTGTGCCCTCGCCGCCGCCTTCGCCCTGATCGTGCGGCGCCGTCTGCCACTGCTGACCTTCCTGCTCACCCTCCCGGCCGTGCTGCTCTCCGACGCGGTCATCGCCTCGCTGATCGCGTTGTACACGCTCGCCTCGATCACCCGGCACCGCATGCTCCTGGTCGTCTGCGCCCTGCTGTTCACGCTGGGGGACGTGAGCTCGTGGCCCTCCCCGGGCCTGGATCTGACCCGGGGCAGCACCTTCATCACCCTCGGTTACACCGGGGCGACGGCGGCCGCGCCGGTCTTCCTCGGCCAGCTCGTCCAGACCCGGCGCGACCTGTCGCTGCGGCTCGCCGAGATCTCCGAGGCCCGCGACCACGAGCAGTTGCTGACCGCCCAGGCGGTCCTCGCCAGGGAGCGCGCCCAGCTCGCCCGCGAGATGCACGACGTGGTCTCCCACCAGGTCAGCCTGATCGCGGTGCGGGCCGGGGCGCTCCAGGTCGGCACCCACGACGCGGAGGCCAAGGAGGCGGCCGGCACCATCCGGCGGCTCAGTGTCCAGACCCTCGACGAGCTGCGCCACATGGTCAGCGTCCTGCGCGCCTCCGGCGGGCGCCCCGCCGAACTGACCCCGCAGCCGTCCCTGGCCGACCTGGAGCAGATGGTCGGCAGCAGCGGCATCGACGTACGGCTGACGACGGACGTCCCCGAGGGGCTGCCGCCAACCGTCCAGCGCGCGGTGTACCGCACCGTCCAGGAGGCGCTCACCAACACCCGCAAACACGCCCCCGGCGCCACTGCGACGGTGCGGATCCACCATGAGGGCGACGCCGTCCGGGTCATCGTCACCAACACGGCGCCCAC
>NZ_VJZD01000349.1 GCF_009377175.1 Streptomyces adustus
CCCCGGGAAGGTGCGGAGGCCCCGCCCCGCCACGTCGGTCGCGCCACGTCGGCCCCGGCTCGTGGGCCGCGTTTCACGGCGTCGGCCGCGTCACGCCGAGCCGGCTGTCACACGGCGTCGGCCCCGGCTCGCTGCGTCGGCTGTCGTACGACCTCGCCCCGGCTCGCGGCGGCGGCTGTTATACGACCTCGCCCCGGCTCGCGGCCTCGGCCGCCGCGCCGTGTCAGCCGCGCCTCTGCCGCCGGGCCGTGTCGGCCGCGCCGTGTCGGCCGGGCCGCGTCAGCCGCGCCGCATCGGCCGTGCCGTGTCAGCCGCGCCGTGTCGGCCGGGCCGCGTCAGCCGCGCCGCATCGGCCGTGCCGTGTCAGCCGCGCCGTGTCGGCCGGGCCGCGTCAGCCGCGCCGCACCGAGTCGGGCGCCCCGCCGTATCGGCTCCCGTCTCACTGGTCCAGTGCTTGTTCCAGCGCCTCCAGAAAGGCGTCCGTGGTCTTCTGGTCCCGTACCGCGAGTCGGATCCACTCCTCGCCCAGCCCCGGGAAGGTGTCCCCGCGGCGCACCGCGAACCCCAGCGTCCGCAACCTGCGCCGCACGGCGGCCGCCGCGGGCATCCGGACCAGCAGGAACGGCCCCTCGGCGGGCTCCACGACACGCACCCCCGCCGCCGCGAACCGGGTGAGTCCCGCGACCAGACGGGCCCGGTCGGCGGCGATGCGGCGGGCCGCACGGTCCGCCTCCGCGAGGGCCTGCGGGCTCACACACGCCTCGGCCGCCGCGAGCGCGGGCGTGGAGACCGGCCACAGCGGCTGGGCCCGCTCCAGCGTGGTGACCGTCTCCGGGGCGGCGAGCACGTACCCGATCCGCAGCCCGGCCAGCCCCCACGTCTTGGTGAGGCTGCGCAGCACCACCAGCCCCGGTACGTCCGTCCGCCCGGCCAGCGCCTCCCGCTCACCCGGCACCGCGTCCATGAACGCCTCGTCGACCACCAGCGTCCGCCCGGGACGCGCGAGTGCGGCGATCGCGTCGGCCGGATGCAGCACCGAGGTGGGGTTCGTCGGATTGCCGACAACCACCAGGTCCGCCTCCTCGGGCACCGCCCGCGCGGTCAGCCGGAAACCGTCCTCGGCCCGCAGCAGCACCCGGTCGACGGTGTGCCCGGCGTCCCGCAGCGCCGCCTCCGGCTCGGTGAACTGCGGATGCACGACCACCGGCCGGCGCACCTTCAGCGCCCGCGCCAGCAGGACGAACGCCTCCGCCGCACCGGCCGTCAGCAGCACCCGGTCCACCGGCAGCCCGTGCCGGGCCGCCACCGCCGCCCGCGCGGCCCGCCCGTCCGGATAGGCGGCCAGGGCGTCCAGCGATCCGCCGATCAGCTCCCGCAGCCACGCCGGGGGCGTGTCCGCCCGTACGTTGACGGCCAGGTCGACCAGCTCCGCGCCGTCGTCGCGCACCTCTGCGTCGCCGTGGTGCCGCAGATCGGGGCCGTCCCCGAGAACGTCGTCAGTGGGCATGGGAGTGGGTGTGCCCCCCGTGCTGGTGGTGCCCGTGGTGGTGACCGCCCCCGGGACCGTCGTGGTGTCCGTCGTCGTCCGGGTGGAAGTGCGGCTGCTGCGGCAGCCCCACCTTGTCCTCGAAGCCCGGCAGCGCGATGCGGTACACGCACGAGTCGCAGTTCATCCGCAGATCGCCCTTCACGGCCTCCGCGTACCGCTCCATCACCAGGTCCAGCAGCTCCGGCTCGGGCCCGATCACGTCCGCCGAGCGCACCTCGACCTCCGGATGCGCGGCCGCCCAGTCCTCGGTCTGCTGCCGCACCCGGTCCGGCAGGATGCCGGTGAACAGGAAGTAAGGCAGCACCACGATCCGGCGGGCGCCCAGCCGCACGCACCGGTCGAGACCGCTCGGCACGTCCGGCGCGGCCAGCGACACGAACGCCGTCTCCACCCCCGCGTAACCGCGTCCCTCCCACAGCAGCCGCGCCGCCTTGTGCACCTCGGCGTTGGCGTCCGGGTCGGTGGAGCCGCGCCCGACCAGCAGCACGGTCACCTCGGCCCGGTCCGCGGGCGTGCGGCCCGCCTCGCCGAGCGTCTCGTCCAGGCGCCGCTCCAGCACGTCCAGCAGCGACGGGTGCGGGCCCAGCGGACGCCCGTAGGTGTACGAGATCCCGGGGTGGCGTTCCTTCTCCCGGGACAGGGCCGCCGGGATGTCCCCCTTAGCGTGCCCGGCGGACACCAGCATCAGCGGCACCGCGGCGAACCGGCGCACCCCCCGCTCCACCAGCTCGGCCACGGCCTCGCCCAGCGGCGGCGAGGACAGCTCGATGAAGCCGCCCGCGACGGGCAGTTCGGGGTGACGGCGCCCCAACTCCCGTACGAAGTCGCGGAACGCCTCGGCTCCGGCCTCGTCCCGGGTGCCATGGCCGGCGATGAGCAGGGCGGGCGGCGGGGTGGTCACGATGTCTCCTCGGATTGCGGAATGCGGTGGTACAGCAGGGCGTTGAGGGCGGCCGCGGCCACCGCGGAGCCGCCCTTCTCGGACACGTTGCTCACGGCGGGCAGCCCGCTCCCGCGCAGCGCGGCCTTCGACTCGGCCGCCCCGACGAAACCGACGGGGAGCCCGATGACGAGCGCGGGGGCGGCGTCCAGCGTCAGCAGCTCCTCCAGGGCGGTCGGCGCACAGCCGATCACCCACAGGGCGCCGGGCCCGACCTCCTCGTACGCCAGCCTGATCGCGTGCGCCGACCGGGTCAGTCCCGGTCCGGACCGCGCGTCCCGCAGCCGGCAGACCGTCTCGCGGCGGGTGATCCCCGCGGCCACCATCTCCACGTCCACGACCACCGGCGCCCCGGCGTGCAGCGCGGTGTGCGCCTTCGCCAGGTCGCCCTCGTCCAGGACGAGATCGTCGGCGTAGTCGAGGTCGGCGGCGGAGTGGATCACCCGCTCCACCACCGCCCGCGACAGCGGCGGGAAGCCCGAGGTGTCCAGACGGGCGCGCAGCCGCCGGAAGGACTCCTGCTCGATCGGATGGACCACACGATTCACCGGGCACCCTCCTGAGGGTCTCGCTGCGGGACTTCCTGGGTCTCTTCGAGCGGGGCCGTCCCCGGCTCTTCCTGCGGCTCTTCCTGCGTCCGCGCGTGCGGGACGGTCCGGGCCTCTTCCTGCGGGGCCGTCCCCGGGTCCTGCTGCCAGCGGTAGCCGCGCGGGGTCACCATCCGCCCCGCGATCCGCCGGGTCGCCGTGTTGCCCACGGTCACGACCGTCATCATGTCCACCGTCGCCGGATCCAGCGCGGACAGCGTCGTCACCCGGCTGGACTCGTCGGCGCGCGACGCGTTGCGCACGACACCGACCGGCGTCGCCGGCTCCCGGTGCTCCGCGAGGATCGCGAGGGCCTTCGGCAGCTGCCAGTCACGGCCCCGGCTGCGCGGGTTGTAGAACGTCACGACGAGGTCGGCCTCGGCCGCGGCCCGTACCCGCCGCTCGATGACCTCCCACGGCGTGTGCAGGTCGGACAGGCTGATCGAGACATGGTCGTGGCCCAGCGGCGCGCCCAGGATCGCCCCGGCCGCGAGCGCCGCCGTCACCCCGGGCACCCCGACCACGTCGATGTCGTCGGAGGCCTCGGCCAGCGCGGGCGAGGCCATCGCGTACACCCCCGCGTCCCCGCTCCCGATGAGCGCGACCGCCGCGCCGCGCCGCGCCTCGGCGACCGCGGTGCGGGCCCGCTCCTCCTCTGCGCCGAGCCCCGACTCCAGGATCCGGGTGCCGGGCCGCAGCAGATCGCGGATCTGGTCGACGTACTGGTCGAGCCCGACGAGCACGGAAGCGCGGCGCAGCTCCGCCTCGGCGCGCGGTGTCAGCAGGTCCCGGGCACCGGGCCCGAGCCCGACCACCGCGAGCCGCCCGCGCCCCGGCCGCCGTACGACCGCGCAGGTCGCCATCGCCGGCCGGCCGTCCGCCCGCTGCGACTTCCGCTTGGGGACGAGGAGTTCGCCACCCCGTACCAGGGCGGCGGCCTCCGCGACGGACGGGGTGCCGACCGCGGCGAGCGGCGCGCCGGACGGGTTCGGCACCTCGACGGCCGCCAACTCCTCGGCGGAGTACGTCACCAGGGGCACCCCGAGGTGCTCGGCGGCGGCGACGATGCCGGGCTCGCCGGACTTGGCGTCGACGGTGGCCAGTTCGGCGACGGACGCGGCGCTGAGCCCGGCGTCCCGCAGCGCGGCCTCGACCAGCCCCAGCACCTCCTCGGCCGGAGCACCCTTGGACGCGCCGACCCCGACCGCCAACGACGGTGGGCGCAGCAGTACTTCGCGCTCGGCCGGCTCCACGGCCCGGTCGGTCAGCCGGACCGTGTACGCGCCCCGCGTCCCCAACGGCAGCGCGGGCAGCGGCCAGGACACCTCCGCGGCCAGCGCGACCGGCTCCCCGTCCAGCAGGGCGCGGGTCACCCCGGCGACATCCCCCTCCACGGGCAGGCCGAGCGTGTCGAGGCCCGGCACGCCCACCGCGTCCGTCGCCGTGGTCACCACCGGCTCCGCGCCCAGCAACCCGCCCACCGCGCGCGCCAGTTCATTGGCGCCGCCGCCGTGCCCGCCGACCAGCGACACGGCGAACCGGCCGGCCTCGTCGACGCACACCACACCCGGGTCGGTCCGCTTGTCGCCCAGCAGCGGCGCGATCAGCCGTACGACCGCCCCGGCCGCCAGGAAGCACACCAGCTGGCCGCACTCCGCGAACGCCCGCGGTACGGCGTCCGCCACGGGCCCGTCGTACACCCGCGTGCGGTCCGGCCAGGCCGCGGCCAGCCGGTCGCGCGCCGCAGCCCCCGCCGCGGTGGCGGAAATGAGGCCGATCACAGGGCAACTCCTTCGGTACGCGCCGCGGGGCGGGTGCCCCACAGCAGGAAAACGGGATTGGTCGCGGCCGGCCGGGTCACGTCCCCCGGCAGCGGGACCAGCCGCGAGGACTGGAGCAGCACTCCGTCGCAGTCGAGGCCGGCGCCGATCAGCGCCGCACGCGCCGCGGGCACCCGGTCCAGAGCGGCCATCGCGACGACGACGCTGCGCCGGGCCCGCCGCGCGCACGCGTCGACGATCCCGGGCAGCTCACGGCCACCGCCGCCGACGAACACGGCGTCGGGGTCGTCGAGTCCGGCCAGCGCGTGCGGCGCCGCGCCGTGCACCACGTGCACGTCGACGCCGTGCTGAGCGGCGTTGGTACGGATCCGGCCGACCCCGTCCGGGGTCTTCTCCACGGCGCTCACGGCGGCCCCCAGCCGCGCGCACTCCACCGCCACCGACCCGGAGCCCGCGCCGACGTCCCACACCAGGTCGCCGGGGCGCGGCCCGAGGCGGGCCAGCGCCAGCGCCCGCACCTCGAACTTGGTGATCATCGAGTCGCGGTGCGCGAACGCGGACTCCGCGAGCGCCCAGCCCGCGGGACCCGGCGCCGCACCGGCCACCGTCCGCGCCCCGCCGCGCGCCGTCCGGGACTCGTCCAGGCACAGCACCACGCTCACCGCCGACCCCCAGTCCCGGGCGGCGGCCTGCGCCGGTGTCACCCGCTCGACGCGCTCGTGCGCCGGATCGCCCAGCGCCGAGGCCACCACCAGGACCCGGTCGGCCGACGCCCGCGCGAGCGCCGCGCCCAGCTCGGCGGGACCCGCGCCCGGTCCGGTCAGCACGGCCGTCTTCGGATACGCGCGGCACACATGCACCGCGGTGCGCAGCTCCCGCCCGTGCGCGCTGACCACCACGGCGTCGTCCCAGGTCAGCCCGGTCCTGGCGAACGCGGCCGCGACCGAGGACACCCCGGCCCTGACATCGAGCGCCGCGGCCCCGAACCGCTCCGACAGCACCCGCACGATCCCGAAGAACCCCGGATCCCCCGAGGCGAGCACCAGCACCGGCCGACCCTTGCCGACGTACTCCGCGACGGTGTCCAGGGCGGGCGCCAGCGCACCCAGGACCACCAGCTCGGCGGTCTCGGGCAGCAGCGGCCGTACGGCGTCCAGGTGCCGCCGGCCGCCCACGACGAGCTCCGCCCCCGCGAGGACGTCCCCGGGCGGCGGCGCACCGGTCCCCGTACCGACGACCGTGATCACGTGCCGGCGCCCCAGGCGCGCAGGGCCTTGCGGGCCTCGGGGTCGGCCTTGCGATAGCCGTGGAAGTGGCCCGGGTGGTACAGGTGCGAGCGCGTCCCGCCGGCGTCCAGCGCCGGGCC
Source organism: Streptomyces adustus (assembly GCF_009377175.1). Classification (GTDB taxonomy): domain Bacteria; phylum Actinomycetota; class Actinomycetes; order Streptomycetales; family Streptomycetaceae; genus Streptomyces; species Streptomyces adustus. The sequence continues at coordinate 6,224 of NZ_VJZD01000349.1, forward strand.
GACCAGGAACAGCGTGTGCTTCCAGAGCTTGTGCTCCTTGACCGTCTCCTCCAGCGTGCCGATCGTGCACTTCACGACCAGCTCCTCCGGCCAGGTCGCCTGATAGGCGACGACGACGGGCGTGGTCGTCGGATAGCCGCCCTCCAGCAGCTCCCGCACCAGCTGCCCGCTGCGCGCCGCCGACAGGAACAGCGCCATGGTCGTGCCGTGCCGGGCGAACTCGCGCACCTCCTCGCCGGGCGGCATCGGCGTCTTGCCGCCGCCGAGCCGGGTCAGGATCACCGACTGCGCGACCTCGGGAATGGTCAGCTCGCGCCCCGCGAGCGCGGCGACCGCGGAGAAGGACGAGACACCGGGCACGATCTCCGTCTCGATCCCGAGCTCGTCGCACCGGTCGAGCTGCTCCTGCGTGCCGCCCCACAGCGCGGGGTCGCCGGAGTGGATCCGGGCGACCCGCAGCCCGTCGGCGCGGGCCCGCCGGTACACCGCCACCACGTCCTCCAGCGACATCGCCGCCGAGTCGAGGATCTCCGCGTCCGCGCGCGCGTGTTCGAGCACCTCGGCCTGCACCAGGCTGGCGGCCCAGATCACGACGTCGGCCTCGGCGATGGCCCGCGCGGCCCGGAACGTCAGCAGGTCGGCGGCGCCGGGGCCGGCCCCGACGAAGGTCACCTTGCCGGTGGGGGCATCGGCCATGGGTACGGGTCCTCTCGTACGGATCTTCACTGGGCGGGGGGTCGGAGGTGCGCGACCGGGGTTCGATCGGATAGCAAGGTCACATGGCGGTCCTCGTCGCGCTCGGCGCGTTCCTGATGACGCTGGCCGGCGGCTGGACGGCACAGCGGGTCACCGACCGGCGCCATCTGGTCCTCGGCCTGGCCGGCGGCCTGATGCTGGGCGTGGTCGGCCTGGACCTGCTGCCCGAGGCACTGAAGGCGGCGGGCACCGAGGTCTTCGGCGTACCGGCCGCGCTGCTGCTGTTCGTGGCCGGCTTCCTGCTGGCCCATATGGCCGAACGGCTGCTGGCCGATCTCCCCCGGGACCCCCATTCCGCCCGGACGGAGGAGATCCCCGCGGTCGCGCACGGCACCGGGGCGCCCGACGGCCGGGTGCCCGAGGTGGGCCTGACGGCGGCCGCCGCGATGGTCGGCCACAGCGCGATGGACGGCGTGGCGATCGGCGCGGCCTTCCAGGTCGGCGGCGGCATGGGCGCGTCCGTCGCGCTGGCCGTCGTCGCCCACGACTTCGCGGACGGCTTCAACACGTACACGATCACCAGCCTGTACGGGAACGCCCGGCGCAAGGCGATCGCCATGCTGTTCGCGGACGCGGCGGCGCCCGTGCTCGGCGCGGCCTCGACCCTGTTCTTCGTCCTGCCCGAACCGCTGCTCGGCGGCTATCTCGGCCTCTTCGGCGGAGTGCTCCTCTACCTCGCGGCCGCCGAGATCCTGCCCGAGGCCTGTG
>NZ_VJZD01000034.1 GCF_009377175.1 Streptomyces adustus
GCCCCGCTCACGGCTCACGGCTCACGGGCGCGAGGGTCGTGCCCGTACGTGCATCCGCTCGCCCTGCGGTCCGAACAGGCTGAGGAACTCCACCGGCCCCTCCCCCGTCGACCCGAACCAGTGCGGCACCCGCGTGTCGAACTCCGCCGCCTCCCCGGGGCCGAGCACCACGTCGTGCTCCCCCAGCACCAGCCGCAGCCGCCCGGACAGCACGTACAGCCACTCGTAGCCCTCGTGGGTGCGCGGGTCCGGGTCGAGGCTGCGCTGCGGTTCGAACACCTTGAACGCCTGGAGCCCGCCGGGCTGCCTGGTCAGCGGCCAGTGGGTACGCCCGTGCCGCACGATCGGCTTCGCCCGCACCCGCGGGTCCCCGACCGGCGGCGCACCGACCAGCTCGTCCAGCGGCACCTGGTGGGCCTGGGCGATCGGCAGCAGCAGTTCGAGGCTGGGCCTGCGCAGGCCGGACTCCAGCCGGGAGAGGGTGCTGACCGAGATGCCCGTCGACTCGGACAGCGCGGCGAGGGTGACCTCCCGCTCCTTGCGGATCCGGCGCAGCCTGGGGCCCACCGCCGCGAGAACGTCGTCGGTACTCATCCCCGTATTGCAGATTCGGCAAAGCTGTTTGTCAATTCCGCCGGATGCGGGCGACCGTCTCCCCGGAGGTGGTCACCGTGACCGAGAACCACGAGACGATCGAGACGGCCGGGACGTACGAGGTGATCGTCGTCGGCGGCGGCGCGGCCGGGCTGTCCGCCGCCCTGGTGCTGGGCCGGGCCCGGCGCCGCACGCTCGTCGTCGACGCGGGCGAGCCGCGCAACGCGCCGTCCGCGCACATGCAGGGCTATCTGTCCCGGGACGGCATGTCGCCCGCCGAGTTCCTCGCGGTGGGGCGCGCGGAGATCGCCCGGTACGGCGTGCGGCTCGTGCGGGACCGGGCGGTGGACGCGGTACGCGACCCGGACGGCGGGTTCGGCGTGGTGCTCGCGGGCGGGCGGACGGTGCACGCCCGTCAGCTCGTCGTCGCCACCGGCCTGAAGGACGAGCTCCCGCCGGTCGCGGGTGTCGCCGAGCGGTTCGGACGCGATGTGCTGCACTGCCCGTACTGCCACGGCTGGGAGGTGCGCGACCGGGCCTTCGGGGTGCTCGCGACCACCCCGATGAGCGTGCACCAGGCGCTGATGGTGTCCCAGTGGTCCAAGGACGTGACCCTCTTCCTGCACACCGTCGACCGGAGCGAGCTGTCCGGCGACGACGTGCGCCGGCTGACCGCGGCCGGGGTCGCCGTGGTGCCGGGCGAGGTGGCGGGGCTCGTCGTCGACGACGACCGCCTCACCGGCGTCCGGCTCGTGGACGGCACCGTGCACGCGCGTGAGGTGCTGTTCCTGGCGCCGCGCGCCGTGCCGCGCGACGGGCTGCTGCGGCGACTGGGCGCCGAGCTGCGCGACACGCCGTTCGGCGCGTATCCGGTGATCGACGAGCGGGGCCTGACGAGCGTCCCCGGGCTGTGGGCGGCCGGGAACGCCTCCGGCTTCGCCGAGCAGGTGGTGAACGCGGCGAGCCGCGGCTACCGGGCCGGTGCCGCGATCAACGGCGAGCTGCTCTTCGCCGACCTCGACGCGGCCGTGCGGGTGTAGCCGCCGCCCCCGCGGTGCACCATGGCTGCATGCTGCTGAGCCGGCTCGCCCAGGTGTCCCGGGAGGTCGCCGCCACCTCGGCACGGTCCCGCAAGACCGCGCTGCTCGCCGGGCTGTTCCGGGACGCCGACGCGGACGACGTGCCGCTCGTCATCCCCTACCTGGCCGGGCGGCTGCCGCAGGGGCGGCTGGGCGTCGGCTGGAAGGTGCTCTCCCGCCCGGTCCCGGCGGCCGCCGGACCGGCGCTGACCGTGCGCCAGGTGGACGCCCGGCTGACCGAGCTCGCCGCGGTGTCCGGTACCGGCGCGCAGGCCGAACGGGCCCGTCTGGTGGAGGCGCTGATGGGCGCGGCCACCGAGGACGAGCAGCGGTTCCTGCTCGGCCTGATCACCGGCGAGGTACGGCAGGGCGCGCTGGACGCGGTCGCGGTCGAGGGCCTGGCGGCGGCGACGGGGGCGCCCGCGGCGGACGTACGGCGGGCGGTGATGCTGGCCGGTTCGCTCCCGGCGGTGGCGCAGGCGCTGCTCGCCGACGGACCCGCGGCCCTGGACCGGTTCCGGCTCACCGTCGGACGCCCGGTGCTGCCGATGCTCGCGCACAGCGCGGCCTCGGTCGCCGACGCGATCGGCAGGCTGGGCGTCTGCGCGGTGGAGGAGAAACTGGACGGCATCCGGGTCCAGGTCCACCGCGACGGCGACACCGTGCGCGTCCACACCCGCACCCTCGACGACATCACCGACCGCCTGCCCGAAGTGACGGCGGCCGCGCGGGAGCTGGCGGGCGAGCGGTTCGTCCTGGACGGCGAGGTGATCGCGCTCGGCCCGGACGGCCGGCCGCGGTCCTTCCAGGAGACCGCCGGGCGGGTCGGCTCGCGGGTGGACGTGGCCACGGCCGCCGAGACGGTGCCCGTCTCCCCGGTCTTCTTCGACGTGCTGTACGTCGACGGCCGGGACCTGCTCGACCTGCCGCTGACCGAACGGCACGCGGAGCTGGCCCGACTGGTCCCCGAGCCGATGCGGGTACGGCGGACACTGGCCTCCGGGGCGCCGCGGGACGTCGAGGAGGCGGAGGGGTTCCTCGCCGCCACCTTGCGGCGCGGCCACGAGGGCGTGGTGGTCAAGGCCCTGGACGCCCCCTACAGCGCGGGACGGCGCGGCGCCGCCTGGCTGAAGGTCAAGCCCGTGCACACCCTGGACCTGGTGGTGCTGGCCGTCGAGCGCGGCCACGGGCGGCGTACCGGCAGGCTGTCCAACCTGCACCTGGGCGCCCGTACGGCCGACGGCGGCTTCGCGATGCTCGGCAAGACCTTCAAGGGCATGACCGACGCGATGCTCGCCTGGCAGACCGAGCGGCTGGCCGAGCTGGCCGTCGAGGACGACGGCCAGGTGGTCACCGTACGCCCCGAACTCGTCGTCGAGATCGCCTACGACGGTCTCCAGCGCTCCAGCCGCTACCCGGCCGGGGTCACGCTGCGCTTCGCCCGCGTGGTCCGTTACCGGCCGGACAAGCGCGCCGAGGAGGCGGACACCGTGGAGACGCTCCTCGCCGCGCACCCGGAGGTACGCCCGTGAACGCCGCCCGCGGCAGACGCAGCGCCGGACTGCTGTTGTTCCGGCACACCGGCCATGGCCTCGAGGTGTTGCTGGGGCATATGGGCGGTCCGTTCTTCGCCCGGAAGGACGCCGGGGCCTGGACCCTCCCCAAGGGCGAGTACGGGCCCGACGAGCCCGCCTGGGAGGCCGCCCGGCGCGAGTTCCGGGAGGAGCTCGGACTGGCGCCGCCCGACGGCGCGGCGATCGCGCTCGGGGAGGTCCGGCAGACCGGCGGCAAGACCGTCACGGCCTGGGCGGTCGAGGCCGACCTCGATCCGGCGACCGTCCGTCCGGGCACCTTCCGGATGGAGTGGCCACCGCGGTCGGGGCAGCTCCGGGAGTTCCCCGAACTGGACCGGGTGGAGTGGTTCGGGCTCGACCGGGCCCGGGAGCTGATCGTCGCGGCGCAGACCGCGTTTCTCGACCGCCTGACGGAGCACTCGACCTGAGCGGACGCGCACGCGTGGCCTGGGCGAAGGCACGGGCGTTGCCTGAGCGGACGCGCACGCGTTGCGGTTCCGCGAGGCGCGCGCGAAGGTCGAGACACAGCCTGCTCCCAGGGAGGACGGTCATGCCCATCGCAACGGTGAACCCGGCGAACGGCGAGACGCTGAAGACGTACGAGGCCATGGGCGAGGAGGAGATCGAACGCCGGCTCCAGCTCGCCGAGGCCACTTTCCGTACGTATCGCACCTCGACGTTCGCCGAGCGCGCCCGCCTGCTGCACCGGGCAGCCGACCTGCTGGAGGCGGACCAGGCGAACATCGGGCGGGTGATGACCACCGAGATGGGCAAGCCGGTCAAGCAGGCCCGCGCGGAGGCGGCCAAGTGCGCCAAGGCGATGCGCTGGTACGCCGAGCACGCCGAGGAACTGCTGGCCGACGAGCAGCCCGCCGCCGCCGACGTCCAGGACTCCGGCGCCTCGCGGGTCCTGGTCCGCTACCGGCCGCTGGGCCCGGTGCTCGCGGTGATGCCGTGGAACTTCCCGCTGTGGCAGGTGGTCCGCTTCGCGGCGCCCGCCCTGATGGCGGGCAACGTCGGCCTGCTCAAGCACGCCTCCAACGTCCCGCAGACCGCCCTCTACCTGGAGGACCTCTTCCACCGCGCGGGCTTCACCGAGGGCACCTTCCAGACCCTGCTGATCGGCGCGGGCGCGGTCGACGGGATCCTGCGCGACGAACGGGTCAAGGCGGCCACCCTCACCGGCAGCGAGCCGGCCGGCCGGTCGGTCGCGGCGACCTCGGGGGAGATGATCAAAAAGACGGTGCTGGAGCTGGGCGGCAGCGACCCGTTCGTGGTGATGCCGTCCGCCGACGTCGAGCGGGCCGCGCAGGTCGCGGTGACCGCCCGGGTGCAGAACAACGGGCAGTCGTGCATCGCCGCCAAGCGGTTCATCGTGCACACGGACGTCCATGACGAGTTCACCGAGCGCTTCACGGCGGCGATGAGGGCGCTGAAGGTCGGCGACCCGCTGCTGGAGAGCACCGAGGTCGGGCCGCTGGCGAACGAGCAGGGGCGGGCCGACCTGGAGGAACTGGTCGACGACGCGCGGCGCAGCGGCGCCGCCGTGCTGTGCGGCGGTGAACGGCCCGAAGGTCCGGGCTGGTTCTACCCGCCGACCGTGCTGTCCGGGATCACCCGGGAGATGCGCATCCATCGCGAGGAGGCCTTCGGGCCGGTCGCCACGCTGTACCGCGCGGGCGACCTGGACGAGGCGGTGCTGATCGCCAACGACTCCCCGTTCGGACTGAGTTCGAACGTCTGGACCCGGGACGAGGCCGAGGTCGACCGGTTCGTACGGGACCTGGAGGCGGGCAGTGTGTTCGTGAACGGGATGACGGCCTCCCACCCGGCGTTCCCGTTCGGCGGGGTGAAGCGGTCGGGATACGGGCGCGAGCTCTCCGGGCACGGAATCCGCGAGTTCTGCAACATCACCACCGTATGGCAGGGAGCGTGAGCCTTCCGCGGCTACGATCCCCTTTGTGAACCGCGAAGTGACCCTGCCGCTGATCGTCGACGACCGCGGCACGTTGCAGGTGTCGGCGTCCGACGTCAGCAAGCTGCTGCGCACGGTGGGCGGCCGCTGGCTGCATCTGGTGGAGGCCGGCCAGGACGGCCTGGACGAGGACACGGTCGCGGCGCTGACCATCGAACTGGCCAAGCTGGCCGACCGGATCGACGTGGCGTGCATCGCGCACAGCAGCGGACAGCGGGGCTAGGCAGCCGACAGCGGGGACCGCTCGTCCCCTGCCGCGCCCGCGGGTCCGCACGCGTACGCGGGCCCGGGCACGTCCGCGTGCCCCGCGCCGGGTGACCCGCCCGCGCCCTGCCGCGGTCGGCCGGAGCGGCTCCGGGACGCACTCGACGTGCACCGCCCGCTGCGTCCCGAGGCCCCCGATTGGAGTAGTCCAGCGAGAGACCGTCGCCCTGTCGGGTGATCGTGGGTGGACCACCCTCACGGGTGAACCACCTTCTGACCGGAGGACCTGCGAAGGGGTCTTCCGGACGGCGAAAGCAGGCACGGTCATGGCGACTTTGTGCAAGCCCTCGGTGTCGGTTCCGGAGCACGTCATCACCATGGAGGAGACGCTCGAGCTGGCGCGTAACCACCACCAGGACCACCCGCAACTGCCCCTGGCCCTCCGTCTGATCGAGAACACGGGTGTACGCACCCGGCACATCGTGCAGCCGATCGAGGAGACCCTCAGACACCCGGGGTTCGAGGAGCGCAACAAGCTCTACCAGGCCGAGGCGAAGGCCCGGGTCCCCGCGGTCATCCAGCGCGCGCTCGACGAGGCCGAACTGCTCACCACCGACATCGACGTGATCATCTACGTCTCGTGCACGGGCTTCATGATGCCCTCGCTCACGGCGTGGCTGATCAACGAGATGGCCTTCGACAGCACCACCCGACAGATCCCCATCGCCCAGCTGGGCTGCGCGGCGGGCGGCGCCGCGATCAACCGGGCCCACGACTTCTGCACGGCGTACCCGGACGCCAACGCGCTCATCGTGGCCTGCGAGTTCTGCTCGCTGTGCTACCAGCCCACCGACCTCGGCGTCGGATCGCTGCTGTCCAACGGCCTGTTCGGGGACGGCATCGCCGCCGCCGCGGTCCGCGGCAGGGGCGGCACCGGCATCGAGCTGGAGCGCAACGGCTCGTACCTGATCCCCAAGACCGAAGAGTGGATCATGTACGACGTCCGGGCGACCGGCTTCCACTTCCTGCTGGACAAGCGGGTGCCCGCCACCATGGAGCCGCTCGCCCCGGCGCTCCACGACCTCGCGAGCATGCACGGCTGGAACGCGGCCGACCTGGACTTCTACATCGTCCACGCGGGTGGTCCCCGAATACTCGACGACCTCAGCAAGTTCCTGGAGGTCGATCCGCACGCCTTCCGGTTCAGCCGGGCCACGCTCACCGAGTACGGCAACATCGCCAGCGCCGTCGTCCTGGACGCGCTGCGCCGGCTGTTCGACGAGGGCGGCACCGAGCACCGGGCCCGCGGGCTGCTCGCCGGGTTCGGCCCCGGCATCACGGCCGAGATGTCGCTGGGCCGGTGGAACCGCGGCGACGAAGGGGCGTCATGACCGAGAAGACGATCACCGAGACCCTGCCCCCGGTCCGGCACTGGCCGGCCCTCGATCTGGCCGGCGTCGACTTCGACCCGGTCCTGACCGAGCTGATGAACGAGGGCCCGATCACCCGCATCCAGCTGCCCAACGGCGAGGGTTGGGCGTGGCTGGTCACCCGGCACGACGATGTGCGCACGGTGACCAACGACCCCCGGTTCGGCCGCGAGGCGGTCATGGACCAGCCGGTCACCCGGCTGGCCCCGCACTTCATCCCGACCCGCGGCGCGGTCGGCTTCCTGGACCCGCCGGACCACACCAGGCTGCGCCGGTCGGTGGCCGCCGCCTTCACGGCGAAGGGGGTCGAGCGGGTCCGGGAGAAGTCCCGCCTGCTGCTCGACGAGCTGGTCGACGAGCTGCTCCAGGACGGGCCGCCCGCGGATCTCACCGAGACGGTGCTCAGCCCGTTCCCCATCGCGGTCATCTGCGAGCTGATGGGCGTCCCGGCGGCCGACCGCCACGGCATGCACACCTGGACCCAGTTGATCCTGTCCTCCTCGCACGGGGCGCACGTCAGCGAGAAGGCCAAGGCGGAGATGGGCGCGTACTTCGCGGACCTGATCGGCCGGCGCGAGGGCAGCACGGCCGAGGACGTGGCCTCGCTGCTCGGCGCCGCCGTGGGCCGGGGCGAGATCACCCCGGACGAGGCCGTGGGGCTCGCGGTCCTGCTCCAGATCGGCGGCGAGGCGGTCACCAACAACAGCGGGCAGATGTTCTACATCCTGTTGACCCGCCCGAACCTGGCCCGGCAGCTGCGTGCCGAACCGGAGATCCGGCCGCAGGCCATCGACGAACTCCTGCGGTACATCCCGCACCGCAACGCGGTCGGTCTGTCCCGGATCGCGCTGGAGGACGTGGCGATCAGAGGCGTACGGATCCGGGCCGGCGACCCGGTCTACGTGTCCTACCTGGCCGCCAACCGCGACCCGGACGTCTTCCCGTACCCCGAGACGATCGACTTCTCGCGGTCCCCGAACCCGCACGTCGCGTTCGGTTTCGGTCCGCACTACTGCCCCGGCGGCATGCTGGCCCGCCTGGAGTCCGAGCTGCTCGTCGACGCGCTGCTCGACCGGATGCCGGGGCTGAAGCTGGCCGTGCCGGCGGAGAAGGTGCCGTTCCGCAAGGGCGCGCTGATCCGCGGGCCCGAGGCCCTGCCCGTCACCTGGTGAGCCCCCGATGACGGCGACCGAAGGACTGCTGGTGCCGCCCGGCCACGGCCGGGTGGTCCAGAGTCCCGCGCAGCACGTGACGTTCAAGGTGACCGGCTCGCACTCGCGTACGGCCTCCACCTTCGAGGTGGTGGTCCCCCCCGGCTTCGACGTCGGCGCCCATGTGCACGCGCGCAGCGAGGAGTTGTTCTACGTGCTGGAGGGCGAGCTGGACGTGCTCGCCTTCGAGCCCCGCGTCCGTACCCCCGACAACTGGCGGACCTGGGAGTCGGGTTCGGGCAACAGGGTGGTACGGGCGACACCGGGCACGGTGATCGTCGTACCGCCCGGTTGCCCGCACGCGTTCGCGAATCCGACGGAGACGCCCGCGAAGATGTTCTTCCAGGCGTCGCCTCCGCCGGACCACGAGCGCTACTTCGAGGAGCTCCTGGCGATCCTGGACGGCGGAGGTCCGCCGGACCACGCGGCGATCGAGGCACTGAGACTGCGCTACGACATCGAGCAGCTGACCCCGCTGAAGCACCGCTGAACCACCGGGGCACGGGTGTCGGGGCGTGGACCGGACCGGCACCCGCGCCCCGCCGCGCTAGCGGATGGGCATCCCCGACAGGGTGCGGGCGATCACCAGCCGCTGGATCTCGCTGGTGCCCTCGAAGATCGTGTAGATCGCCGCGTCCCGGTGCATCCGCTCCACCGGGTACTCCCGGGTGTAGCCGTTGCCGCCCAGGATCTGGATGGCCTGTCCGGTCACCTTCTTCGCGGTCTCACTCGCGAACAGCTTCGACATCGACCCCTCGGCCGAGGTGAACGGCCGGCCGTTGACCGCCATCCAGGAGGCCCGCCACACCAGCAGCCGCGCCGCGTCGATGGACGTGCGCATGTCGGCGAGCTGGAAGGCCACGCCCTGGTTGTCGATGATCGGCCGGCCGAACTGCTCGCGGGTCGTGGCGTAGTCGAGGGCGACCTCGTAGGCGGCGCGGGCGGTGCCCACCGCCATCGCGCCCACGGCCGGGCGGGACGCCTCGAAGGTGGCCATCGCCGCGTTCTTCACTCGCTCGCCGCCCGACCTGGCCCGCTCGCGCGCCCGGGCGAGGCGCTCGTCCAGCTTCTCCTTGCCGCCCAGCAGGCAGGAACCGGGGACGCGCACGTTCTCCAGGACGACCTCGGCGGTGTGCGAGGCGCGGATGCCGTGCTTCTTGAACTTCTGCCCCTGGGACAGGCCCGGCGTGTTCGGCGGGACGATGAAGGACGCGTGGCCCTTGGAGCCGAGCTCGGAGTCGACCACGGCGACGACCACGTGGACGTTGGCGATGCCGCCGTTGGTCGCCCAGGTCTTCGTGCCGTTGATCACCCACTCGTCCTTGGCCTCGTCGTAGACGGCACGGGTGCGCAGGGAGGCCACGTCGGAGCCGGCGTCCGGCTCGGAGGAACAGAAGGCGGCGACCTTCACGTCGTTCGCGTCGCCGTACATCTGCGGGATCCAGGTGCCGATCTGCTCCTCGGTGCCGTTGGCGAGGACGCCCACGGCGGCGAGGCCGGTGCCCACGATCGACAGGGCGATGCCCGCGTCGCCCCAGAACAGCTCCTCCATGGCCATGGGGATGCCGAGGCCGGTGGGGTCGAAGTACTGCTGGGCGTAGAAGTCGAGGGAGTAGATTCCGACCTTGGCGGCCTCCTGGATGACCGGCCAGGGAGTCTCCTCACGCTCGTCCCATTCGGCGGCCGCGGGGCGGATGACGTCGGCGGCGAAACCGTGCAGCCAGTCCCGGACCTCCTTCTGTTCGTCGTTGAGCTCCATGGTGAACTCGGCCATGTCCCCTCCAGCGGCGGCGCACGTGCATGTTACTAGCGGTAACGCGAGTCTGTTACCGACGGGTAGGCGATGTCAACTCCTGATGACCGGTCGGCAGCCCGTTCGATGTCAGGGGGGTGTTGAGTGTTACTTTGCGCAGGCGTCACCGAACCAGCACGGGTGGGGAGAGCTCATGGACACCACACAGCGGACCGATCAGCAGCGGGCCGCCGACCGTCGACGGCGCGAGCTGCTGGAGGCCGCCGACCGCGTGGTGCTCCGCGACGGCCCGCAGGCGTCGATGAACGCCATCGCGGCGGAGGCCGGCATCACCAAGCCGATCCTCTACCGGCACTTCGGCGACAAGGGCGGACTGTACGCCGCCCTGGCCACGCGGCACACGGACGCCCTGCTCGCCTCGCTGCGGGCCGCGCTGGACGCGCCCGCCGAACGGCGCGAGCGGGTCGAGGCCACCCTCGACACCTACCTCGCGGCGATCGAGGCACGCCCCCAGGTGTACCGGTTCCTGATGCACCCGGCGGAGGGCGGCCAGGCCGGCGACCAGGGCTTCGACGTGGGCAAGCACAGCGCGCCGCTGCTGCGGCGGATGGGCGAGGAACTGGCCCAGGTGATCGAGGAGCGGGTGGATCTGGGTCCGGGCAGCCAGCAGCTGGCACGGGTCTGGGGACACGGGATCGTCGGCATGATGCACGCGGCCGGCGACTGGTGGCTGGGCGAACGGCCGTGCTCCCGCGCCGAACTCGTGCGCAGTCTCGCCGACCTGCTGTGGGGCCGGCTGGCTGCGGCCGGCGACAAGGTGGGCGGCCCGGGGTTCTGAGACCCCGCGCCCCGGCGCCGGTCCGCCCGAGGCGCGTCGGACGGGCCCGGCGCGTCCGCACGTACGGACGCGCACCGCGACGTCGGGACCGGCCGGCCCGCCCCTGCGGACGCGCACCCCGACATTGGGGGCCGGTCCGCCGGCGCGTACGGACGCGCACCGCGGCGTCGGCGGCCGGTCCGCCCGCGCGGACGCGTCACCTGTGCCAGGGGGCCCGCTTCACCTGCCGCATCAGCCGGTGGCCGCGCCATCCCGTCACCCGGTCCGCGTACACCGTACCGTCCAGATGATCACATTCGTGTTGCAGACAGCGGGCGAAGAAGCCGGTCCCGTGCACGGTGACCGGCTCGCCCGTCACCGTGAACCCCTCGACGACCGCGTGGTCGTGACGCTCGGTCCCCGCCTCCAGGCCCGGCAGGGACAGGCAGCCCTCCGGCCCGCGCAGCACCAGTCCGTCCGCCGTGACCAGCCGGGGGTTCACCACGTGCCCAAGGTGCCGGACGTCCTCGTCGTCCGGGCAGTCGTACACGAACACCCGCAGCGCTTCGCCGACCTGGTTCGCGGCCAGTCCCACCCCCTGCGCCGCGTACATCGTGGCGAACAGGTCCTCCACGAGTCGGGCCAGTTCGGGACCGAAGTCGGTGACCTCGGCGCACGGGCTGTGCAGCACCGGGTCGCCGAGCAGGGTGAGGGGCCGGACGCGCCCGCGGGCGCCCGGGATCGGACCGTGTCGCATGGCGGCAAGGGTACGGTCCTGACAGCCACGCGGATGTCGCGTGGGTGCCGCGGGGGTGCCAGGGTTCGGGAGTGTGAATGGATCTCGATAGGCTGAGGTCCACACCACGTTGCCGAACGGCTTGAGGCGCGGCGCGTACGCAAGGAGGATCGAGAACTGATGGCAGGCAACTCGGACCCGCTCACGCCGCGGGCCAAGATCGCCGTGACCGCGGGCAAGGCGGTCGCGGCGGCATCGCGCGCAGCAGGGCGCGGCAGCGGTTCGGTGATCGGCGGACGGGTGGCGCTCAAGCTCGACCCCGACCTGCTCGCCCGGCTCGCCCAGCACTTGGACGTCGTCCTGGTCTCGGCGACCAACGGCAAGACGACCACCACCCGGCTGATCGCGGAGGCCCTGGGCGCCGCGGGCCCGGTCGTGTCCAACGCGCTCGGCGCGAACATGCCGGCCGGCATCACCTCGGCGCTCGCGGGCGGTTCGGAAGCCCGCTACGCGGTGATAGAGGTCGACGAGAAGTACCTCGCGGGCGTGGCCCGGGACACCGACCCGAAGTGCATCGCGCTGCTCAACCTCTCCCGCGACCAGCTCGACCGCGCGGCCGAGACGCGGATGCTGGCGGAGAACTGGCGTGAGGGCCTGGCCGGTTCCAAGGCCGTCGTCGTCGCCAACGCGGACGACCCGCTGGTCGTGTGGGCCGCGTCCTCGTCCGCCAATGTGATCTGGGTCGCAGCCGGGCAGATGTGGAAGGACGACGCCTGGTCCTGCCCGTCCTGCGGCGGTGTGATGCAGCGTCCGGGCGACGACTGGTTCTGCGGCGACTGCGGCTTCCGCCGGCCGTCGCCGAGCTGGGCGCTGTCCGGCGACCACGTCCTCGACCCGCACGGTTCGGCCTGGCCGATCCACCTCCAGCTGCCGGGCCGCGCCAACAAGGCCAACGCCGCCTCCTCGGCCGCGGTCGCCGCCGTCTTCGGGGTGCCGCCGCAGGTGGCCCTGGAGCGCATGTACCAGGTGCAGGCCGTGGCCGGCCGCTATGACGTCGTGCAGTTCATGCAGCGCGACCTGCGGCTGCTGCTCGCCAAGAACCCGGCCGGCTGGCTGGAGACGTTCTCCCTGATCGACCCGCCGCCGACCCCGGTGATCCTGTCGGTGAACGCGCGCGGCGCCGACGGCACGGACACCTCGTGGCTGTGGGACGTCGACTACACCCGGCTGACCGGCCACCCGATCTTCGTGATCGGCGACCGGAAGCTGGACCTCGCGGTACGTCTGGAGGTCGCCAACCAGAGCTTCCAGGTGTGCGAGAGCGTCGACCAGGCCGTGCAGATGGCACCTCCCGGGCGGATCGAGGTCATCGCGAACTACACCGCCTTCCAGGACCTGCGCCGCCGCGTCGGCAACTGACCCACCAAGGACGGTCATCTCATGAGCGACAACCAACTGCGGATCGTCTGGGTCTACCCCGACCTCCTCAGCACCTACGGCGACCAGGGCAACGTCCTCGTCGTGGAACGCCGGGCCCGGCAGCGCGGCCTCGACGTGGCCCGGATGGACGTACGCAGCGACCAGCCGATCCCGACCTCCGGCGACATCTACCTCATCGGTGGCGGCGAGGACCGGCCGCAGCGGCTCGCGGCCGAGCGGCTGCGCCGCGACGGGCACCTGTACCGGGCCGTGGAGAACGGCGCGATCGTGTTCTCGGTGTGCGCCGGCTACCAGATCCTCGGCCAGGAGTTCGTCAACGACCTGGGCCAGCGCGAGCCGGGTCTCGGGCTGCTGGACGTCACGACGGTGCGCGGCACCGGTGAGCGCTGCGTCGGCGACGTGCTCGCGGACATCGACTCGCGGCTCGGTCTGCCCCCGCTGACCGGCTTCGAGAACCACCAGGGCGTCACCCAGCTCGGCCCCACCGCCCGCCCCTTCGCCCAGGTGCGGATCGGCCGGGGCAACGGCACGGGGGACGGCACGGAGGGCGCGTACAACGACACGGTCTTCGGTACGTACATGCACGGGCCCGTGCTCGCCCGCAACCCTCAGGTCGCGGACCTGCTGCTGAAGCTGGCCCTGGACGTGAACGCGCTGCCGCCGATCGACGACCACTGGTACGAGGCGCTGCGCAACGAGCGGATCGCGGCCGCGCAGCAGCCTGCCTGAACGTCTCTGCACAGGCCCGTCGGACACCTTGCGGACACCCGTCCGTTGCCCGTCCGACGGGCCTTCCGCACAGGTGAGCGGGCCCGTCTGACACCCTGTCCGCACAGGTGAGCGGGCCCGTCCAGCAGGCGGACGCACGGTGCGGTCCGGCCCCCTCCTGACGCTAGGGTGGCGACGTCCGTGCCGGACAGCGTGGTTCGGCCCCGGCCCACGTGGAGAAGGTTTTTCGGGCTATGCGCATTGGTGTCCTCACGTCCGGCGGCGACTGCCCCGGCCTGAACGCCGTCATCCGGTCCGTCGTGCACCGTGCCGTGGTCGACCACGGCGACGAGGTCATCGGCTTCCGGGACGGCTGGCGGGGCCTCCTGGAGTGCGACTACCTCAAGCTCGACCTCGACGCCGTCGGCGGCATCCTGGCCCGCGGCGGCACCATCCTCGGCTCCTCCCGGGTCCGCCCCGAGCATCTGCGGGACGGCGTGGAACGGGCCCGGGGTCATGTCGAGGAGCTCGGTCTCGACGCGATCATCCCGATCGGCGGCGAGGGCACGCTGAAGGCGGCCCGCCTGCTCTCGGACAACGGCCTGCCCATCGTCGGGGTGCCGAAGACCATCGACAACGACATCGCGGTCACCGACGTCACCTTCGGCTTCGACACGGCCGTCGGGGTCGCGACCGAGGCCCTGGACCGGCTGAAGACCACCGCCGAGTCCCACCAGCGCGTGCTGATCGTGGAGGTCATGGGCCGTCACACCGGCTGGATCGCGCTGCACTCGGGCATGGCGGCCGGCGCCCACGCCATCGTCGTACCGGAACGCCCCTTCGACATCGACGAGCTGGCGCGGCGGGTCGGGGAGCGCTTCGAGGCCGGCAAGCGGTTCGCGATCGTCGTGGCCGCGGAGGGCGCCAAGCCGCGGGCCGGCTCCATGGACTTCGACGAGGGCGGCAAGGACGTCTACGGCCACGAGCGGTTCGCGGGGATCGCCCGGCAGCTCTCGATCGAGCTGGAGGAGCGCCTCGGCAAGGAGGCCCGGCCGGTCATCCTCGGACACGTCCAGCGCGGCGGCACGCCCACCGCGTACGACCGCGTGCTGGCCACCCGCTTCGGGTGGCACGCGGTGGAGGCCGTGCACCGCGGCGAGTTCGGCATGATGACCGCGCTGCGCGGCACGGACATCGTGATGGTGTCGCTCGCGGAGGCCGTGCAGACGCTGAAGACGGTCCCGGAGGAGCGGTACGCCGAGGCGGAGTGCGTGCTCTAGCCGCTTTTGCGGGCTTCAGCCGCCCCCGGCCGCAGTCGCGGCCGGGGGCGGCTCTAGTCTGGGTGCGGACAGACAGCTGTGGACAGACAGCGCGCAACCCCCACGAACCAGGAGCCGGCGGATGGATCACAGCGGGCACGGCATGACCATGGATCTGCCGCCGTTCACGCTGGGGCGAGGTCTTCAGTGGTCGGCGGACCCCTTCTTCCTCGTGGCCTGCCTGCTGGCACTGGCCCTGTACGGCTGGGGGGTCGTCAGACTGCGGCGGCGCGGGGACGCCTGGCCGGTCGGCCGGACCGTGTCGTTCACCGTCGGCGTGCTGACGGTCATGGCGGTGATGTGCACCGCGCTGAACGACTACGGGATGGTCATGTTCAGCGTGCACATGGTGCAGCACATGGTGATCAGCATGCTGTCGCCGATCCTGATCCTGCTCGGTGCCCCGGCCACCCTGGCGCTGCGCGCGCTGCCGGTCGCGGGCCGGGGCCGCAAGGGGCCGCGCGAGCTGCTGCTGGCGCTGCTGCACAGCCGCTACATGCGGATCATCACGCATCCGGCGTTCACGATCCCGCTGTTCATCGCGAGCCTGTACGCCCTGTACTTCTCCCCGCTGTTCGACTTCCTGATGGGCTCCCGGGCGGGGCACATCGCGATGATGGTGCACTTCCTCGCCGTCGGCGTGGTGTTCTTCTGGCCGATCATCGGCGTGGATCCCGGGCCGAACCGGCCGGGTCATCTGATGCGGATGCTGGAGCTGTTCGCGGGCATGCCGTTCCACGCGTTCTTCGGTATCGCGCTGATGATGGCGTCGACGCCGATGGTCGACAGCTTCCGCAACCCGCCCGCCTCGCTCGCCATCGACGCCCTCTCCGACCAGAACGCGGCCGGCGGCATCGCGTGGGCGTTCAGCGAGATCCCTTCGGTGCTGGTGCTGATCGCACTGCTGTTCCAGTGGTACGGGTCCGAGCAGCGGCAGGCCAAGCGCTCGGACCGGGCCGCGGAGCGTGACGGCGACAAGGAGCTGGAGGCGTACAACGCCTACCTGGCCTCCCTGAACGCACAGGGGCGCTGAGGCCCGCCGGCCCGCTCCGGGCCGGGCCGGGCCGCCACAGCGGCGGTGGGCACTCCCCCGACGGCACCTCGCCCGCGCACGGGCGGTACCGGCGAGCCGGAACCGGGGCACCATGGAGGGGGACGAACCCTGAGCAGGGTGTCCTGAGGAGGGTGTCGCGATGCCCGGTTCCACGGACGGTTCCACGAGAGCGATGGGGGTGCTCACCCTCGGCGGCCTCGTCGTGGTGACGGCCTACACGGTGGCGCTCGGCAGCAACGGCTGGCTGTGGTTCGGCTGGGTCGTGCTGGGACTGCTCACCCTGGCCATGATCGTCACCGACCACCGACCCGCCTAGGGCCTGTCTGACAATTCCCGTCTGCCCGGCGACGCCATGCACGCCCTCTCGCCGCACCGGCCCCAAGCCCGAGTACATCCAGTACGCAGGCCTGGGGCCGGCACACCGAGAGCACGCACCTGACGCCGCCGGGCCGCCCTTCGGGCGACGACGCGAATTGTCAGACAGGCCCTAGCCCGGCGCCCGCCGGGGGCTCACGTGCCGGTCAGCCGGCCCGCCGAGTGCACGCCCGGCTGGTACTTCGGCAGCCGGGCGGTGATCTTCATGCCCGCCCCGACCGCGGTCTCGATGACGAGGCCGTGGTCGTCGCCGTAGACCTGCCGCAGCCGGTCGTCGACGTTCGACAGTCCGATACCGCCGGACGGGCTGACCTCGCCCGCGAGGATGCGGCGCAGCAGGGCGGGGTCCATGCCCGCGCCGTCGTCCTCGATGACCACCAGGGCCTCGGCGCCCGCGTCCTGCGCGGTGATCTGGATGCGGCACGTGTCGGCCTTGCCCTCCAGACCGTGCTTGACGGCGTTCTCGACGAGGGGCTGGAGGCAGAGGAAGGGCAGCGCCACCGGCAGCACCTCGGGGGCGATCTGGAGGGTCACGGAGAGCCGGTCGCCGAAGCGGGCCCGGACCAGTGCCAGATAGTGGTCGATGGCGTGCAGCTCGTCGGCAAGGGTGGTGAACTCGCCGTGCCTGCGGAACGAGTAGCGGGTGAAGTCGGCGAACTCCAGCAGCAGCTCGCGGGCGCGCTCGGGGTCGGTGCGCACGAACGAGGCGATGACCGCGAGCGAGTTGAAGATGAAGTGCGGGGAGATCTGGGCCCGCAGGACCTTGATCTCGGCCTCGATCAGCCGGGTCCGGGACTGGTCGAGGTCGGCCAGTTCCAGCTGCACGGACACCCAGCGGGCGACCTCGCCGGCCGCCCGGAGCAGGACCGCGGACTCGCGGGGCGCGCAGGCGACGAGCGCGCCGCGCACCCGGTCGTCGACGGTGAGCGGGGCGACCACGGCCCAGCGCACCGGGCAGTCGGGGGCGTCGCAGTCCAGCCGGAACGCCTCGCCGCGGCCGGTCTCCAGCGGGCCCGCGAGCCGCTCCCTGACCTCGGCCCGGTGATGACTGCCCGCTCCGTCCCAGACGAGGACGTCGTGGTCGTCGGCGAGGCACAGCGCGTCCGTGCCGAGCAGCGACCGCAGGGTGCGGGCCGATCTGCGGGCCGTCTCCCCGGTGAGGCCCTCGCGCAGCGGGGGCGCGGCGAGGGACGCGGTGTGCAGGGTCTGGAAGGTGGCGTGCTCGACGGGGGTGCCGAGACCGCCCTGGCTCTCCGGGCGTGCCGTGCGCCGCCCCAGCCAGAATCCGGCGGCCAGCAGGGGCAGCGCGGCCACGCACAGGCCCGCCAGGAATCCGCTCACGCCCGCGCCTCCGGCCGCAGCTCCTCGGTGCGCAGCTCCTCCGGCAGATGGAAGCGCGCCAGCACGGCCGCCGTGCCGGCCGGTACCCGCCCCGGGGTCGCGAGGGACACCAGCACCATGGTGAGGAAGCCCAGCGGTACGGACCACAGGGCGGGCCAGGCGAGCAGCGCGTGCGGCGGTCCGCCGGTGCCCGGGAAGCCCGCCATGGTCGCGGTGACCGCCACGAACGCCGAGCCGCCGCCCACCAGCATCCCGGCGGCCGCGCCGGGCGGGGTCAGCCGGCGCCACCAGATGCCGAGGACGAGCAACGGGCAGAACGACGACGCGGACACGGCGAAGGCGAGCCCGACCGCGTCGGCCACGGGCAGACCGCCGACCAGGACGCTCGCCGCGAGCGGTACGGCCATGGCGAGCACCGTGCCGAGCCGGAAGTGCGGTACGCCGCGTGCGGGCAGCACGTCCTGGGTGAGGACGCCGGCCACGGCCATGGTCAGCCCCGACGCGGTGGACAGGAACGCGGCGAAGGCGCCCCCGGCGACCAGCGCGCCGAGCAGTTCCCCGCCCAGGCCCCCGATCAGCCGTTCGGGCAGCAGCAGTACGGCGGCGTCCGCGTCGCCGGTGAGGGTGAGCTCGGGGGCGTACAGCCGGCCGAGCGCGCCGTAGACCGGGGGCAGCAGGTAGAAGGCGCCGACCAGGACGAGGACCGCGACGGTCGTGCGGCGGGCGGCGACCCCGTGCGGGCTGGTGTAGAAGCGGACGACGACGTGCGGCAGTCCCATGGTGCCGAGGAAGGTGGCGAGGATCAGTCCGTACGTGGCGTACAGCGGGCGTTCCTCGCGACCGGCGGCCAGCGAGGTCGACATGCCGGCCTGGCCGCCGCGGTCGGCCGCGGGCACCGTGCTGCCCTCGGCGAAGGTCAGCCGGGTGCCCCGCTCGATGCGGTGGACCCCGGCCGGCAGGGCGAGCCGGGTGCCCTCCAGGGGCCGGCCGTCGACGGTGCCGCTGACGGTCACGGTCAGCGGCCGGTCCAGCATCAGGTCGAGGGTGGAGTCGAAGCGCACGGAGCGCTGGTGGCGGAAGGCGGGGGGTTCCTCGAAGGCGTGCGTGGGCGCGCCGTCGCCCTGCCAGGCGAGGACCAGGAAGAGGGCGGGGACCAGCAGGGCGGTGAGCTTCAGCCAGTACTGGAAGGCCTGGACGAAGGTGATGCTGCGCATCCCGCCCGCGGCCACGGTCGCCACCACGACGACCGCGACGATCACCGCGCCGAGCATCCCGGGCGCTCCCGTCAGCACCGTCAGCGTCAGCCCGGCGCCCTGGAGCTGGGGCAGCAGATAGAGCCAGCCGACGCCCACGACGAAGGCGCCCGCGAGGCGTCGTACGGCCTGGGAGGCGAGCCGTGCCTCGGCGAAGTCGGGGAGGGTGTAGGCGCCGGAACGGCGCAGCGGGGCGGCGACGAACAGGAGCAGGACCAGGTATCCGGCGGTGTAGCCGACGGGGTACCAGAGCATGTCGGGGCCCTGGACGAGGACGAGGCCCGCGATGCCGAGGAAGGAGGCGGCGGAGAGGTATTCGCCGCTGATGGCGGCCGCGTTGAGGCGGGGGCCGACGGTGCGGGAGGCGACGTAGAAGTCGGAGGTGGTACGGGATATGCGCAGCCCGAACGCGCCGACGAGGACGGTGGCGACCACGACGAGGGCGACGGCGGGGACGGCGTAGCCGGAGTTCACGACGCTCAGCGGTCCTCCACGAGGAGCACGAAGTCCCGTTCGTTGCGTTCGGCCCGGCGCACGTACCAGCGGGCGAGCAGCACGAGGGGGGCGTAGAGGCAGAAGCCGAGGACGGCCCATTCGAGGCGGCGGGCGTCCGGCATGGCGGCGAACAGCAGCGGGAGCGGTCCGACGAGCAGCACGAGGACGGCGAACACGGCCGAGGCGGCGCGCAGTTGAGTGCGCATCAGGGAGCGGACGTAGGTGTGTCCGAGGGTGGTCTGCTCGGCTATCTCGGTGCGGGGGCGGTAGTAGCCGGAGGCGCGTCGGGTGCGGCGGGGCGGGCCGGTGACGACGACGCGGCGCTCGGCGGGGTCCTGGGGCACGAAATCCTCCCTAGCTGGTCGGGCGGCGCATCAGCAGGTCCCTCAGCTCGCGTGCGTGGCGGCGGCTGACCTGGAGCTCCTCGGTGCCGACCTGGACGCTCACCGTACCTGCGTCCAGGCGGAGTTCGCCGATGTGGCGCAGGGCGACCAGGTGGCGGCGGTGGATGCGGACGAATCCGCGGGAGCGCCAGCGCTCCTCCAGGGTGGACAGCGGGATGCGGACGAGGTGGCTGCCGCGGCCGGTGTGCAGTCGGGCGTAGTCGCCGTGCGCCTCGACATGGGTGATGTCGTCGACCGCGACGAAGCGGGTCACGCCGCCGAGTTCGACCGGCAGATGGTCGGGGTCGGGTTCGTGCACGGGGATCCGTGTGGTGGTGCCGCGCAGTTCGGCGGCCCGTCGTACCGCTTCGCCGAGGCGTTCCTTGCGGACCGGTTTGAGCACGTAGTCGACGGCCTTCAGGTCGAAGGCCTGGACGGCGAAGTCCTCGTGGGCGGTGACGAACACGATCAGCGGCGGCCGGGCGAAGCCGGTCAGCAGCCGGGCCAGGTCGAGGCCGTCGAGACCGGGCATGTGGATGTCGAGGAAGACGACGTCGACGGCCTCGGGGCCGTGCGGGCCGGACTCCAGGGCACGGTTGATGCGGCGCAGCGCCTCGGTCGCGTCGCCCGCGCCCTGCACGCTGCCTATCCGGGGGTCGGCGTTGAGCAGGTAGAGCAGTTCCTCCAGCGAGGGGCGTTCGTCGTCGACGGCGAGGGCGCGCAGCATGAAGGTGGAGTGTAGGAGCAATCGGTACGTCTGGACATGTGCCCTGCGTGTCGGTTCGCGCTGGATACAGTGCGGCCATGAACAGCAGGCCCACGTCGTTCGACGAGCTCGACCGGAAGATCCTCACCGCGCTGATGGCGAACGCCCGGACCAGTTTCGCCGAGATCGGCACGGCGGTCGGGCTGTCCTCGACGGCAGTGAAGCGCCGGGTGGACCGGTTGCGGGAGACCGGGGTGATCACGGGGTTCACGGCCACGGTGAAGCCGTCGGCGCTGGGCTGGAGCACGGAGGCGTACGTCGAGGTGTACTGCGAGGGCGCGGCGCCGCCGCGGCGGCTGGCGGAGGTGGTGCGCAACCATCCGGAGATCACCGCCGCGATGACGGTGACGGGCGGCGCGGACGCGCTGCTGCATGTGCGGGCCCGGGACGTGGACCACTTCGAGGAGGTGCTGGAGCGGATCCGCGTCGAGCCGTTCATCCGGAAGACGATCAGCGTCATGGTGCTCTCCCACCTGCTGCCGGAGAGCCCGGAGGCGGGCGCGAACCAGCCGGCTCCCACGGAGCCCGCGCAGGACGCAGCGGACATGCGCCGACCGGCGTAAAGACGCAGCAATGCTGCGCGAACACGCAGGGTTCGTTCCTTGTCGTGCGGTTCTGTCACTTCCTACCTTGGTGTCAACCCTCAGTCGCCACCCGTAGGAAGCGGAGGAACCCCTCTGTGTCCGAAAGCCGTGTGCCACGCTCCCGGCGTTTCCTGGTCTGCGAACCCAGACACTTCGCCGTGCAGTACGCGATCAATCCCTGGATGCATCCCGACACCCCCGTCGACGTCGATCTGGCCCAGGAGCAGTGGCGGGCGCTGATCGACGCCTACCGGGCCCACGGCCACACCGTCGAGACGGTGGAGCCGGTGGCCGGTCTGCCGGACATGGTCTTCGCCGCGAACTCGGCGGTCGTCGTCGACGGCCGGGTCTTCGGCTCGCTGTTCCACGCGCCCGAACGGCGCCCCGAGGCCGTGCACTACGACACCTGGTTCAAGACCGCGGGCTTCACCGTGCACCGTCCCGAGTCGGTCTGCGAGGGCGAGGGCGACCTGGTCTGGACGGGCCGGTACCTGCTGGCCGGCACCGGGTTCCGGACGACCCGCGAGGCGCATCGCGAGGTGCAGGAGTTCCTCGGCCGGCCGGTGATCGGCCTGACGCTGGTGGACCCGTACTTCTACCACCTGGACACGGCTCTGTTCGTCCTCGGCGACGGTCCCGACGCCGACATCGTGTACTACCCGCAGGCGTTCTCGCCGGGCAGCCGCGAGGTGCTGGAGCGGCTGTTCCCTGACGCCGTCCTGGCCACCCGCGAGGACGCGCTGGCCTGGGGCCTGAACTCGGTGTCCGACGGCCGTCACGTCTTCATCGCGCCGCAGGCCGAGGCGCTGGCCGCCCGGCTGGCCGAGCGCGGCTACCTCCCCGTCCCCGTCGACCTGTCCGAGTTCCACAAGGCCGGCGGCGGCATCAAGTGCTGCACCCAGGAGATCCGCTGATGACCGCACCCGCCCGTACGCTCCCGGACAGCCGCACCTCGGCCGACCTCATCCGCGCGGAGGCGCCCGTCCTCGCGCACAACTACCATCCGCTGCCCGTGGTCGTGGCCCGGGCCGAGGGCGTCTGGGTGGAGGACGTCGAGGGCCGCCGCTATCTCGACATGCTGGCCGGCTACTCGGCGCTCAACTTCGGCCACCGCCATCCGGCGCTGATCGAGGCGGCGCACCGCCAGCTCGACACGCTGACCCTCACCTCGCGCGCGTTCCACAACGACCGCCTCGCCGAGTTCGCCGAGCGGCTGGCGGCGCTGACCGGTCTGGACATGGTGCTGCCCATGAACACCGGCGCGGAGGCGGTGGAGAGCGCGATCAAGGTGGCCCGCAAGTGGGCGTACGAGGTGAAGGGCGTGCCCGCCGACCGGGCCACGATCGTGGTCGCGGCGGACAACTTCCACGGCCGTACGACGACGATCGTCGGCTTCTCCACGGACGAGACGGCCCGCGCGGGCTTCGGACCCTTCGCGCCCGGCTTCCGGGTGGTGCCGTACAACGACCTCGCCGCGCTGCGGGAGGCGGTCGACGAGACGACGGCCGCGGTGCTGATCGAGCCGATCCAGGGCGAGGCGGGCGTCGTGATCCCGGACGACGGCTATCTGGCCGGTGTCCGGGAGCTGACCCGGCGCGAGAACTGCCTGTTCGTCGCGGACGAGATCCAGTCGGGCCTCGGCCGCACCGGCCGCACCCTCGCGGTCGAGCACGAGGAGGTCGTCCCGGACGTCCTGCTGCTGGGCAAGGCGCTGGGCGGCGGCATCGTGCCGGTGTCGGCCGTGGTGGCCCGCCGGGAGGTCCTCGGAGTGCTGCGGCCGGGCGAGCACGGCTCCACGTTCGGCGGCAACCCGCTCGCCGCCGCGGTCGGCACGGCCGTCGTCGAACTGCTGGAGACGGGCGAGTTCCAGCGCCGGGCCGCCGAGCTGGGCACGGCCCTGCGCGACGGACTGACCGCGCTGGTCGGCCGGGGTGTGGTCGGCTTCCGCGCCCGCGGGCTGTGGGCGGGCGTCGACGTCGACCCGGCCATCGGCACCGGTCGCGAGATCAGCGAGCGCCTGATGCGCGAGGGCGTCCTGGTCAAGGACACCCACGGCTCCACGATCCGGCTGGCGCCGCCACTGACGATCACCGGCGAGGAACTGGCGGGGGCGCTCGCCGCCCTGGCGAAGGTGCTCACGCAGGCGGCCTGATCGGGGCCCGCGCGACCCCGTCCTTACGAGCCCGTCCGGCTCGTACGGACGGGGTCGTCGCGCGTCTGCGGTGGCGCGGGCGCCTGCGGTTGCGCAGGGTGAAGACAGTCGGGTGGTGGTGGACCACTGTCAGCGCCAGAGAGGTCGGCCGTGAGCGCACACGAGGAGCACCACGTGGCTCGCCCGCGCTTCGACGTGGCCGACGCCGCACCCCTGCTGCTCGACGCGCGGGGGGTGGTGACGAGCTGGACGGGCGCGGCCCGGCGGCTGCTGGTGTACTCGGCCGCGGAGGCGGTCGGCCGGGGGCTGGCCGACCTGCTCGGCGAGCGGGACGCGGCGCGGGTGCCGGAGCTGGTCGAGCACTGCCGTGCGCACGGCGGCTGGGCGGGGCTGCTCACGGTACGGACCAGGGACGGGCGGCCGGTCAGCGTGATGGCCCGGCTGGTGCGGGCCGAGGACGGCGCGGGCCCGGCCCGGCTGTTGCTGCTGTTGTCGGAGCTGTCCGGGGCGGCGGGCTGGGACCTGGACCGCGGCATGCTGGAACAGCTGGTCCAGTCGCCGATCGGTATCGCGATCGTGGACCGGGACCTGCGCTACGTGTGGTCCAACGAGGCCCTCACCCAGTTCGGCGGCGGGTCGCCGCACCAGCGGCTGGGCCTGCGGATCTCGGACATCCAGCCGGGCCTGGACACGGATCGCATGGAAGACCGGATGCGGCACGTGCTGGAGACCGGGGAGCCGGTGACCGGCTACGAGCACGTGGGGTACCTACGGTCCGCGCCGCACCGCGAGACCGCCCACATGATGTCGTTCACCCGTCTGGAGGACGAGCACGGCCAGCCGGTGGGCGTGTACTACACGGTCGTGGACATCACCGAGCTGCACCGGGCCCGGCGGCGGCAGGCGCTGCTGGACCGCGGCGGCGAGCACATCGGCCGCAGCCTGGACATCATGCGCACCGCGCAGGAGCTGGCCGACGTGGTGGTGCCCGGCTTCGCCGACTTCGTCACCGTGGACCTGCTGGAGCCGGTGCTGCGCGGCGCCGAGCTCGCGCCCGGTCCCCTGCGCGACGTGGACCCGCTGCGGCTTCGCCGGGTCGCCCAGCGCTCGGCGCAGGCGAACGTGCCCGAGGCCGTCGTCACCATCGGGCAGACCGCCGCCTACGCGGCCGGTTCCCCTCCGGTGCGGTGCCTGTCCACCGGCACGTCGTGGCACGAGGAACGCCTCGACCCGCTGGCCCGGGAGTGGGCGACGAACGTGCCGGAGGGCAAGGAGGCCACGTTCGTCGAGCTGGGGCTGCACAGCGTGCTGATCGTGCCGCTGCGGGCGCGGGGCATCACCCTCGGCATCACCCTGTTCTACCGGCGGCACCCCCAGGAGCCCTTCGACGAGGACGACCTGGCCCTGGCCGAGGACATCGTCTCGCGGGCGGCCGTGTGCGTCGACAACGCCCGCCGCTACACCCGCGAGCGCCTGTCCGCGCTGGTCCTCCAGCGCAACCTGCTGCCGCGCCGGCTGCCCGAGCAGGACGCGGTGGAGGCGGCCGCCTGCTACCGGCCCGCCGACGAGCTGACGGGCCTGGGCGGCGACTGGTACGACCTCATCATGCTGTCCGGCGCGCGGGTGGCCCTGGTGGTGGGCGAGGTGCTCGGCCACGGGATCCAGGCCGCCGCGGCCATGGGGCGGCTGCGGACCGCCGTGGACACCCTGGCCGCGCTCGACCTCCCGCCCGACGAGGTGCTCGGCCATCTGGACGACCTGGTCGCCCGCTCGGCGAGCGAGGAGGTGACCGGGGCGGACCCCGAGGGCGGCGACGAGGCCGGGACGCTGGGCGCGGGCTGTCTGTACGTCGTCTACGACCCGGTCGAGGGACGCTGCGGGATGGCCGCCGCGGGCCATCCCGCGCCGGTGCTGATCGCGCCGGACGGGAGCATCACCTTCATCGAGCTGCCCCAGGGGCCGCCGCTGGGGGTGGGCGGTCCGCCCTTCGAGGCGGTGGAGCTGGCCCTGGAGGAGGGCAGCACGCTGGTCCTGCACACCGACGGCCTGCTCACGCACAGTACGCAGCAGCATTTCGCCGACGCGGACCGCGACCGGCTGCGCGCGGCCCTGGAGCGCCCGGCGCCCAGCCTGGAGCTGCGCTGCCAAGACGTGGTCGACGCGCTGGTCCCGGCCGGGCCCCACGACGACGTCGCCCTGCTGATGGCCCGCACCCGGCGGCTGGACGCCGAACACGTCGCGTCCTGGGACCTGCCGGCCGCACCGGAGGTCGTCGCCGACGCCCGCAGGTCGGCCACCCGGCAACTGGCGCAGTGGGGCCTGAAGGAGCTGACGTTCAGCACGGAACTGGTGGTCAGCGAGCTGGTCACCAACGCGATCCGGCACTCGGCGGGCCCGATCCGGCTCCGGCTGATCCGGGGGCACGCCCTGGTCTGCGAGGTCTTCGACGGCTCCGCCACCGCGCCCCATCTGCGCCATGCGCGCACCACGGACGAGGGCGGGCGCGGCCTGCTGCTGGTCTCCCAGGTCGCCGACCGCTGGGGCACGCGCTTCGTCCCCGACGGCAAGATCATCTGGGCCGAGCAGTCCCTGGCGGGGCACACGGGGTGACGGGGCGCGCGACGGCGCGCGGGGCAGCCGGGGTGACCGGTCACGCGGCGCCTGCCGCCGAGTAACCCGCGCGATGCCCGGCGGCTCGCGCGGCGCCCCACGGCGCGCAGCGCTCGGCGGCACGCCCGACGCCCGGCAGCGCGCTCGGCGGCCGGGGGGATCGTCCACCGGGGGGCGGGGCCGTGCCGGGCGGCCCGGCCCCCGTCCGGACGGGGGTACGCGGTCGCCGCCTGGGTACCCGGCGGGTGGACCTCCCCCTGGAAGGGCGGCTGCGATGAACGACGTGGCGCGGCAGCGGACAGCAGGCACCGACGGACTGCGGGTCGTGGTCGTCGGCGCGACCGGCAACGCCGGTACGAGCGTGGTGGAGGCCCTGCGCCACCATCCCGCGGTGGCGTCGGTCCTGGGGCTGGCCCGCCGGGTTCCGGACTGGCGACCCGACGGCACCGCCTGGGCGGCCGCGGACGTCGACCCCGGCGGCAGCGATCTCGTCGACCACTTCGCCGGTGCGGACGCGATCGTCCATCTGGCCTGGAAGTTCCAGCCCACGCACGACCCCGTCACGACCTGGCGCACCAACGTGCTCGGCAGCATCAGGGTCTACGAGTCCGCGGCGGCGGCCGGGGTCCCCGCGCTGATCCACGCGTCGTCCGTCGGCGCCTACTCCCCCGGTCCCAAGGACCACCCGGTCGACGAGTCCTGGCCGACCCACGGCTGGCCGCAGGCGGCGTACTGCCGCGAGAAGGCCTACATGGAGCGGTACCTGGACGGGTTCGAAGCGGCCCACCCGGACGTGCGGGTGGTACGGATGCGCCCCGGATTCCTGTTCAAGCGGGAGTCGGCGTCGCAGCAACGGCGCATCTTCGCGGGGTCGCTGCTGCCCGCCCAGCTGATGCGCCCGTCGTTCGTGCCGGCGGTCCCGGACCTGCCGGGTCTGGTCTTCCAGGCCCTGCACACCGATGACGCCGCCACCGCGTACGTGGCGGCCGTCGTACGCCCCGTGCGCGGCGCGTACAACCTCGCCGCCGATCCGCCCCTGGACGCGGCCAGGCTGGGCCGGCTCCTGGATTCGCGGCCGCTGCGGCTCCCGCTGCCGCCGCTCAGGGCCGCGCTCTCGATGGCCTGGCGGCTACGGCTCGTACCCGCGTCCCCGGACCTGTTCGACGCCGTCCTGCGACTGCCGCTGATGGACTGCTCGCGGGCGCGGGCGGAGCTGGACTGGCGGCCGCGGCGCACGGCCACCGAAGCCGTCCGGGAGTTCCTGGACGGCCTGCGCGACCACGCGGGCATGAACACGGCACCGCTCGCCGCCTGAACCGGACGACCGCCGTACGCGGGCCTCCCTGCGCGGGCGGCCCGGGTGCGTCCGGAAGCGACCACGAGATTGCCTCCGCCCCGGCATCGCGGGAAGCTTGCGCAGGAGTACGCAGGTCGACCGTGGAGGGGTGAGAGGCGAGCCGTGGTCTACTACTTCCTGAAGTACGTGGTGCTGGGACCGCTGCTGAGAGTGCTCTTCCGGCCTCGGATCGAGGGCCTGGAGCATGTGCCGGCGTCGGGCGCGGCCATCGTCGCGGGCAACCACCTCTCCTTCGCCGACCACTTCCTGATGCCCGCGATCCTCAAACGGCGCATCACCTTCCTGGCGAAGTCCGAGTACTTCACCGGCTCGGGCCTCAAGGGCCGGCTGACCGCCGCCTTCTTCCACAGCATCGGGCAGATCCCGGTGGACCGCACCGGCAAGGAGGCGGGACAGGCGGCGATCCGCGAGGGCCTGGGCGTGCTGCGCAGGGGCGAGCTGCTGGGCATCTATCCGGAGGGCACCCGTTCGCACGACGGGCGGCTGTACAAGGGCAAGGTCGGCGTGGCGGTGATGGCCCTGCGGGCCGGTGTGCCGATCGTGCCGTGCGCGATGATCGGCACCTTCGAGGCACAGCCTCCGGGCCGGGTCCTCCCGCACATCCACCCCGTGGTGATCCGCTTCGGCAAGCCGCTGGACTTCTCCCGCTACGCGGGGATGGAGAACGAGAAGGCGATCCTGCGCGCTGTCACCGACGAGCTGATGTACGCCATCCTGGCACTGTCGGAGCAGGAGTACGTCGACCGCTACGCGGCCGAGGTCAAGGCCGAACTGGCGGGAGAGACGGCGGCCAGGCAACCCAGGTTCCCGAGGATGCCGCTGAGTTGAGCCGGTCCCGGAGCCCTGCCGGGCCGGACGACGCCCGGCCCGGTGCCCGGAGCCGAGCGAGGGGCGGCGGGGTGGTGACCCCCGCCGCCCCTCTCCTCGTACGACCGACGGTTACGGCTTCGGCGTGGCGTGCGGCGTGCAGGTCACGTCCGCGCCGTCCAGCTTGCCGGTGAGCAGGTAGGCGTCCACCCGGGTGTTGATGCAGGGGTTCACCAGGCCGGTCACGCCGTGCGAGCCGGCGTCCTTCTCGGTGATCAGACGCGAACCCTTGAACCGCTGGTGCAGCTCGACGGCGCCCGCGTACGGCGTGGCGGCGTCACGCTGCGACTGCACGATCAGCACCGGCGGCAGGCCCTTGCCGGTCTTCACGTTCACCGGGGTCTGCTGCTTGACGGGCCAGGTGGCACAAGGCAGGTTCATCCACGCGTTGGCCCACGTCATGAACGGGTAGTCCTTGTTGAGCCGCGTGTTGTCGCGGTCCCACTTCTTCCAGCTGGTGGGCCACTGGGCGTCGGTGCACTCGACGGCCGTGTAGACGGCGTTGCCGTTCTCCGAGGAGATGTTGCCCGCGGTGTCGGACAGGTCGGGAGCGGCGGCGTCGATCATCGCCTGGGTGTCCCCGGCGACGTACTTGCTGAACACCGTGGCGACCGGCACCCACGACGAGTCGTAGTACGGGGCGCTCTGGAAGAAGGAGATCAGCTCGGCCGGGCCGACGACCCCGCCGAGGGGGCTCTTCTTCGCGGTGGCACGCAGCGTGAGCCACTTCGCCTGGACGTCCGCGCGGGTGGTGCCGAGGTGGAAGGTGGCGTCGTTGGCGGCGACCCAGTCCTCCCAGTCCTTCCAGCGGCCCTCGAACGCGATGTCCTGCTCCAGGTTGGCCTGGTACCAGATGTTCTCGCGCGACGGGTTGACGACGCTGTCCACGATCATGCGCCGGACATGGCCCGGGAAGAGCGTGCCGTAGACGGCGCCCAGGTAGGTGCCGTAGGAGACGCCCAGGTAGTTGAGCTTCTTCTCACCCAGCGCGGCCCGGATGACATCCAGGTCACGGGCGGTGTTCGGCGTGGTCATGTGCGGCAGCATCTCGCCGCTGCGCTCGTAGCAGCCGTCCGCGTACTCGGCGGCCAGCTTGCGCTGGGCCCGCTTGTCCGCCTCGGAGTCCGGCACCGGGTCGGCCTTGGGCGCCTTGACGAACTCCTGCGGGTCGATGCAGGAGATGGGCGCGGAGTGGCCGACGCCGCGCGGGTCGAAGCCCACAAAGTCGTACGCCTTGGCCGTGTTGGCCCACAGTGCGCTCTTCGTGGTGACACGGCGCGGGAAGCGCATACCGGAGCCGCCGGGGCCGCCGGGGTTGTACACGAGGGCGCCCTGGCGCTCCTCCTTGGTACCGGTGTTGCCGATGCGGTCGACGGCCAGCTGGATCTTCTTGCCGTCGGGCCGGGCGTAGTCCAGCGGGACCGTGACGTAACCGCACTGGATCGGCTTCTCGAAGCCCCAGTCCGCGGGGCAGTCCTTCCAGTCGATCCCCGCCTTCGCGGCGCGCTCCGCGGCGATGGCGGCACCGCGGGCCTCGCGGTCCTGGCCGGGGCGGCTCTCCGCGTTCGCCGTGGGCGCCGCGAAGGCGCCGGCTATCAGGGTCGCGGTGACCAGCGCTCCGGCCGAACCGAGCGCGGTCTTTCGATTCCTCGGTCTGATGTCCCTCAAGTGGGCACTCTCCGTATCTGGTTATTGACTGCAGAGGGATCATTTCGGCTGTGAGGTCCCTGAGAACAGGGTTCGTTGACCTTCTTTGCCAATCCGATAACCGGGAGCCATGTCCCGGTTACCGGATGCACGGACCCGAACCGGCCCGCTCCGGAACCGACTTGGTCCGGGTCCGGTTCAGTCCAGTTCCGCGAGGACCCCGTCCAGCACCTGGCGCAGGCGCAGCGCGTCCGCGGCGACCGCGGTCACCAGCGCGCCCGGTCCGGCGAGCGGTACGAGCACGGCCTGCTCGCCCATCATCCGGGCCGCCACCGGCTCGACGGCGAACTCCGGCCTGACGATCACCAGTTGCCCCACGGCCCGATGCCCCGCCAGGACGGCGGGTCCGTCCCAGCCGCCGGGCGCGTCCGGCCCGCAGGCGAGTTCCTGATCGAGCAGCACGCGCCCGTCGATCCGGACAGTGAGACGGCTGGTGAGCCGTCCGGGTTGCTCACCGACCCGCCCCAGCACCTGTTCCTCGCGCAGCACGAGCCGGGCGGTGCCGGCCAGATCCACCCGGGTCGTCACATACAGTTCGCTGCCGCCGGCCGAGATCAACTGTTCGGGGAGCCAGTGGAGTTCACCGCCGTCGGCGACATCGAGCCGTACGTCGTAGCGGGCCTCGCCCTTGATCTGGCCCGGCAGCGCGATGGTGGCGGCCGCCGATCCGACGCGCAGCCGGGCCCCGCGCCGCACCTCGGCCCGGACAGCGAGCCGGTCGCCGCCGTGCGGCCCGCTCATCGCCCCGACGAGCATCACGTGCGCCTCGCTGCCGCTCGCCCGGGTCCGCCGCAGCGCGAGCGGCCCGTCGCTCTCCAGCACCGGAAGGGCGGTGCCGCCGCGGCCGTCGTCGCACGCGACAATTCCGGCGGTGGCACTGACGTCGTTCACGCGCACGCCGTCCAGGCGGCGAGCCGCGCCCGCACCCAGGCGGAGACATCCCGCACTCCGTCCTCGCCGCGCAACGACTGGAAGACGACCGGGAGTTCGGCCCGCTGTGCCTTGGCGTCCGAGGCCATCCGCCCGAGGTCGGACCCCACGTACGGGGCGAGGTCGGTCTTGTTGACGACCAGCAGGTCGGCGGTGGTCACCCCGGGGCCGCCCTTGCGCGGGATGTCGTCGCCCCCGGCCACGTCGATCACGAAGATCTGCGCGTCGACCAGTCCCCTGGAGAAGGTGGCGGTGAGATTGTCGCCGCCGGACTCGACCAGGATCAGGTCCAGTGGCCCGACCGCGTCCTCCAGGTCCTCCACCGCCTCCAGGTTGGCGGAGATGTCGTCCCGGATCGCCGTGTGCGGGCACGCGCCCGTCTCCACGGCGGTGATCCGCTCGGGCGGCAGCACGGCCTCCCGCAGCAGGAACTCGGCGTCCTCCCGGGTGTAGATGTCGTTGGTGACGACCGCGAGGGACAGCTCCGCGCGCAGCGCGCGGCAGAGTGCGGCGACGGTGGCGGTCTTGCCGGACCCGACGGGCCCGCCGAGGCCGATCCGCAGGGCCCGGCGGCGACCGTCGGGACGCCGGGCGTCGGCACTGACGGCGGACGGGCCGTCGTGGGGGTGGTCGAGATGCATGAAGCGGCTCCTGCCTGTTTTCTGCGGTGCCCTTTCGGGCGATCAGTGTGTGCCCTGCGGTCGTTCTCCCGGCGCCCCGGCCCTGGGGCCTGTCCGACAATTCCCGTCTGCCCGGCGGCGCCATGCACGCCCTCTCGCCGCACCGGCCCCAGACCCGAGTACATCCAGTACGCAGGCCTGGGGCCGACACATCGAGAGCACGCACCAGACGCCGCCGGGCCGCCCTCCGGGCGGCGACGGGAATTTGACGACAGGCCCTAGGACGCGAACAGCCTGGCCGGCCAGGCGGCATGGGCTTCCGCGTCGATCTCCAGCAGGGGGGCCGAAGCCGCGGGCAGCGCCTCGACCCCGTCGTCGAGCACCCGCCGGGCCGCCTCGACCGCCCGGTCGGCCACCCGGTCCAGCTCCGGCGCCAGCCGGGCCAGCACCGCCGTGGCGTCGAACGGGTCCAGGCTCAGCAGCCGCACCGTCGCGGTGGCCGGCCCGCCGACGCTCTCGTACGCCGCGCAGTAGGCGGCGTCGACGGCCCCGAGCCCGGCCGCCCGCGCCAGCAGCCCCAGCACCACCGGCTGGTGCATCCCCTTGGGGAACTCGGCTGCCACGGCGTCGAGTTCCGGGGACGGCCAGGTGGCCCGGGCCGCCCGCATCAGCTGCCGGCCCAGCCTGCGCGCTACGGCACGCAGCGCGGGGGACGGCGTACGGGCGTCCGCCGCCGCGTCCAGCGCCGACGGGTCCACCCCGAGCGCGGCCGCGGCGGCGAGGGACGCCGACACCAGCCCCGCCGTGTGCAGCCTGCCCCGGGCGAAGTCCTCCAGGCTCGCCGCTCCCGTGATCCGCCCGGCCCGGACGGCCGCCTCGGCCCCGCCGGAGTGCGCGTGCCCTCCGGCGGGAAAGCGGCCGTCGGCAAGGACGAGCAGTGCAGACCTGGACATCAGAAGAGGAAGTAACGCTGGGCCATGGGCAGTTCGGCGGCCGGAGTCGCCTCGACGAGCTCCCCGTCGATGTGCACGGCGAAGCTGTCGGGGTCGACCCGGACCTGCGGCCGCGCGTCGTTCTCGCGCATGTCCGCCTTGGTGACCCCGCGCGTGGAGTCGATCGCCACGAACCGCTTCCCGAGCTGGAGCCGCTCCGGCAGTCCGTCCTCGACGGCCGCCGGGGCCACGAAGTTGAACGAGTTGGCCGCGGGCGCCCGCCCGATCGCCCCGAACATCGGGCGCGGCAGGATCGGCTGCGGGGTCGGGATCGAGGCGTTGGCGTCGCCCATCTGGGCGTAGGCGATCTGCCCGCCCTTGAGGACGAGGTGCGGCTTGACGCCGAAGAACGCGGGCTCCCACAGCACCAGGTCGGCGAGCTTGCCGCTCTCGACGGAGCCGATCTCCCGCGCGAGCCCCTGGGCGAGCGCCGGGTTGATCGTGTACTTGGCGACGTAGCGGCGGACCCGGTGGTTGTCCGCCCGTCCGTCGCCGGGCAGCGCGCCCCGGCGCCGCTTCATGACGTGGGCCGTCTGCCAGGTCCGCAGGACGACCTCGCCGACGCGCCCCATGGCCTGGGAGTCGGACGAGATGATGGAGATCGCGCCGAGGTCGTGGAGGATGTCCTCCGCGCCGATCGTCGACGGCCGGATCCGGGACTCGGCGAAGGCGAGGTCCTCCGGCACCGCCGGGTTGAGGTGGTGGCACACCATCAGCATGTCGAGGTGTTCCTCGGCGGTGTTGACGGTGAACGGCCGGGTCGGGTTCGTCGAACTGGGCAGTATGTGCGGCTCGGACACCACGGTCATGATGTCCGGCGCGTGCCCGCCGCCCGCTCCCTCCGTGTGGTACGCGTGGATCCCGCGCCCGGCGATCGCGGCGAGCGTGTCCCCCACGAAGCCGGCCTCGTTCAGGGTGTCCGTGTGGATCGCGACCTGGATGCCGGTCCGTTCGGCGACGGTCAGCGAGGCGTCGATGACGGCCGGGGTGGAGCCCCAGTCCTCGTGCAGCTTCAGCCCGAGCGCTCCGCCGCGGATCTGGGACAGCATCGCCTCCTGCGAGACGGTGTTGCCCTTGCCGAGCAGACCGATGTTCAGGGGGTAGGACTCCATCGCCGCCAGCATCCGGGCCAGATGCCAGGGGCCGGGCGTCACGGTGGTCGCCTTCGAGCCCTCGGCCGGTCCGGTGCCACCGCCGACCAGCGTGGTGACACCGGAGGCGAGCGCCTCGTCGGCGATCTGCGGGCAGATGAAGTGGACGTGCGCGTCGACGGCGCCCGCGGTGAGGATCCGCCCGTTGCCCGCGATCACCTCGGTCTCCGGACCGATCACGAGATCCGGGTGCACGCCGTCCATGGTGTCGGGGTTGCCCGCCTTGCCGATGCCGGTGATCCGCCCGTCGCGGATGCCGACGTCCGCCTTGACGATCCCCCAGTGGTCGACGATCACCGCACCCGTGACGACGGTGTCCGGGGTGCCCTCCGCACGCGTGGCGCGTGCCTGCCCCATGGACTCGCGGATGACCTTGCCGCCGCCGAACACGGCCTCGTCACCGGCGAGTCCGGGCCCGCCGGAGCGGTCCTCCTCGATCTCGATCAGCAGGTCGGTGTCCGCGAGCCGGATGCGGTCGCCGGTCGTCGGGCCGAACAGGTCGGCGTACGCGGCACGTGAGATCTCAGGCATCGAGTGCGCCTCCGGTCTCCCCGCGCAGCCCGGGCACGATCCGGGCACCGGCGAGGGGGACGAGTTCGACCTCGGCGGGGATCCCGGGTTCGAAGCGCACGGCGGTGCCGGCGGCGACGTTCAGCCGCTTGCCGCGCGCGGCGGCACGGTCGAAGTCCAGGCCGGGATTGGCCTCGGCGAAGTGGTAGTGGGAGCCGACCTGGACGGGACGGTCGGCGGCGTTGAGGACGGTGAGCCGGGTGACCTCGCGGCCCTCGTTGTAGACGATCGGGTCGTCCGCGAACAGGATCTCTCCGGGAATCATGGCGCTCCCCCGTCAGACGATCGGGTCGTGGACGGTGACGAGTTTGGTGCCGTCCGGGAAGGTCGCCTCGACCTGGACGTCGTGGATCATCTCGGGAATGCCGTCCATGACGTCGTCCCTGGTGAGCAACTTGCGTCCGGAGGACATGAGTTCGGCGACGGTACGGCCGTCACGCGCACCTTCGAGGATGTGCGACGTGATGAGCGCGACCGCCTCGGGGTGGTTCAGCCTGAGGCCACGGGCCCGGCGCTTCTCGGCGACGTCGGCCGCCACATGGATCAGCAGCCTCTCTTGCTCGTGCGGGGTCAGTTGCACGTCCCACCTCACAGTCCTCGCTCCGGACCGTGCGGGGTCCGGTTGCCGCAGCCCCGGGACAGCGTCCCTGATGGCGTGGATCGGCAGGCTAGTTGGAGCGAGTTTCGAGCAAGTTAACCAAGCTGTGATCGAGTCCGCGGCCCGGCACGCGCAGACGGTCGTACGGGCCGTCGTACCGGCCGCCGCCCGGGCCGTGCCGCGTACGGACTCCGTGCCCGGGTCCCGCATGCTCGTCAACGCCCGTAGCCCGTCCCGGAGGATCTCGGAGGGAATCTCCTCGACGAGGGCGGTCCGCGCGGCGAACCCCTGGGCCGGTGCGATCACCACGCGCGCCACGGCGGCGCCCCACGACCTGCCGCTCGGCGTGGCCGGCCCGGCCGCCGCGACGGCGCATGTCGAACGCGGCCCGGCGGCACGGGAGGGCGCGTTCGAGATCCATCGCTACGCCGACGAGACGGCCGCCCGGCGGGCCGGGGCGGACCGGCGGGTGCACGGCGCGGCCGTGGTCACCGCCGACGGCCCGTAACTGCCGACGGCATCGGCGGCGAGTCCGCTCGTCGCCCAGCCGCTCCAGCGGCCGGCGGCCCGGCCGGTGTCCGCCGACGGCGCCGGTGACCGGACGGTCGACGTCGTGGCCGCCCCCGCGGACGACCCGCGCGGCGCCGCCCTGAGCGCGAGCGTGCCGCCCCTCGCGCCGGCCGGGATCGCGGCGGGCGCGGCGGTGACCCTGCTGGGACTGCGCGGCGCCCACACCGTGGCGGCCCTGGCCGGCGCCGCCGCCCCGGCCGGCCCGGCGGCCGCCGGGATCGCACGCAGCCGGCTCGGGGTGCTGACCGATGACCGGTGGGCGGAGGCCGGGTCGGCGGCTCTGGCGACGTCGGCCGTGAGCGGCGCGCCGGCCGGACTCGCGGCCCTGCTCGGCCCCGCCGGGACCGGGATCGCGGCGGGCGTGATGATGCCGTTCGGCAACCCCTTCCCGGGCGCCGCGTCGGCGCCGCGAATGCCGCCCGAGCCGGTCGCCGCGACCGGGCGGTGGCTGCCGCCGGGACCGGTACGACGTCGGTGCGCCCGGTGTCCTGCTTCGACGGCGCGGCGGCGGCCGTCCCGCCCCTCACTCCGACCTGGTGGGCGGCGCCGGGACCGGCCGCGGTGCCGGCCGGGAACGCGCCGAAGGAGCGCTCGCGGGCCACGGAACCCGCCGCGGAGCGCGAGCTCGCGCCCGTCTCCTGAACGGCGTCCCGCCCGCGCGCCCGGTCAGGCGGGGCCGGGCCCCCGGTGTTCGGCGGCGATCCCGAAGCGCTGACGCTCCCGGGGCGCGGCCGGGACCTCACGGACCCCGGAGACCGAGCTGATCACCCGCTCCTCCTCGGGGCGGTCGAGCTCGTCGAGCCGCTCCAGGTCCGCGGCGGAGACGAGGGCGACGAGAGGCTTGCCGTGGCGGGTCACGACGACGCGCTCACCGCCGTACACCACGCGGTTGATCAGGTCGGCGAGCTCAGCCCTGGCTTGTGTCACCGGAATCTCGTAGGCCATACCCCCATCATAACGTCACGTACGTCCTGTACATTTTTTACAGAGACACCTTGCCGTGAGGAGGGGGTTCCCCATGACCCGACCGTCCGCCCGCCATGTCCTGCCGGAGTTCACCGAACGCACGAGCCTCGGGCACCGGACGCTGGATCCCTACGCGAAGCTGCTGGAGGGACGGATCGTCCTGCTGGGGTCACCGATCGACGACACCTCGGCCAACGACGTGATCGCGCAGCTCATGCACCTGGAGCACGCGGCACCGGACCGGGCGATCTCGCTGTACATCAACTCCCCCGGCGGCTCGTTCAGCGCGATGACCGCCGTCTACGACACGATGCGCTACGTCAGCTGTGACGTGGAGACGTTCTGCCTGGGCCGGGCCGAGGCGTGCGCCGCGGTGCTGCTGGCCGCGGGCGCGCCGGGCAGGCGGCACGCGCTGCCGGGCGCCCGGGTGACGATCCGCCAGCCGGTGCTCCCCGGGCCGGTCGAGGCCCAGGTGAGCGATCTCGTCGTCGAGGCGGACGAACTGACGCGCACCCGGGTCCTGCTGGAGGAGATGCTGGCCCGGCACACGGGCCGGACACCGGACCAGGTGGCCGCGGACATCGAACGGGACACGGTCCTCGACGCGCGGGGCGCGCTGGAGTACGGCCTGGTGGACCACGTCGTCGGCGGCCGCGGGGTCCCGCCCGCCGCACCGGGCACGTCCGGCGCCCCCATCCTCCCCGACGCACCCGGCGCACCCGGCGCACCCGGCACGCCCGACACGCCCGGTGCGAGGTGAGCCGGGGATGCTGCCGCCGGAACTTCCGCCGCTGCCCGCCCTGACCCGGGCCGAGGGCGAGCTGATCGACCGTTACCTGGAGGTGGTCGACCTGCTCGGCCGCATCAACCCCGCGCACCACGGCGACACCTACCGCGGACTGCGCGCCGCCCAGGCACTGGTGGGCAGGGCGACCGCGCTGCGCGACGCGCTGGCGCTGATGCACCAGCGGGGCGAGGCCGAACTGCACGCGCCGACGCTCGCGCGGGCGCTGCGCGTCCTGGACGGGGAGCGCCGCACGGCGCGTGTCACCGTGCCCTCGCGCTCCGACAGTTGACTCCCCCTCCGGCCGCCTCGGACGCTCCGCGTGATGCGCGAAGCGTCCGAGGCTGAGTTCAAACGCTCCGAACGACGTACCCACTGATGGAGTAGTGACGGATCCTTTTTTCTGACCTCCGGGGTCGCGCAACGCGCGTAGCTCGACGGCGGGTCGAAGCGCTCCGTCGCTGGTCCGGGGCCCGTCGTTCCCCTGGACGGACGATCGAACAAAAAGGTGTCCACCCGAACGGGTGAGTGGTGAGTAACAACACAAATCCACGGTTCCGTTGGGATTTTGGGACACCTGTGAGTGAAGATCCCTGTCTGACGACAAGCCCCCGCCACAGCGGCGGGGCGGTCCGGGCGGACGCCGAGTCCTGCCGCCGCCCGGATGACCGGTCGACAGAAGTGCATCGGCAGGAGTGGAGGACCCAAGCACGACGGGTTCGCCGGAACGGTCAAGCCATGGCCGCACCGAGCAGCCCTTGGGGTGAAGCCGCATCGCGGCCGGGCAACTTCGCCAGCCCGAATCCGACAGGTCATCCTTCACAGGCGGCTGACGAAGGGTTGCGCATGACTGCGCTCAATCGTGTCCCGTCGCTGATGGTCCGGGCCGGTACGGCTTCGGCGCTCACCATCGCCGCCGTGGGCGGCTCGATCGTGGTCCCGGGCCTCTCCCCGGACGCGGCGGCCGCCACGACCGCGACGAAGGCTCTCAAGATCGCGGCCTCCAAGAAGGGCTCGCCGTACCGGTACGGCGCCACCGGGCCGCGCAGGTTCGACTGCTCGGGGCTCACGCTGTACGCGTTCAAGAAGGCGGGCAAGAAGCTGCCCCGCACCGCGGCCCAGCAGTACAACAAGACCCACCACGTCTCGGCCAGCCACCGCAAGGCCGGAGACCTCGTGTTCTTCCACTCGGGTTCCAGCGTCTACCACGTCGGCATCTACGCCGGAAAGGGAAAGATCTGGCACGCCCCGAAGACGGGGGACGTGGTGCGGCTCCAGAAGATCTGGACCAAGAGCGTCTGGTACGGCCGGGTGAGCTGATCCGCCCGGTGCGGTGGTGACGACCTGGCACGCCACCACCGCACCGGGTCTCCAACCTGGACGTCCTCGGGCCTGCCTGGACCCGGGCCCGGTCCTCAAGGTTCCTGCTGTCCCGCGGCAGGCACCGGCCGGGCCGGGACGGACCACGGGAGCTCGATGCAGACCGTCTTGCCCCCCTCGGGGGTGGGACGGACGTCCAGCCTTCCGCCGCACTCGGTGGTCAGCCAGCGGACGATCACCATGCCCCGGCCGTTGTCCTGCTGGACAGCGGCCGGCAGCCGTTTGGGGAAGCGCGGATGGCTGTCGGTGACGCCGACGCGCAGCCGCTCGTCACGGTCGAGGGTGAGATCGACCGTGAACGTAGGGGACTGCCCGAGCGTGTGCTGTACGGCGTTGGTGGTGAGTTCGGAGACGACCAGTCGGACGGTGTCGGCCATCTCGGCGTCCGCGGGCAGGCCCCATTCCACGAGGGCGCTCGCCACGAAGTTGCGGGCCGCGGAGACCGAGGCGGGATCGCTCGGCAGAGTGACGGATGCTTCCAGATGGTCTGCCATGACGCGTCGTCCCTTTCCCGCGGTACCGCAGTCCGACAAGGAGCGGATTCGAGTACGGTCCCGGACTGGTGCTTCTTCGCCAGACTGCCATTACCAGGCCGGTCACGGTGCCGATCCACCGAGATATGCATATATCTGTCGCTCGAAGCGGTGAACTCTGCGACGGCAGACCGTATTTGGGCGGCTTGGAAGGAGTAGGGAGTTTTCCCATGCAGTACGGTCCCGCCGTGCGCCGCCGGAAACTGGGCGCCGAACTGCGCGCGCTGCGCGCCCGCACCGGGCTCACCAGTGGTGACGCGGCCCGCCTGGTGGGCTGGCACCAGTCGAAGGTCAGCCGGATCGAGACCGGTGCCAGCGGGGTGAAACCGGCCGATGTACGGCTGCTCCTGGACGCGTACGGCGTCGTCGAGACGGAACTGCGGGAGTTGCTGCTGATACTGGCGGGCTCCCACGACGGCGGCCGGGACCACTGGTGGCACGCGTACCGTGGTGTTCTCCCGCCCACCTACCGGGATTTCATCAGTCTGGAGTCACAGGCGAGCGCGATGCGCACGCTGGAGACGTCCGTGGTCCCGGGGTTGTTGCAGACGCCCGAGTACGCCCGCGCGGTGACCCGCGCCGCGGTCGAGGGACTGGACGAGGAGCGGCTGGACGCGCTGGTGGAGGTGCGACTGGCCAGGCAGGACGTGCTGCGCGCCCATCGTCCGCTGGAGCTGACCGCCGTCCTGGACGAGGCGGTGCTGCGCCGGGAGGTCGGCGGGCCCGAGGTGATGGCGCGTCAGTTGCGGCGATTGGTGGAGGCGGGGCGGCTGCCCCAAGTGCGGCTCCAGGTCCTGCCGTTCCGGGCGGGAGCACACATTGGCATCACCGGGCCTTTCGTTATCTTGTCATTTCCGAGCACTTCTGATCTGGATGTGGTTGTTCTCGACCACATGACGAGTAGCCTCTACCTCGAACGGAAAGAAGACCTCCAGGCCTACTCGGAGGCCTTCAACACCCTCAGGACACACGCCCTTTCACCCGAGGACTCATTGGATTTCATCGCCGGGATAGGTGACGACACATAAGGAGGCACCATGACTGCACTGCCTCGGAACACGACCCCCGCCACGCATCTGCACGACGCGCGTTGGCTGCGCAGCAGCTACAGCACGGGAGCGAACAACTGCGTCGAGACGGCCCGACCCGGCCGAGGGCCGTGGGCCGGACTGCTCGCCGTACGCGACTCCAAGGATCCGGCCGGACCCGCGCTGCTCTTCTCCCCCGAGAGCTGGGCGAAATTCACGGCCACATTCCACTGATTCCGGTCATTCTCGGTCCACTCCGACCAACATCGTGCCGGTATCGATCGGCATCGAATCGGTAGCAAAGCCTCTTCATTCACCGGCAATTGGCGAACGTGCGAAACAGGGCCGTGTCACGCCGACTCACGGTCGTGTCTCGTCGATCACCCGCACCGCGTGCGCGATCTGTTCCTCGGTGAGGTCCGCGCGCGCGGTGAGCCGGAGCCGCGAGATCCCGTCGGGCACGGAGGGGGGACGGAAGCAGCCCACCACGACACCCGCCGTCCGGCAGTCGGCCGCCCATCGCACGGCCGCCTCCGGGGACGGCGCCCGCACGGAGACGACCGCGGCGTCCGGACGTACCGC
Organism: Streptomyces adustus; assembly: GCF_009377175.1. GTDB lineage: Bacteria > Actinomycetota > Actinomycetes > Streptomycetales > Streptomycetaceae > Streptomyces > Streptomyces adustus. The sequence continues at coordinate 40,489 of NZ_VJZD01000034.1, forward strand.
CTCCAGGCCCGCGGCCGTCAGGCGCGCGTGCAGCTCGCCCGCCACCGCGCGGGAGCGCGCCGCGCGCTCCGGCTCGCGGCGCAGCAGCCGCAGGGCCGACAGGGCCGCCCCCGCCGCGGCGGGGGCTAGACCGGTGTCGAAGATGAACGTCCGTGCCGCGTTGACCAGATGGTCGATCACCCGGGCCGGGCCCAGCACGGCACCGCCCTGACTGCCCAGCGACTTGGACAGGGTGACCGTCGCCACGACGTCGTCGGCGCCCGCGAGCCCGGCCGCGTACGGGGCTCCCCGGCCGCCCTCGCCCAGCACGCCGAGCCCGTGCGCGTCGTCGACGACCAGTCCGGCGCCGTGCTCCCGGCAGACCCGGGCGAGCGCGGCCAGCGGTGCGGCGTCGCCGTCGACCGAGAACACCGTGTCGGAGACGGCGACGGCGGGCCCCTCGTGGGTGCGCAGCGCCTTGCGCACGGCGTCCGGCTCCGCGTGCGCGGCCACCTGGGTGGTGCCCCGGGCCAGCCGGCAGCCGTCGATCAGCGAGGCGTGGTTGCCCGCGTCGGAGACGATCAGCGAGCCGTGCGGGGCCAGCGCCGAGACGGCCGCGAGGTTGGCCGCGTAGCCGGAGGAGAAGACCAGCGCCGCCTCGAAACCGCAGAAGTCGGCCAGTTCCCGTTCGAGTTCGGCGTGCAGTTCGGTGGTGCCGGTGACGAGCCGGGAGCCGGTCGCGCCGCCACCCCAGGTCCGCGCGGCGCGCGCGGCGCCCTCGGTGACCTCCGGATGCCGGGTCAGACCGAGGTAGTCGTTGCTCGCGAGGTCGAGCAGCGGCGAGTCGGCCGGGCGGGGGCGCAGGGTCCGTACGAGTCCGGCGCGGCCGCGCAGTTCCGCCTGCTCGTCGATCCAGCCGAACGCCATGGGTCCTCCGGGGATTTTGTAGGCAGTGGACAGACCCTAGCCGGACGGCCGTCGGGCCAGGATGTGGCAATCCACACACCGTGAAGTGTCTCTGTTGTGTGAAGTCACCTTGGCCCCGAGCAGGTCCTTACGACAGGATCGGCCTCATGGACCTGCTGAAGACGCTGGTGGAGAAGGGGCTTCGGCGCGAGCTGCCGAGCCGCGAGGAAGCACTCGCCGTACTGGCCACCTCCGACGACGATCTGCTCGATGTGGTGGCCGCGGCCGGCAAGGTGCGCCGGCAGTGGTTCGGCCGACGGGTGAAACTCAACTACCTCGTCAACCTGAAGTCCGGGCTGTGCCCGGAGGACTGCTCCTACTGCTCCCAGCGGCTGGGCTCGACGGCCGGGATCCTCAAGTACACCTGGCTGAAGCCGGACGAGGCGTCCCGGGCCGCGGCGGCCGGTCTGGCCGGCGGCGCCAAGCGGGTCTGCCTGGTGGCCAGCGGGCGCGGTCCGACCGACCGGGACGTGGAGCGGGTCTCGGACACCATCAAGGCCATCAAGGACGAGAACGAGGGCGTGGAGGTGTGCGCCTGCCTCGGCCTGCTCTCCGACGGCCAGGCGGAGCGGCTGCGCGAGGCGGGTGCGGACGCGTACAACCACAACCTCAACACGTCCGAGGAGACGTACGCGGACATCACCACCACGCACACCTACGCCGACCGCGTCGACACCGTGCAGAAGGCCCACGCGGCCGGTCTGTCGGCGTGTTCGGGGCTGATCGCGGGCATGGGCGAGAGCGACGAGGACCTGGTCGACGTGGTCTTCTCGCTGCGCGAGCTCGACCCCGACTCCGTTCCGGTGAACTTCCTGATCCCGTTCGAGGGCACCCCGCTGGCCAAGGAGTGGAACCTCACCCCGCAGCGCTGTCTGCGGATCCTGGCGATGGTGCGGTTCGTGTGCCCGGACGTCGAGGTGCGGATCGCGGGCGGCCGCGAGGTCCATCTCCGTACGATGCAGCCGCTCGCGCTGCACCTGGCCAACTCGATCTTCCTCGGGGACTACCTGACCAGTGAGGGCCAGGCGGGCAAGGCCGACCTGGAGATGATCGCCGACGCCGGGTTCGAGGTGGAGGGCGCCGACCAGGTGACGCTGCCCGAGCACCGCTCCGGCGGCTGCCACGGGACGGCCGACAGCGGCTGTCACGACGGGGCGAGCGGATGCCACGACGGCGACAGCGTCTGCGGCTCCACCCCGGCCGCCGCCCCCGCCCCGCGGGTCGACGAGCCGCGCCCGGACCTCGTCGCCGTACGCCGCCGGGGCGCCGGCACGGACCTCGCGCCCAATGCCTGACCTGAACGTGCCCGAACTGCTCGAACTGGACCGACGCCACGTCTGGCATCCCTACGGCCCGATGCCGGGCCGCCAGGAGCCGCTGGTCGTGGCGTCGGCGAGCGGAGTACGGCTGACCCTCGCGGACGGTTCGGGCGAACTGGTCGACGGCATGTCGTCCTGGTGGTCGGCGATCCACGGCTACAACCACCCGGTGCTGAACGAGGCCGCCCGCGAGCAGCTGTCGCGGATGAGCCATGTGATGTTCGGCGGGCTCACCCACGAGCCCGCCGTACGGCTGGCGAAGCTCCTGGTCGACATCACCCCGGCCGGTCTGGAGCACGTCTTCCTCGCCGACTCCGGTTCGGTGTCGGTCGAGGTCGCGGTGAAGATGTGTCTCCAGTACTGGCGTTCGCTGGGCCGCCCCGCGAAGCGGCGACTGCTGACCTGGCGCGGCGGCTACCACGGCGACACCTGGCAGCCGATGTCGGTGTGCGATCCCGAGGGCGGGATGCACGAGCTGTGGAGCGGGGTGCTGCCGCGTCAGGTCTTCACGGACGCCCCGCCCGCGGAGTACGACGAGACCTACGCCGAGCTGCTGCGCGCGGCCGTCGCCGAACACGCGGACGACCTGGCCGCGGTGATCGTCGAGCCGGTGGTGCAGGGCGCGGGCGGGATGCGGTTCCACTCCCCCGCGTATCTGCGGGTGCTGCGCGAGGCGTGCGACGCGCACGACGTGCTGCTGGTCTTCGACGAGATCGCGACCGGATTCGGCCGTACGGGTGCCCTGTTCGCGGCGGAGCACGCGGCGGTGACGCCGGACGTGATGTGCGTGGGGAAGGCGCTGACCGGTGGTTACCTGACCATGGCGGCGACGCTGTGCACCGCACGGGTGGCCGACGGCATCTCGCGCGGCGAGGTGCCGGTGCTGGCGCACGGGCCCACATTCATGGGCAACCCCCTGGCGGCGGCCGTGGCCTGCGCCTCGGTCGAACTGCTGCTCGGCCAGGACTGGCAGGCGGAGGTCGGCCGGATCGAGACGGGGCTGCGCGAGGGGCTGGAGCCGGCCTCCGCGCTGCCCGGGGTGAAGGACGTACGCGTCCTCGGTGCCATCGGGGTCGTCCAGCTCGACCGTCCGGTGGACATGGCGGCGGCCACCTCGGCCGCGGTGCGCGAGGGCGTGTGGCTGCGCCCGTTCCGCGACCTGGTCTACACGATGCCGCCGTACGTCACCGATGACGCGGACGTGGCACGGATCGCGCGCGCGGTGTGCGCCGCGGCGCGGGAGGGATGACACATGCCGGTACTGGTGATCACGGGCACGGGCACGGAGGTCGGCAAGACCGTCACCACGGCGGCGGTCGCCGCGGCGGCGCTCGCCGCCGGCCGCACGGTGGCCGTGCTGAAGGCCGCCCAGACGGGCGTACGGCCCGACGAGCCGGGCGACGCCCAGGAGGTCGCACGGCTGGCCGGTGCGGTGACGGCGGGTGAGCTCGCCCGCTATCCGGAGCCGTTGGCACCCAACACGGCGGCCCGGCGGGCCGGAATGGCACCGGTGCGTCCGCAGGACGTGGCGGACGCGGCCCAGAAGCTGGCCACGGAACACGACCTGGTACTGGTCGAGGGCGCCGGCGGGCTGCTCGTACGGTTCGACGAGGCGGGCGGGAACCTGGCCGACGTGGCCCGGCTGCTGCGCGCCCCGGTGCTGGTGGTGGCCTCGGCGGGCCTGGGCACGCTGAACACGACCGAACTGACGGCGCGTGAACTGCGCCTGCGGGAGATCGAGTTGCTGGGTGTGGTGATCGGCAGCTGGCCCGACTCGCCCGATCTCGCGTCACGTTGCAATGTGGCGGATCTGCCGGCCGTCTCCGGCGCACCACTGCTCGGGGCGCTGCCCGCGGGCGCCGGGTCGCTCGCGCCCGCCGACTTCCGCCGGGTGGCGCCGGGTTGGCTGGCACCACGCCTGGACGGCAGCTGGGACGCGGAGGCCTTCCGGGCACGGGAGGCGGACGGCGACGGCGTCTGAGCGCGGGTCGGGCAGGGGCCGGCGCGGCTCGGGCGAGTTCGGGCGCGCGGGGTACGGCGGGTGCGCCTCAGGGCCGCCGCCCCGCCCCGCAGCCCCGGGCCGAGCCCGGGCGCCGTCGCACGGATCAGCCCGGCGGGGAACCGCCTTCGGCGAGCAGCCGGACCAGTTCGATCCGCGAACGGATGCCCAGGCGGGTGAACACACCCCGCAGATGATGGTCGATCGTGCGCGGGCTGAGCGCCAGACGAGCGGCGATCTCCCGGTTGGTGGCGCCCTCGGCGGCCATCCGGGCGACCAGCAGTTGCTGCGCGGTCAGCCGCGCGGTCGGATCGTCGAGTCCGCGCGCGGGCGAGGCGGGGGTGCCCAGCGCGCGCAGTTCGGTACGGGCCTGGTCGGCGCAGTGCGGAGCACCGAAGGACTCGAACGCGGCCAGGGCGCCGTGCAGCCGGTCGCGTGCCTCCGCCCGCCTGCGCAGACGGCGCAGCGCGCTGCCGAACAACATTTCCGTCCTGGCGCGTTCGAAGTCACGGGTGCCGTGGGCGTGCAGGTCGAGTGCCGTGCGGTAGTGCTCGACGGCCCCCGCGCCGGGGGTGAGCAGGGCCCGGCACCGAGCGCTGAGCGCCAGGTCGTCGGCGCTGCGCACGGCACTCGCCCACCGGTGGTAGTCGGCGTGCGCAGTGCGGGCGACCCGGGTGTCGCCGGTGCGGACGGCGGCCTCGACGTAGTGCGGGGTGGCCAGGTGCCGGACGGCCCGGTGTCCGTGGCCGGGGCCGAAGCCGGCGAGGGCGCGCAGTCGGGTGGCCGCGGTGTCGAAGCGGCCGGTGACCACGTCGAGGAAGGCGAGCGCCCACTGGGCGAGGGCGGCGGGCAGACCGAGGCCGTGGGCCAGGGCGTAGCCACGGGCGGCGGCGGCGCGCTCGCGGCACAGGTCGCCGTCGCCGGTGATCGCGGCGAACATGGCGAGGGCTGCCTGGAGATGACAGGCACCGTTGTCCTGACCCGTGGCGTACGCCTGGTGCAGCGCGTGCGCGGTGGCCGCCTCGGCGGCGCGCGGTCGGCCGGTCCAGAAGTCGGCGTACGCCCGGAACTCCATGGCCTGCGCCGCGGTGGCCGTCGCCCCCTGTACCCGGGCCGAGTCGACGGCGCGCACGGTGGCGGTGGCGGCGCGGGCATGGTCGCCCAGCATCAGGGCGGCGATGCCGGCGTGCACGAGCAGGGTGGGGTCGCCGCCGCCATCGGTCCGGCCCCCGCCCTCGCGTCCGATCCCGGGGCCACGGCGTCCGGCCGCTCGCTCCAGGTGGTCGCGTGCGACCTCGTACCGCCCGTCGGCGGCGGCGGTGATCCCGGCGAGCACTCCGGGTACGCCGACTCCCGAGCGCACGGCGACCTGTACCGCCTCCCTGCACCGGCGCAGGTCGCCGGTGTAGACGGCGGCCTCGGTGGCCCGTACGAGGAGCAGCCGCACCGGGAGGTCGGCCGGGAGCCGTGAGCCGGACACCGACGGCCCCGCCGTCGCCCGGCGCGTCCCGGCGCGGGCGTCGTCGGCCGGGTCCGCGCCCCGGCGCCGCCCGGCGGAGGCGCGGACGCCGGTCCCGGCATCCCGCACCATGCCCCGAACACCTGCCACCCCTGCCTCGCAGCCACCCGCCGGGCCCAAGACGCCACCCACGGGGCCCAAGACGCCACCGCTCGGGGCCAAGGCGTCGCCCGAGGAGGCCTGCGGGGTGTCCCCCACAGCTGACGGGCCGCCTCCGGAGGGCGTCGCGGCACCCCCCGCGGTCGACCCGCCATTCACGGAGACCGCCGAGGCACCGGCCGCGGCCGACGAGCCGCCCGAAGAACCGGAGAGGCCGCCCGACGCGGCCGACAGGCCACCCGAGGAAGCCGGCACGCCGACCGGCGGAGTCGACGGGACCGGCCCGTCGCCGGTGTGCCGGGGTCGGCGGCGGGCCGCCGGACCGGCGGGGGCAGGCTCGTCCCCCGTCGCGCCGCCGCCGTCGCCCCTCGTCGCGCCGCCGCCGTCGCCTCCCGCCGCGCAGGCGCTGTCGCCGCCCGCCGCGCCGCCCGCGTCCCCCGCCGCGCAGGCGCCGTCGTAGCCCTGGCGGGCGGCCGCCCGCAGCAGGGCGTCGAAGGCCTCGAAGGCGTTGCCGGTCCGCAGGGCGAGTATCCCGGTCAGCGCGTCGTCGGCGGTGGCGGCGGTCAGTCGACGGGCGCGGTCGGCCTCGCCACAGTGCCAGGCGTCCGCGGCGGCGCGGGCGAGCAGCCGGGCCTGTTCACCCGGTTCCGGGGAGAGCGCGGCCGCGCGTTCGACGAGCGCGCGGGCCAGTGCGGGGCGGCCCGCCGCGCGGGCCTGTACCGCCGCCGCGTCCAGTTCGACCGCCAGCCGCCCGCTCGGGCCCAACGCGCCCGCCCCCCGGTGCCAGGAGCGGCTGGGCGCCTCTCGCGCCCCGCTCAGCACCCGGGCCAGCAGCCGGTGGGCGTCGCGCCGGTCCGCCGGTTCCGCCGTCTCGTAGGCAGCGACCCTCGCCCAGGCGTCGCGGAAGACCACCCCACCCGTCGCCGTGTGCGCGACACCGGCGGCCTCGGCGGCGGCCAGTGGCCGGGTGTCGAGGCGGGCGGCCGTGACCGCGCGCAGGAAGGCGTGCGTGGGGACCGGATACTGGTCGGCCGCGGCCAGCAGGAGCAGCAGCCGGGTGTCGTCCGGCAGGGTACGGATCTCCCGCCGGTGTACGCGCAGCAGTGCGGGCGCGAGGTCGCCGGGCTCCGTGGGCAGCGGGTCGAGGCCTGCCGCCTGTCGTTCGGTCAGCCGCGGCAGCAGCTCCGCGGCGGCGCGCGGATCGCCGTACACGGCCCGCAACGCCCGGATGCGGACCCCTTCGGGCAGCCCGGCGACCGGGAGCCGCGGGGCGTCGGGGAGCGGCGGGGGCGAAGTGCTCTCAGGAGGTGGGGGGTTCACCGGAGTCACCACACAACTGACGTTACTGGCGCGTTAATTGAGCAGTAAAGACCGGCGGTTTCACTGATGCGGCGCGCGTAGACCCGATCGGACACTCCTGATGACCCCACCCGTCTCAGGAGGCACCATGCAACGCCCCAGGCGTCGTATCGCCGCGGCCGTCCCCGCCGTCGCGGCATCGCTCCTCGTGTCACTCTCCGTCTCCGCCCCCGCCGCGCATGCGGCGACCCACAACCCGGTCGTCTTCGTGCACGGCATCAGCAGTTCGTCGAGCAGCTGGGACGACTGGACCGCCGACTTCAAGGCCGACGGCTACTCCTCCGCCGAGCTCGACGAGTGGTCGTACGACTGGTCGCAGTCGAACGTCACCACCGCTCAGCAACTGGCCACCGAGATCCAGCGTGTCCTGGCCAGCACCGGCGCTTCCAAGGTCGACATCGTCGCTCACTCCATGGGTGTGCTCAGCGCGCGTTACTACCTGAAGAACCTGGGCGGAACGTCGTACGTCGACGACTTCGTCTCCACCGCGGGCGTCAACCACGGCACGACGACCGCCTCTTGGTGCTCGTGGCTGTACACGTCGTGCGCCGAGATGTACACCGGCAGCTCGTTCCTGACCTCGCTCAACTCCGGCGACGAGACGCCGGGCAGCGTGTCGTACGCCAGTTACTGGTCCGACTGCGACGAGGCGCTCACCCCGGACACCACCGCGGTCCTCAGCGGCGCGACGAACGTCGAGGTCGGCTGCATCTCGCACACCGACATGAACAACGACTACGGCGTGTACGAGCAGGTCCGGGACTTCATCGCCTGAGGCCTGTCCGGCGGTTCCCGCCGTCCACCGGGAGGACGGGGCGGGCGGGAGCCGCCGGACGGACCCCGGCCGCCCGTGCGCGAGGGGGACGTATGTCCTCGCGGATCGGCGCGGGCGGGGGTGCGATGGGGCTCCGCGGGGGACAATCCCCGTAGGGCCCCGTCCTGCCCGGGAGGTCGCCATGCCCGCACGGCCCGTCGTCAGCTCCCGCCAGCCGGCCGGGGATCCCGTCCACCATCCGCTGTTCGCCCGCTACTACGCCCGCGTCAGCGTCACCGCCGAGACCAGGTTGGGCATGGGCCGCGTGCGGGAGCGACTGCTCGCCGGGCTGTCGGGGCGGGTGATCGAGATCGGCGCCGGCAACGGGCTGAATTTCGCCCACTATCCGCGCACGGTCTCCGAGGTCGTCGCGATCGAACCCGAGCGGCTGCTGCGGCACGCGGCGATGGAGGCGGCGCTGCGCAGCGAGGTCCCGGTGGACGTCGTGCCGGGCGCGGCGGAGGCGCTGCCGGTCAAGAGCGAGGCCTTCGACGCGGTCGTGTTCAGTCTGGTGCTGTGCAGTGTGCGCGATGTGGGGCGGGCGCTGGCCGAGGCGAGGCGGGTCCTGCGGCCCGGCGGCCAGGTGCGGTTCTTCGAGCACGGCCGGGGCGGCGGCCCGGTGATGACGGCCACCCAGCGCCTGCTGGACCGCACGGTGTGGCCGCGGCTGGCCGGCGGCTGCCATCTGGCCGGCGACCCGGTCGGCGCGCTGCGGGACGCCGGGTTCCTGATCGGCCCCTACCGAAGCCTGGCACTGCCGGAGAAGGGACCGCGGCTGCCCACCTCGTTCTGTGTGCTGGGCACGGCCTGGCGCCCTGAACCGACCGGCTGACAGCGGACTTGGGAGCTCTCAGGCGCTCCACTGCCGCAGTTCGCGCGCGATGTCGTCGACGGAGGCCTCGCCGCTCTTCACCAGTCGGGCCAGATCGCGTACCCGCTCCGGCGTGGTGACGACCTTGAGGCCGCTGGCGACGAGGTAGCCGTAGGCGACCGCGGACGCGAACAGCGCGTTGGAACGCTCCAGCGCCGGTATGTGGATGAGGAGTTGGAGCAGCGCCGCGCCGCGCGCGTGGGGGTTGTCGTAGACGGGGACGTCGAAGATCTCGGCCTGGTGGCGGGCGACCGCGGCGACGAGGGCGCCCCAGTCGGTGACCCGGGCATCGCCCGGTGTCCGCTGTTCGGCGAGCATGAGCAGCCAGGCCAGGTCGATCCTGAGGTCGGACAACGGATCAGCCGCGGCCTTCGTGCCGGCGGTCGCCGTCCGTACCCGAGTCCTCGGCGAAGACGGCCTCGTACTGCTTCATGAAGTCCGCGGCGGCCTCCACGAAGGCGTGGCCGGCCTCTCCGGTGTCCTGTCTGACCAGTTCCTCGATGTAGCGGTTGACGCTCACACCACGGGCCAGGGCGCGTTCGCGCGCCGCGCGGGCGGTGCCCTCGTCCACGCGTACGTTCAGCTGGGTCTTCGCCATGTCTCGACGCTAGCGCCGGAGTGCTAGCACCGGCAAGTGTCTGCATGGCGTCCCGTCGGCCGGGTGGAGCATGCCCCTTACATCGGTATCGGTCGCCCGACCTCCGGCGGAGGGCGCCTCGGTCCCAGGGGGGATACCGGCTGTGGGGCGGGTCACACTACGCTCGGGCGCGACGACGAGTCGGCACGTCCACGCGAGCGAGGAGGCAGCCTTGTCCACACCTGCTGCGGAGCACGCCCCCGGCCGGGCAGCGGCCGGCGGAGTCGCGGCCCGCGCCCGCGGTCTGACCAAGGCGTACGGCTCGGGCGAGACGTCGGTGCTCGCCCTGGACTCCGTCGACGTCGACATCGCACGCGGACGCTTCACCGCGGTGATGGGCCCCTCGGGTTCGGGGAAGTCCACGCTGATGCACTGTCTGGCGGGGCTCGACACCGTGTCGGCCGGACAGGTGTGGCTCGGCGACACCGAGATCACCGGGCTCAAGGACCGCGAGCTGACCCGGCTGCGCCGGGACCGGATCGGTTTCATGTTCCAGTCGTTCAACCTCATCCCGACGCTGAACGCGGCCGAGAACATCACCCTGCCCATGGACATCGCGGGCCAGAAGCCCGACCCGAAGTGGCTGGACCAGGTCATCGACACGCTCGGCCTGCGCGACCGGCTCCGGCACCGGCCCGCCCAGCTCTCCGGCGGTCAGCAGCAACGCGTCGCCTGCGCCCGCGCGCTGGCCTCCCGGCCGGAACTGATCTTCGCCGACGAGCCGACCGGCAATCTGGACTCGCGCGCGGGTCTCGAGGTGCTCGGCTTCCTGCGCGAGGCCGTCGACGACCTCGGTCAGACGGTCGTCATGGTCACCCACGACCCGGGCGCCGCCGCCCACTCCGACCTGGTGCTGTTCCTCGCGGACGGGCGGATCGTCGACGAGATGGAGCGGCCCACCGCGGAGGCCGTGCTCGAACGGATGCGGCTGTTCACCACCGCCGGAGCCGGAGCCATGCCCGCGGCGTCGGTCGAGGCCTCGGCCGCGCCCCCGAGCCCCGGCGGCGCGGTCGATCCCGGCGCACCCGGCCGTCCCGGCGGGGAGGACTGAGCCGGTGCTGAAGGCGACCCTGAGGAGTTTCCTCGCGCACAAGGGGCGGCTGCTGCTGTCCGCCCTGGCGGTCGTCCTGTCCGTCGCGTTCGTCGCGGGCAGCCTGATCTTCTCCGACACCGTCACCCGTACCTTCGACCGGCTGTTCGCGTCCACCTCCGCCGATGTGACGATCGAGGCGAAGCAGGACCTCAAGTCGTCCGTGCCGACCGGCGCGGTGCAAACGGTGCCCGCCGCGCTCGCGGACCGGGTGGCCTCGGTCGACGGCGTCGCGGCCGTCCACCCCGACGTGAGCGTCGAGAACATCACGGTCGTCGACAGCAGGAACGAGTCGGTGGGGCCGACCACCGGCGCCCCCACCATCGCCAACGACTGGAACCCGACCGACCGCAGCCCGGTGAAGCTGACCTCCGGCCATGCCCCGCACGGCGCCGGCGAGGCCCTCCTCGACGCGGACACCGCGGACAAGAAGCACGTACGGATCGGCGACACGCTCACCGTGCTGGCCCAGCCCGGGACCTTCAAGGTCGAGATCGTCGGCATCGCCACCTTCACCACCACCAACCCGGGCGCGGCGCTGGTCTTCCTGGACCCCGCCGTGGCCCGGACCGAACTGCTGGGCTCCGCCGACCGGGTGACGAGCATCTCGCTGGACGCGGCGCCGGGGGTGACCGACACCGAGCTCAAGCGCCGGGTCACCGCCGCGGTCGGCGCCGGTTCCTACGAGGTGCGCACCGCCGACGAGCAGGCCAAGTCGGCCGCCGCCGACCTCGGCGGATTCCTGGACGTGATCAAGTACGTGATGCTCGGCTTCGCCGGGATCGCCGTACTGGTCGGCGTGTTCCTGATCGTCAACACCTTCTCGATGCTGATCGCCCAGCGCACCCGCGAACTGGGCCTGCTGCGCGCGCTCGGCGCCGACCGGCGCCAGGTGCGGCGCTCGGTCCTCACCGAGGCGGTGCTGCTCGGCCTGGTCGGCTCCACACTGGGTCTGGCGGCCGGGATCGGGCTGGCAGCCGGGCTGATCAAGCTCATGAGCGCGTTCGGCATGAACCTGAAGACCACGGAGATGGTCGTCGGCTGGGCGACGCCGGTGGCGTCGTACGTCGTCGGGGTCGGGGTCACCTTCGTGGCCGCCTACCTCCCGGCCCGGCGGGCGGCCCGGGTGTCGCCGATGGCCGCCCTCGCCGACGCCGACATCGCCGGGGTGGGGCGGCCGCTCAAGGTGCGCGCGGTGGTGGGCTCGGTGGTCGGGGCGCTCGGCGCGGCCGCGCTGGCGGGGTGCGCGGCGGCGACGAAGACCTCCTCGGCCGCCTCCCTGCTGGGCCTGGGCGTCGTCCTCACCCTGGTCGCCACGGTGATCGCGGGCCCGTTGCTGGTGCGTCCGGTGATCCGGGTGCTCGGCGGGGCCTTCCCGGCCCTGTTCGGCTCGGTCGGCCGGATGAGCCAGCGCAACGCCCTGCGCAACCCCCGTCGTACCGGCGCCACGGCGTCCGCGCTGATGGTGGGTCTCGCCCTGGTCGGCGGGATGTCGGTGGCCAGCGCCTCCATGTCCCGCTCCTTCGACCAGCAGATCGACCGGACGCTGGGCGCCGACTTCGTGATCCAGAACAGCAACTACACGCCGTTCTCCCGGGAGGTCACGGACCGGGTGCGCGCCACCGACGGCGTCGGGCTCGTCGTACGACAGCGGTTCGCGCCGGTCGCGGTACGGCTGCCGGACGGCAAGCGGGTCGAGACGACCGCGGCGGGTTACGACGCCCAGGTGGACGAGGTCGCGCATGTGACGTACGCCGAGGGCGGCTCGGCGGCCGCGCTTGCGGACGGCGCCATGGGCATGGACGCGAAGTTCGCCGAGGAACACGGCGTACGGCTGGGCAGTGTGCTCCCGGTCGAGTTCCCCGGCGACCGCATGACCGAGTTGAAGGTGGGCGCGCTCACCGACCAGGAGTCGTCCGGCGGGTTCGGCACGCAGGGCGGGCTGTTCTTCGGCCTCGGCACGGTCGAGAAGTACCTCCCCGGCGGCCAGGACTCCGCGCTGTACGTGAACGCGGCCACCGGCACCGGTGCCGATCAGCTGCGGCCCCGTCTGGAGAAGACGCTCGACCCGTATCCGCAGGTGCAGGTGCGCGACCAGGCGGACTACAAGAAGCTGGTGCACGACCAGATCGCCGTGCTGCTGTATCTCGTGTACGCGCTGCTCGGGCTCGCGATCGTGATCGCGGTGCTCGGCGTGGTCAACACCCTCGCCCTGTCGGTGGTGGAGCGCACCCGGGAGATCGGTCTGCTGCGCGCGATCGGGCTGGCCCGGCGGCAGCTGCGCCGCATGATCCGGCTGGAGTCGGTGGTGATCGCGGTGTTCGGGGCGGTGCTGGGGCTCGCGCTGGGACTGGTGTGGGGCGTGTGCACGCAGCAGGTGCTGGCGCTCCAGGGCATGAAGGCCCTGGCGATCCCGTGGGGCACGATCGTCGCGGTCGTGATCGGTTCGGCCGTGGTCGGCGTCGTGGCGGCCCTGCTGCCGGCCCTGCGCGCGTCCCGGATGAACGTGCTGGCGGCCATCGCACACGAGTGATCGTGCCGGGCCGGGCGGCTCGGGGC
>NZ_VJZD01000350.1 GCF_009377175.1 Streptomyces adustus
CATAGTGTTTCGGTGGTTATAGCGTGAGGGAAACGCCCGGTTACATTCCGAACCCGGAAGCTAAGCCTCACAGCGCCGATGGTACTGCAGGGGGGACCCTGTGGGAGAGTAGGACGCCGCCGAACAAATTTTGGAGAAGGCCTCCACCGTTAAATCGGTGGGGGCCTTTTCTGCGTTCCGGATACGGTGTGGCGCATGAACTACGTCATCCGATCCATACGCGCCGATGAGTGGCCGGCCGCCAAGGCGCTGCGGCTGCTCGCGCTTCAGGACCCGATCGCGCACCTCGCCTTCCTCCAGACCTACGAGGACGCCGTCCGGGAGCCGGATTCCTTCTGGCAGCAGCGGACCGAGCGTGCCTCGGAGGGCGCGAGCGAGGCTCAGCAGATCGTCGCCGAGGGGCCGGACGGCGAGTGGGTCGGCACCGTGACCGTGCTGGTCGAGGAGGCGGGCTCGAAGGACTGGGCGGGCTTTCCGGTCGAGCGGAAGCAGGCGCACCTGGTCGCCGTGTTCGTACGGGACGACTTCCGTGGGATCGGGCTCACCGAGGTGCTCTTCGACGCCGGACTGGAGTGGGCGTGGGGCGCCGGGGTCGAGCGGATACGGCTGCTCGTGCACCCGGACAACGGGCGGGCGCAGCGGTTCTACCGCAGGATCGGGTTCGTGCCGAGCGGGATCGTCGTGCCGTTGGAGCCGGCTTCCGAGGAGTCCGAGCTGGAGTTCGTCCTCGAACGTGACTGAACTAGGTCGGGAGTTCCTGGTGCGGCCAGCGGGAGCGGGCTTGTTCCCGGGACCGGAGCAGGGCCAGGGCGGGAAGCCCCCGGTCCGCTCCGGTGGCCAGCAGCTCCGGCAGCTGGGGAAGCGGAGCCACGGCGGCGACGTCGTCCAGGACGAGCGTCAGTGGTGGGTCGAGGCGACCGGAGGATGACCGTTCGGCCATGCGCCGGCCACGCTCGACCACGCTGGAGACGAGGGCCGTCAGGAGGGGCATCGCACCAGGGTGCGTCCTGGGGTCCTCGATGGATTCACCGACCACATAAAGCGTGCCCCCTTCGTCGACGAAGGAATCCAGGGCGAGCGCATCGCTTCGGTTCGGGGCGCAGGCCTCGCGGATGTTGACCGTGGACAGCGCGGAGAGCGCACGGCTGGTCAGCTCCTGGGCGATGTCACGGCGTTCGGGGTACGAGGTGAGGGCGCCCTCCAGCTCGCCCGCGGCGCCGGGGGCCGCCTTGGGGTTCGTACGGAGGATGCGTACCGCGTCCTGGATCTGGGTGCCCTGGGACCAGCGGTGGACATGGCGAACGGTGCGGCCGTCGATGGCGGCGGCGTGCAGATAACTGCGCAGGAGCGTTTCGGCGGTGTCGTTGACGGCTTGGTCGATCTTGGCGGCGGGCCGGACGGGGGCTAGCAGGGCCGCGGCCCTGTGCACCGCGGTCTGCTTGTCCTCGCAGCCGGTGGTCGGCGACCAGTGCAGGCGGGCCGGGGTGTCGCACAGATGCGTGGGGTCGTAGAGGTGGACGGGGCCCAGTTTGGCGCGGGCGTCCTTGGTGTCGTGCCAGAGGACGGGATCCGAGGTGACGACGAGGGCCGCGCCCTCCGCGTCGCGCACGGCCCGGGCCGCGGCGGCGCGACGGGCTTCGGGAGCGGCGTAGACGACCGTGCCCTCCGGGCGGGACGGATCCCACCCGACGGTGCGTTCCACGGGGAAGAGGGCGGTGGAGGGCTCCTGGAGCTGGGCCGTCGGTACGGGCGACGGTACGGACGACAGTGTGGGCGCGGTCTGTAGCGTCCCCTCCGCCGACGCGGGTTCGCTCGTCGGCGTGGGTACCGGTCCGCTCGTACCCGTGGGCGACGGTGGTCGGTGGCTGGGGCCGGGCGTCGGTGACGGGCTTCTCTGCACCGGCACCTCGTGGTGGTCCGGGGTGTCCGTGGCCGCCGCGCGTCTTCCGGCCCGGCCCGCTCTCCAGCGGGCCAGCGTCCCCATCACGAACACGGTCAGCACGAACAGGACCATCAACTGGCCGATGAACAGGCCCCAGAACAGGCCGTACCCGGAGAGCTCCCCCGGAGGGGCGTCCGGCCAGGCGCCGGGCATGTCGTGCGGCTGGGCGATCAGCCGGCGCATGGCCACGGGGGTACGGGTGAAGGTGACGCCGGAGGGCCACGCGCCGTGTGAGAACAGTCCGGCGAGACCCGTGGCCGTCCACACCAGCAGGGTCATGCCGAGCAGGAAAGCGAGTATGCCTACCAGCAGGCCGTCGGGGATGCCGCCCGCGCCGGGGCGGCGTTCGTCCGGTCTCATGCCAGGGACACCCCTTCTATGCCACCGTCGACTCGGACGAGCCGTCCAGATCGCCCAGATGATGTTCCATGAAGGCCGCCGCCCTCTCCTCCGCCTCCAGTTCGGCGGCGCGCAGCACGTCGTCGTCCGGGACCAGGTCGCTGGACGACTCGGTCATCGCGCGGTCGGTGAAGACCAGCGGGCGTTCCGTCTCGGTGACCAGGTGTTTGACCACCTGGACATTGCCGTTGACGTCCCAGACGGCGATGCCGGGGGTGAGGGTGGGGATGATCTCGACGGCCCAGCGCGGCAGGCCGAGCACCCGGCCGGTGGCCCGGGCCTCGTCGGCCTTCTGCGCGTAGATCGTCCTGGTCGAGGCCATCTTGAGGATGGCCGCAGCCTCCTTCGCGGCCGCTCCGTCCACCACGTCGGAGAGATGGTGGACGACCGCGACGAAGGACAGGCCGAGTCGGCGCCCGAACTTCAGCAGCCGCTGGAACAGCTGGGCCACGAAGGGGCTGTTGATGATGTGCCAGGCCTCCTCGACCAGGAAGATGCGCTTCTTGCGGTCGGGACGGATCCAGGTGTGCTCCAGCCAGACGCCGACGATCGCCATCAGGATCGGCATCGCGATGGAGTTGCGGTCGATGTGGGAGAGGTCGAAGACGATCAGCGGGGCGTCCAGGTCGATGCCCACGGTGGTCGGGCCGTCGAACATGCCACGCAGGTCGCCGTCGACCAGGCGGTCCAGGACCAGGGCCACGTCCAGGCCCCAGGCCCGTACGTCGTCTATGGCGACGTTCATCGCCTCGGCCGACTCCGGTTCGGGGTGGCGCAGTTGTTCCACGATGTCGGTCAGGACCGGCTGGCGGTCGAGGATCGTCTCGTTGACGTAGGAGTGGGCGACCTTGAGGGCGAAGCCGGAGCGTTCGTCCAGGCCGTGGCCCATGGCGACCTCGATGATGGTGCGCAGCAGTGCCAGTTGGCCCGTGGTGGTGATCGAGGGGTCGAGCGGGTTGAGGCGGATGCCGTGGTCCAGGGCGGCCATCGGGTCCAGACGGATGGGGGTTATTCCCAGCTGCTGGGCGATGAGGTTCCATTCGCCCACGCCGTCCTCGCCCTGCGCGTCCAGGACGACGACCTGCCGGTCGCGGAAGCGCAGTTGGCGTAGGACGTACGTCTTCTCCAGGGCCGACTTGCCGTTGCCGGACTCGCCGAGGACGAGCCAGTGCGGGGCCGGCAGCTGCTGGCCGTAGAGCTGGAAGGGGTCGTAGATGTAGCCCTTCCCGGAGTAGACCTCGCGGCCGATGATGACGCCGGAGTCACCGAGGCCGGGGGCGGCGGTGGGCAGGTAGACCGCCTGGGCCTGGCCCGTCGAGGTGCGCACCGGGAGCCGGGTCGTCTCCACCTTTCCGAAGAGGAAGGAGGTGAAGGCGTCGGTGAGGACGGACAGCGGATCCCGCATCAGGTCCTACCTCCGAATGCCGGTGGCGAAAGGAAGGGTGTTCACGAAGGCGCGGTGGTGCTCGCGGTCGCACCACTCCAGTTTCAGATACGACTTTCCGGCCGAGGCCCTTATCGTGCGCTTGTCGCGGGCCAGTGCTTCGGGATTGCGTGAGGAGACGGTGATGTAGCCGACCAGGTTGACGCCGGCCGCGCCGCTGGCGAGGTCCTCTCCGCGCTGGTCGAGGCGGCCGTGGGCGGCCACGTCACGCGGGTCGACGGTGCGGTTCATCTTGGCGGCGCGGGAGGCCTCCGCCTCGTCGTTCGTCTTCTCCGTCAGCATGCGTTCGATGGCGACCTCGGTGGGTTCGAGGTCCATCGTGACGGCGACCGTGCGGATGACGTCCGGGGTGTGCACCAGGAGCGGGGCCAGGAAGTTGACGCCGACCGGGGTCATCGGCCACTCCTTGACCCAGGCGGTGGCGTGGCACCAGGGGGCGCGGGTGGAGGACTCGCGGGTCTTCGCCTGGAGGTACTGGGGCTCCATGGCGTCCAGTTCGGCCGGCCAGGCGTTGCGCTTGGTCATCGCCTGGATGTGGTCGATCGGGTGGTCCGGGTCGTACATGGAGTGGATCAGGGACGCGAGACGGCCCTGACCCAGCGGCTGGCGGACCCGGATGTCCGCTTCCTGGAGGCGGGAGCAGATGTCGGTGAGCTCGCGGGCCATGACGACGGCGAGTCCGGCGTCCCGGTCCAGCTTGCGGCCGGCCGCGGGGCGGGCGGCGCGCGCCATGGCCTGTGCCTCGGCCGCCAGTTCACGGGTGAAGTGCATACACGCGACGAGGTAGGCGCGGTGCTGCTCGCTGCTGGTGGACACCATCGACTGGAGTTGGTCGTACGACTGTGCCAGCCATCCCGGTACCTTCTCGTCGCCGCGTACGGCCACGTCCTTGGCGTGGGCGTCGGGGTCGGCGGGGAGGGTGCGGGCGAGCATCTGGAGGCGGGTGACGAAGCCGTCGCCGTTCGCCACGTGCTTCAGGAGGGTGCCGAAGCGGTCGACGAGGGCTTCCTGGTCCTCGCTGTCGCGCAGGCCGACGCCGGGTCCCTCGATCTCGATCGCCGCGGTGACCGTACGGCGGTCGGCGTGCAGGAGCACGGCGATCTCGTCGGGGCCGAAGGGCGCGGCCAGCCAGCTGATGCGGCCGATGCCGGGCGGCGGGCCGATCTCGATCTCCCGCCCGTCGGCGCGGGTGCCCGCCTCCATGACGGCGGAGCGGTAGGCGGTGCCCCGGCGCAGGGTCCGCTTGTAACTGCGGTTCACCTCGAACCACTTGTAGAAGGTGCGCTGTTTGTACGGCACGTAGACCGCGGCCAGCGCGAGCATGGGGAACCCGGACAGCAGCACGATGCGCAGGGGCAGCAGGGGGACGAGGAGCCCGCACATCATGCCGAGGAACGCGCCGACGACGATGAGCGCGATCTCGCCGGACTCGCGGTTGCGGCCGATGATCGCGTTCGGCCGGGCGCGGCCGATCAGATATGAACGGCGGGGCGTGATCGGATGGGACAGGTGGGTATCGGTCGTCAACGCCCTTCACCTCCCGTGCGGTTGTTCCGTGTGTTGCCGGCGTGCGGGGTGTTGATCGCGCTGGGTGCGCGGGGCGCGGGTGCGGGGACGGATCCGCCCGGGGCGCGGGAGCCGTGCGCCGCCACTCCGCCCGAGACGGGGTTGGCCGGGCGGGGGCCGGTGGAACCGGACTGGCCGCCGCCGTTGTTGTCGGCTCGGGTGCTGTGCGTCTTGATGCCCTGGGCGACCAGGGTCGCCGGGGAGCTGATGACGGCGGCGGCCTTGCCCTCGGCGCCCTGCATGATCCGGTTGTTGCGGGAGTTGGCGATCTCGTCGCCGAAGCCGGGGACGAAGCGGTAGATCATCGCGCTGGCGAAGATGGCGAGCAGGATGATCGCGAGTCCGGAGACCACGGCGGAGAAGGCGCCCGGGCCGTCGTCGGTGGAGAGGGCGCCGGCCAGGCCGAGCACGATGACGATGACCGGTTTGACCAGGATCACGGCGATCATGATTCCGGCCCAGCGGCGCACATGGCCCCACAGGTTCTTGTCGACCATGCCGGCGTAGACGACGGTGCCGAGCAGGGCGCCGACGTAGAGGAGCGCGGCCCGGATGACCAGCTCCAGCCACAGGACGCCGGCGGCGAGGATGGAGACCAGCGACACCACGATCAGCATGATCGGGCCGCCGCCGATGTTGTCGCCCTTGGCGAGGGCGCCGGAGAAGTTGCCGAAGAACGTGTCGGTCTGGTTCCCGGTGGTCTTCGCCAGGACGTCGGTGATGCCGTCGGTCGCGGAGACGACCGTGTAGAGGATCAGCGGGGTGAAGGCGGAGGCCAGCACGGTGAGCCAGAGGAAGCCGACGGCCTCCCCGATGGCGGTGGTCAGCGGGACCCCGCGGACCGCCCGCTTGGCGACGGCCAGCAGCCACAGCAGGAGCGTCAGCACGGTCGAGGCGGCGAAGACGACCGCGTACTGCTGGAGGAACTTGGGGTTGGTGAAGTCGACGTTCGCGGTGTCCTGCACGGCCTCGCTGAGCTTGTCGACGGTCCAGGACGCGGCGTCGGCGCAGCCCTTGGCGAGGGAGGAGAGGGGGTCGAGGGTGTCGGTGGTGCTGGGGGTGGTGCCGGAGGGGGCGTTGCCGCGTTCGCAGTACTTCTTGGCCTCGCCGACGATGAGGTCGCAGTCGCTGTTCCCGGACGGCGAGGGGGACGCCGAGGGCGAGGGCGACGGGCTGGGTGTGGGCGCGGCGACGGCGCGCGTCGCCAGCAGCACGGCCGACGTCTGTACGGCGGTGACGACTGTGGCGAGCCTGAGCACGCGGTGCGGGTTACCGGGCATACGTGAACCCTCCGTACTCCTCGATGGCCTTGCTGATCTCGTCGGAGCCGGCGGCCCGGTCGTCGCCCGGGACGGGGGCGGGGCCGTCCTGCTGGGAGTCAGCAGTGATCTTCCAGTCGTCGCTCGACCATTGCAGTTCGAACGTCCAGGTCTTCCAGGTGGAGGTGACGGGGTCGGTCGAGGTGTCGCCCGACATCCCGATGAGTCCCAGGTACCAGACCGAGACCTTGGCGGTGGTGTCGGCGTACGACCGGACCGTCGTGCCCACCGGGACCACCCGGGAGACGAACGTGCTGCCCTCCGGTGCCTTGCCCTCGGCGTCGAGCCCGAGCTTGCCCAGGAAGTCGGCGGAGTAGGCCCGGTCCATCGGGGTCCGCAGGCGGGTGGCGGCCGCGGGCGTGTAGAGGGCGTCGAGGAGCGCGTGTCGGCTGTCCTGCTGGAACATGCCGGTCGAGCCGAGCGCGACCGCGTAGTTCGCGGCGGCCGACTGCGCGCCCTGCGAGGTGTCGGCGAACCCGCTCGGGATCCCGTCCGTCTTCGTCTCCACCGGTTTTGTCCCGCTGGCCGCGGTGGTCGACGTCTTCGGCTTGTTTTCGCCAGCGCCCGTGGATCTGGTGCCGTCCGCGGATGCGGAATCGTCTCCTCCACGGTTGGCGAAGGCGATCGCCGCGATGAGCAGGACGACCACGCCGACCACCGTGACCAGGCTCCGCGTGGACGAGCGGCCGCCGCGTCGGGCGCCCCCGTAGGGGTCGCCGTCGGGCAGGCGGGTGCGGGTCTGGCCGGTGCCGCCGTAGCCGTCGCCGGCACCGCCGCGTGCGGTGTCGCCGTAGCTCTGATCGTCCCCGAGGCTCATCTCGCGTACGCCCCCTCGACCTCGTACCGAAAAGCGTAGAAGTACGACGGTAGCCGTGCTGGTTCCCGCGCGGGCGCGGTGTGGTGACTCGACATCAGGGAAACGCAACCTCAGCCGGTGGGCACGACGGGCGGGTGGGGAGAGGAGTGGAAC
>NZ_VJZD01000351.1 GCF_009377175.1 Streptomyces adustus
CTGCTTCGCTTCGGGGAGGGGCTGTTCGGCGGTCCCGGTGTTCGACCGTGGCGCGGGCGGGCGGGAGCGGCCTGACCTGTCCTACCGTCCCCGGTCCGGTCCCGGGACCCAGCGGTAGACCAGCTCGGGGCGGCCCACCTGCCCGTACAGCGGTCTGCGTTCGGCCCGGCCCGCCTCCACCAGGTGCTCCAGATAGCGCCGGGCCGTGATCCGTGAGATCCCCACGGACTGGGCGACGCCCGCCGCGGTGTGTCCCTCGGCGGCCTCGCGCAGTGCCGTCGTCACCCGCTCCAGGGTCGGCCCGCTCAGGCCCTTCGGCAGGGCCGCCGGAGCCGGGGCCCGCAGTGCGGCGAGGGCCCGGTCGACCTCGTCCTGGCCGCTCGCCTCGCCCGCCGCGCCCCGGAACTCCGCGTACCGCACCAGCCGGTCGCGCAGGGTCGCGAAGGTGAACGGCTTCAGGACGTACTGCACGACCCCGAGCGACACGCCCTCGCGCACCACCGCCAGATCGCGGGCCGACGTCACCGCGATGACGTCGCCGTGGTAGCCGGCCGCACGCAGGGACCGGGCGAGTTGCAGACCGTGCGCGTCCGGCAGATGCAGGTCCAGAAGCAGCAGGTCCACCGCCGTGCGGTCCAGCAGCCGCCGGGCCTCGGCGCCCGTGCGCGCCTGGCCGACGGCGACGAACCCCGGCACCCGGCCCACGTACATCACATGCGCGTCCGCCGCGACGGGGTCGTCCTCCACGACGAGGACCCGGATGGGCTGACCGGCGCTCACGCGTCGCCCCCGGAGGCCGGGCCGCCGACGAGGGCGGCGTCCGCTCCCGCGCTCGTGCGCAGCGGCAGCCGCACCACGAACCGCGCCCCGCCCCCGTCGGCCTCCGCCACCGACAGCGACCCCTCGTGCCGGGTCACCGCCTGCTGTACGAGGGCCAGGCCCAGGCCGCGGCCCTGCGGGCCGGACGGCTTCGTGGAGAACCCGCGCCGGAAGACCAGTTCCGCGTGGGCCGGATCCACTCCCGCCCCCGTGTCCGAGACGCACAGCACCAGTTCCCGAGCGTCGCCGCGCACCGTGACCGTCACCCGTGCGGGAGTGCTGCCCTGCGCCGCGTCCACGGCGTTGTCGACGAGGTTGCCGAGGATGGTCACCAGATCCCGCGCGGGCAGGGTCCGCGGCAGCAGTCCGTCGTCGAGGCCGCCGTCCCGCGACACCGTCAGTTCCACGCCCCGCTCGTGCGCCTGCGCCGTCTTGCCCAGCAGCAGCGCCGCCAGCACCGGTTCGCTCACCGCCGCCACGACCTGGTCGGTGAGTGCCTGGGCCAGTTCCAGTTCGGCCGTCGCGAACTCCACGGCCTCCTGCGCCCGGCCCAGCTCGATGAGGGACACGACCGTGTGCAGCCGGTTGGCAGCCTCGTGCGCCTGCGAGCGCAGCGCCTGGCTGAAGCCGCGCTCGGAGTCCAGCTCGCCCATCAGGGACTGGAGCTCGGTGACATCGCGCAGGGTGACCACCGTGCCGCGGCGCTCGCCGCCGGACACCGGCGAGGTGTTGACCACCAGCACCCTGCGTGCGGTCAGATGCACCTCGTCCACCCTCGGCTCCGACGCCAGCAGCGCCCCGGTCAGCGGCGCGGGCAGGCCCAGGTCGGCCACCGACCGGCCCACCGCCTCGCCCGACACGCCGAGCAGCTCCTGCCCGCCGTCGTTGATCAGCGCCACCCGGTACGCGCCGTCCAGCATCAGCAGGCCCTCGCGCACGGCGTGCAGGGCGGCCTGGTGGTAGTCGTGCATCCGGCTGAGCTCGGCCGCGTTCATGCCGTGGGTGTGGCGGCGCAGTTGGGCGTTGATGACGTACGTGCCGATCGCGCCGAGCGCGAGCGCCCCCGCGGCGACCCCGAGCAGCGCGGTGACCTGGTCCTGGACGCGGGCGCTGATCGCCTCGACCTTGATCCCCGCGCTGACCAGTCCGATGATCCGCTTGTCCTCGTCCTCGATGGGGGTGACCGCGCGGACCGAGGGGCCCAGGGTGCCGGTGTAGGTCTCGGTGAAGGACTCGCCCTTCAGCGCGCGGGCGGTGTTGCCGCGAAAGCGCAGGCCTATCTGGTCCTCGTCGGGGTGGGTCCAGCGGATGCCCCGCGGATCCATGATCGTCACGAAGTCGACCCCGGTGTCGCGCATGACCCGCAGCGCGTACGGCTGGAGCTGGGCCCTGGGGTCGGGGCCGAGGACGGCCGCGCGCACCGAGGGCGCGTCGGCGACCGAGCCGGCCACCGCCGTGGCCTGGCGTCCGGCCGCCTCCTCGGCCTGGCCGCGGTCGCTGATCCAGGTGAACAGCGCGTACCCGGCGACCACGACCGCGATCAGCACGGCCTGCATCGCGAAGAGCTGGCCGGCCAGGCTGCGGGGCCGCGGGAGGGATATACGCATTCCGTCAGTGTGCCTGGCGCGTCGAGTGTGAACTCAATGAACGGAAGGGTGACCGCCCTCACAGGGCGGTGGATAGTCACGGCATTCCCCCGATCCCCCGGGAGCGCCCCGATCCCCCGGGCGCGCGCCGCTCCGGGGATCGACCGGACGTGAGCCGCACGCCGGTGATGCCGACGAAGACGTCAAGGAGGGCAGCCGTGGCCGCCAGCACCCCCGATACGGCACCTGCCGCACCCGCCGTGAAGCGGGACCGCACCCACTATCTCTATCTCGCGGTGATCGCCGCGGTCGCCCTCGGCATCGTCGTGGGCCTGGCCGCCCCCGACTTCGCGGTCGAGCTCAAGCCGCTGGGCACCGGCTTCGTGAACCTGATCAAGATGATGATCTCGCCGATCATCTTCTGCACGATCGTGCTGGGCATCGGCTCGGTGCGCAAGGCCGCGAAGGTCGGCGCCGTCGGCGGTATCGCGCTCGGCTACTTCCTGGTGATGTCGCTGGTCGCGCTCGCCATCGGCCTGCTCGTCGGGAACGTCCTGCACCCGGGCGACGGGCTGCACCTGACGGACGCGATCAAGGCGAGCGGGCACGGCCAGGTGTCCGACGAGGCGCTGCCGCCGGTCGAGTTCGTCCTGTCGATCATCCCGGTCACCTTCGTCTCCGCCTTCACCGAGGGGCAGGTGCTCCAGACGCTCCTGGTCGCCCTGCTCGCCGGTTTCGCGCTCCAGGCGATGGGCTCCGCCGGACAGCCCGTGCTGCGCGGTGTCGAGCACATCCAGCGGCTCGTCTTCCGCATCCTCGCCATGGTGATGTGGGCGGCGCCGATCGGTGCCTTCGGCGCCATCGCGGCGGTCGTCGGCTCGGCGGGCCTGGACGCGCTCAAGAGCCTCGCCGTGCTGATGCTCGGCTTCTACGTCACCTGCTTCCTGTTCGTCTTCGTGGTGCTCGGCGCGCTGCTGCGGGTCGTCGCCGGTCTGAACGTCTTCAGCCTGTTCAAGTACCTGGCCCGCGAGTTCCTGCTGATCCTGTCCACCTCCTCCTCCGAGTCCGCGCTGCCGCGGTTGATCGCGAAGATGGAGCACCTGGGCATCAGCAAGCCGGTGGTCGGCATCACGGTCCCGACCGGCTACTCGTTCAACCTCGACGGCACGATGATCTACATGACCATGGCGTCGCTGTACATCGCCGACGCCCTGGGTACGCCGATGTCGATCGGCGAGCAGATCCCGCTGCTGCTGTTCCTGCTGCTCGCCTCCAAGGGCGCGGCGGGCGTCAGCGGCGCCGGTCTGGCCACGCTGGCCGGCGGCCTCCAGTCGCACAAGCCCGCACTGGTGGACGGGGTCGGCCTGATCGTCGGCATCGACCGCTTCATGAGCGAGGCCCGGGCCCTGACGAACTTCGCGGGCAACGCCGTCGCCACCGTGCTGGTCGGCACCTGGACGAAGGAGATCGACCGGGACCGCGTCCAGCGGGTGCTCGCCGGTGACCTGCCGTTCGACGAGCGGACGCTGCTGGACGAGAACGACACCGTCCCGGCCGGCACGGACGTGCCCGGACAGCGCGGGGACGGCGAACGGGAACCGGCCACGGCCTGATCCCCCCGACGGCGTCCAGGAGGGCGCGCACTCCGGAGGTCCGGCCCGGCCTGAACCGGCCGGACCTCCGGTCACCGGGCCCAGGCCCTGTCCGACAATTCCCGCCTGCCTCCGGGCGGACGACGGGAATTGTCGGACAGGGCCTGGCCCGGATCACCCCTTCCGGGCGCCGGACTCCTCGCCGAGTCCTGTCACCAGCGCGGCGGCAAGAGAGGCGGGTACGCCCGCCGTGGTCAGGATCGTGACCGCGGCGGAGCGGCCCGCCTCCTCCGTTCTCAGCAGGCCGTCGTTCACGGCCTCCATCAGCGCGAACAGCATCTGCTCGTGCACGTAGGCCAGGGCCGCCGGTGGCAGCGGGGAGGTGAAGACCCCCTGGTCCAGCCCGTGCCGGAGCACCTCGGCACAGGACTCGCGGACCGGGGCGAGCCGTTCGCGGATGCCCTGCACGGTGACGCTGCGCTGGGCCAGCGCGACCAGGATGCGATAGCGGTCGGCGACCTCCCAGACCACGAGGGTCGAGCGGGCCAGTGCCTGCACCGGGTCGTCGGTACCGTCGCGGCCGGCCGCGAACGCGGCCTCCACCGCCTCCACCGCACCGTCGACGAGCGTGCTGATCAGCGCCTCACGGCTGGGGAAGTGCCCGTACACCGTCCGTCGTACGACGCCCGCGGCGCGCGCGATCTGGTCCATGGACGCGTCGGGGTCGCGCAGCAGCTCGGCCAGCGCGACATCGAGGATGCGGCGGCGGTTGGCGTCGGCGCGACTGGTGTTACCCGTGGTCATGTCAGCCATTCTGCACTCCCGCCGACTTGCACAGAGGTGTGCAGCGTCGTAGATTGCACATCGTTGTGCAATTGCACTCTGCTGTGCAATTCGATGCCGCGTAGTGGAAGAGGAAGGCGACCCCGCCCATGCGACTCGTCATGACCGAACCGGTCGAAAGGATGGCGGGCCCCTACCGCCGGCGCTGGTGGGCGCTTCTGGTGCTCTGTCTCAGCCTGCTGATCATCGTGATGGCGAACACCGCCCTCACCGTGGCCGCGCCCGACATGACCCAGGACCTGGGCCTGTCCAGCGCCGACCTCCAGTGGGTCATCGACGGCTACACCGTCCCGTACGCCGCGCTGATGCTGCTGCTCGGCGCGATCGGCGACAAGTACAGCCGGCGCGGGGCGCTCGTCCTCGGGCTGCTCGTCTTCGGCGGCGGCGCCGTCGCGGGCTCGCTCGTCGACAGCGCCACCGGGGTCATCGCGGCCCGCGCGGTCATGGGCGTCGGCGCGGCACTGATCATGCCCGCCACGCTGTCCCTGCTCGCCGCGACCTTCCCGCGCGCCGAACGCGCCAAGGCGATCACCCTGTGGACCGCCACCGCGGGCCTCGCCATCGCGGCCGGCCCGCTGGTCGCCGGGGCGCTGCTGGCGGACCACGGCTGGTCCTCCACGTTCCTGATCAACGTGCCGATCGCCGCCGTGGCGATCGTCGGCGCCTTCGTCCTCGTACCGCCGTCGAAGGCCGCGCACCACAGCCGCATCGACTACGTCGGCGGTCTGCTGTCGGTGGTGTGGATCGGCTCCCTCGTCTACATGATCATCGAGGGGCCGCACTTCGGCTGGGGCGCCAAGGCGGTCACGGCCGCGGTGGCGGCCGGTGCGGGCCTGCTCGCCTTCGTCCTGTGGGAGCTGCGCCACCCGCGCCCGGTCCTGGACGTGCGGCGCTTCGCCGACCGCCGCTTCGCGGGCTCCAACCTCGCGGTGGCCCTGTTCTTCCTGGCCGTCTTCGGTGCCTTCTACTACCTCACCCAGCACCTCCAGTTCGTCCTCGGCTACGACGCCCTGGAGACCGGGACGCGCATGCTGCCGCTCGCCGGTGCCGTGTTCGTCGGGTCGGCGCTGACGGGTTACCTCACCCCGCGGGTCGGCATGAAGTGGACGGTGAGCGCGGGCATGGTCGGCGGCACGGCCGCCCTCGCCCTGCTCACGCAGGTGGACGCAGGCTCGGACTACGGCGACTTCGTCGCCCCGCTCGTCGTCCTCGGCCTCGCGATCGGGCTCGCCCTCTCGCCCTGCACGGACGCGATCATGGGCGCCTTCCCGGAGTCCGAGCTGGGCGTCGGCGGCGCGGTGAACGACACCTCGCTGGAGCTCGGCGGCTCGCTCGGCATCGCCATCCTCGGTTCGCTGCTGGCCACCTCGTACTCGGACCACCTGGCGGACGCCACGGCCGGTGCCGGGCTCCCGGCGGACGCCCTCGCCACCGCCCAGGACTCGGTGGGCGCGGGGTACGCGGTCGCGCAGGGCATCGGGGACAAGGCACACGCCCTCGCCGCCCAGGCGGCGCAGGCCGGTGATCCGCAGCAGGCCGCCCAGTTGAAGGCGCAGGCGGAGCAACTCGCCCAGGGCGCCGGGCGGATGGCGGACGCGGTCGGTTCGTCCTTCGCCGACGCGGTGGCCCACACCAGCCTGATCGGCGCGGTGGTCCTGGGGGTCGGCACGGTCCTGGTGGCGGCGCTGCTCCCGGGCAGGACGAAGGCGGCACCGGCCGCGGAGGAGCCCACGCAGGGGTCCGCGGGGGAGCGGACGGCGGGGAAGGCGGCGGCCACGGAGGAGAAGCCGAAGCAGGCCGACGCCCCGAAGGAGCCGGGGCGGACCGGCGCGGAGAAGGGGCCGGAGCAGGCCGGCGCCGAGGAGAAGTCGGAGCGGGCCGGCGCCGACAAGGAGCCGGAGCGCGCGGACGCCGGGGCGCGCTGACCCGATTCTTACCTTCTTCTTAACGATCTCCACTAGCGTGCCGCGCCGACGACCGGCGTGGCACGCACAGTGGAGGCACGGGGGATGAAGATCGACTGGGACCGACGGACGTGCGCTCGGCGCGGCCATGTGACGTACGCGCCGGAGGACCCCCGGCTGCGGGTGCGGCTGCGCGCGGACACCGCCCTCGGCGAGGTCTGGCGCTGTCTGCGCTGCGGCGACTACGTGCTGGGCGAGCCGCACGGCTCGGGCCCCGCGGACCGGGCGCCCCTCGTCCCGCGCGGCAAGGTGCTGCGCGACCTGTTCATCCTGCGCTTCCTCGCCGTCGAGCGGGCCGTGCGCGGGGTGTTCATCGTGCTGGTCGCCGCGGCCGTGTGGAAGTTCAGCAACAGCCGGTACGCGGTGCGCCGGCTCTTCGACGAGTACCTCGACGTCTTCCGGCCGGTCTTCCGGCACTTCCACTACGACCTCGACCACTCGCCCGTGGTCGGCACCATCCAGAAGACGTTCGGCTACAAGCAGTCCACCCTGCTGCTGGTGGCCGGACTGCTGCTGGTCTACGCGCTGGTCGAGCTCGTCGAGGCGGTCGGCCTCTGGTACGCCAAACGCTGGGCGGAGTACCTGACCGTGGTCGCCACGGCAGCCTTCCTCCCGTTGGAGATCTACGAACTCACCGAGCACGTCAGCTGGTTGAAGATCTCCACGCTCGTCCTCAACATCCTCGCCGTCCTCTACATCGCCATCGCCAAGCGGCTGTTCGGGCTGCGCGGCGGGCGCCGGGCGTTCGACGAGGAGCGCCGCAGCGCCTCGCTGCTGGAGGTGGAGGAGTCGGCGGGCGTGCCGGTCTAGGGCTTGGGCG
>NZ_VJZD01000352.1 GCF_009377175.1 Streptomyces adustus
GTACCGGGGCTTTGAAGGGGCTGGTGGGCAAACGACGCTTCGGTGCGGCTGGTTTTGTCATCGCTCCCCAGTATGCGCCTTCGCGCAGTGTCTTCGCGGCGGCCATCCGATTCGTTGCCGAACCGACCCGGTAACGGAACCGACGGCGCCGGGCTCGGGACCCGGTGGTGCGGGTCGGGTCGCCCGGCGCCGCCGGCGGTCGGTCGGGGAACCTCAGTGCCCGAAGTTGAACCAGTTGACGTTCACGAAGTCGGCGGGCTGGCCGCTGGTGAAGGTCAGGTACACGTCGTGGGTGCCGGTTATCGAACTGATGTTCGCAGGAATCGTCCGCCAGGACTGCCAGCCGCCCGTGTTGGCCAGCGCGAAGCTGCCGACCGGGGTGCTGGTACGGCTGTCCAGGCGCACCTCGACCAGGCCGCTGACGCCCGAGGCGGCGCCGCTGGCGACCCGGGCGTTGAACTGGGTGGCCGCCGTCGAACCGAAGTTGACGCCCTTGTACAGCGCCCAGTCGCCGTTGGCGAGCGAACCGATGTCCTGGCCGCCGCCGGTGTCGGTCGTGGTCTCGGCGACGACACCGGACTGGCTGTCGTAGGACTCGGCCTGGACGGCGCTGTAGGCGTCACGGTTGCCGGTCGGCGGAGGCGTGGTACCGCTCCCACTGCCCGCCGACTGGAGCACCTGCACATAGTCCACGACCATCGGGTGGCCGGGCTCGGTGTCGTTGTCGAGCCCGCCGCCGAACGCGTCGGGGAAGCCGCCGCCCATCGCCACGTTCAGGATGACGAAGTAGCCGTGGTTGGTGGCGTTGGCCCACGTCGTCGCGTCGACCTGACTGGCCGTGACGGTGTGGTAGTTGACGCCGTCGACGTAGAAGCGGATCGCCTCGGGGCTCACCGAGCGGTCCCACTCCATGGTGTAGGTGTGGAAGCCCGACTGGCAGGTCGTGTTCGGACAGGCGATGGAGTTGCCGATACCCGTGGTCTCGTTGCACGGGCCGCCCGGGTTGGTGCCGCAGTGCATCGTGGCCCAGACCTTGTTCAGGCCCTGGACGTTCTCCATGATGTCCAGCTCGCCGACGGACGGCCAGTTCTGGTAGTTGCCCCGGTAGGGCGAGCCGAGCGCCCAGAACGCGGGCCAGTAGCCCTCGGCCGCGGTGCCGGTGACGTTGGGCATCTGGATGCGGGCCTCGACGCGCAGCTTGCCGCCGGCCGGGGGCTGGAAGTCGGTCCGCGTGGTCTCGATGCGGCCCGAGGTCCAGCGTCCGGCGGAGTCGCGCAGCGGGGTGATGCGCAGGTTGCCGCTGCCGTCGAGCGAGACGTTGCTGGTGCTCGACGTCATCGTCTCGACCTCGCCGGTGCCCCAGTTGGCGGCGCCGCCGGGGTACGAAGTGCCGGTGTCGTACTGCCAGTTGGCTGTGTTGACCCCGGTTCCCGCGGTTCCGTTGAAGTCGTCGAGGAAGACCTGGGTCCAGCCCGACGGGGCGCCGGGGGCGGAGGCGTTGGCGGGCAGGGTGGCGGCGGTGGCGGCCATCGCCGCCAGGCCGAGGGTGCCGAGGACGGCGACGAGGGCGCGCCGGACGGGGCGCCGTCTTCCGGGCATGCCGGAGGTTTCGCTCATGGGGGGGGCCTCTCGGTACGGAGTGGGGTGCGCGGGTGTCGGGTGGCCGGGAGCGCTCCCAAGGTTCTTGAGAGCGCTCTCAAAGTGCGGCCAATGTGCTCCCTGGCACGTCCGTCGTCAAGAGGTGAAACCGAGAAAATCCTTACGGGGCAGGTGAGTTAACCCTATGAATGCATGAATGTGTCGTGTCGGTACGGCAGTTGGGCGTCCCGAAGTCGCCGTACAGACGCGGGCGGCCGTGGGCCGCCGCTGCCGCCTACCGGTGTCAGAGCGCGCTCCCGGCCTTCCAGTCCGCCCAGGACAGATTCCAGCCGTTGAGGCCGTTGGCCGGGTCGACGGTCTTCTCGCCGGAGTTCTTCACGATCACGACGTCGCCGAGCATCGAGCTCTCGTAGAACTTGTATCCCGCGACGGCGGGATCGCCCGCGCCCTTGGCGTCGTGCAGGCCGACGCAGCCGTGACTGGTGTTCTGACTGCCGAACACCGAGGTGGAGGCCCAGTAGTTGCCGTGGATGAAGGTGCCGGACGTGGTCAGGCGCTGGGCGTGCGGGACGTCCGCGATGTCGTACTCGTCACCGAGGCCGACCGTCGAGGACTCCATACGGGTCTGCCGGAACCGCTCGCTGATCACCATGATCCCGGACCAGGTGGTGTGTTCGGCACTGCCGCCGGAGACGGGATAGGTGGCGAGGGTCGCTCCGTCCCGCTTCACCGTCATCCGCTTGGTGGCGAGGTCGACCGTGGTGATCTGCTCGCGGCCGATGTGGAGGACGACGTCCTTCGACTGGACGCCGTAGACGCCGTCCCTGCCCTCGACGTCCTTGAGCCGCAGACCGAGCGTGATCTTCGTGCCGGGCGCCCAGTACGTCTCGGGCCGGAAGTCGAGCCGGGTGTCGCTGAACCAGTGGCCGACCACCTCCACGGCGGGCTCGGCGGTCACCGTGACGGCCCGCTCCACGGCGGCCCGGTCCGCGACCGCGTGGGTGAACGTCAGGGACACGGGCATGCCGACGCCGGAGGTGGAGTCCGCCTCGGGCGTGTAGTAGCCGACGAACGTCTCGCCGGGCGACTTCGTGGTGAAGGTCGCGCTGTGCGCGGCGGCGCCCGCCACCTGCGCCGAGACCGTGTACTTGGTGCCCGAGTACGGGTTCCGCGCCGAGGTCCACCGGGTCTTCGCGTCGTTGAGCGAACCCTCCAGGGTGGAGCCGTCGTTGCCGGTGACCGTCACGGAGGTGAGGGTGCCGTCGGTCACGGTGACCTCGACCGGACTGGTGAACGCGGCCTTCCTGGTGCCGTCGGCGGGCGTGACCGAGACGGCCGGCTGCTTCGTCGCGGCGGCCTTCACGGTCGCGGCCGCCGTTGTCGCCGCTTCCTGCGAGGCGTCCGCCGACGCGCTGCTGCACCCGGTCAGCGCCCCGCCCGACACCGCGCCGAGGGCCCCGAGGACCCCGCGCCGGGTCCACCCCTGCGGCCACTGCCCGGACCGGTTGGATATGTGCGAGACGCCCACGGTTCGCCCTCCTGAGATGTCCACGTATGCGCGTGCATCCTGCGACCGCCACCTGGGTACGGGCTTTGAATCCCCGCCCGGGACCTGAGATTTCGGTGAGGATGTGCACTCGCTAACCTGTCGTGAGCACGCCCGGACCACGACAGGGGAATCATGAGTCTGCGCCGTAACCGTCTGCTGCCCGTCTGCGCCGCCGTCTGCGCCTTCGCCCTCGGCGCCTGTTCGGGCTCGGGCGGGGCCGACGGATCGTCCCAGAGCAAGGGCGGCGGCGACACCGGCGGGGTGATCCCGCTCGCGGACGCGAAGACCGTGCTGCGGAACTACGCCGAGGTCAACAACGCCGCCAACACCACGCAGGACGGCGAGAAGACCGCCACCGTGGAGAGCGGCGCGCTGCTGGGGCAGAGCAAGGCGTCCTTCCACCAGTACCCGGCCTGGACGAAGAAGGAGCAGACGGAGTCGGAGAAGCCCTTCTCCTACCCGGTCGAGGGCGCCCGTTTCTACATCCCGCCCAAGGGGTCGGCCGACTTCTTCCTGGTGGACACCCGGATCACCGGCGAGGGCATCGCCGAGGGCCGCCGTCGACTGCTGGCCTTCAAGCAGGTCGTCGACGACGAGGCCAAGAGCGGCAAGGCCTGGAAGGCGGTCGCCGTGGGCGAGATCACCGGCGCGCTGCCGGCCGTCGCCGAGGACGGCGACGGATTCGCCTCCCCGGTCGCGACGGCCGACAAGGTGGGGTCGGTGAAGGCCGGCGACCTGGTCGCGCTCTCCCAGGACTTCTATGTGACCGGCGGGAAGAAGGCCGCCGCCACCTTCGCCGAGACCGACTCCGTCAAGGCCTGGAAGAAGGCCTACGCCAACCGCGCGTCCTTCAAGGACCACTGCGTCGACGGCGAGTACGAGGCCGGGGCCGGCGGCGCCGACACGGCTTACGGTGTGCGGACGAAGGACGGCGGCGCGCTGGTCCTCTACGACTTCGGCTACCGCTACAAGAACTGGGGCAAGGCCGAGTGCGGCGGCAACGACCTGCACCTCACCGACCTGCCCGTCGTCACCAAGATCTACTTCGACGGCCGGACCACGATCCTGAACCTCACCCGTATCGACTCGGTGATGGCCATGGCCGTGGTCCCGCCCTCGGGCAAGAAGGTCCGTGTCACCGGGTACCGGGATCAGCTGACCTACGCCCAGTGACCGCCGCGGGCTCCGGCCGCCGGGGTGGGGCGCCAGCCCAGTGCCCGCGAGATGCCGCGCGCCGCGAGGCGCACCGCCGGCACCAACTCCGGTATCTGGGCCTGGACGTGGGGCACGACGACCGAGACGGCGGCGAGCACCGCGCCGTCCGGTCCGCGTATCGCGGCCGCCACCGACAGCGCGTCGTCGGTGACCTGACGACTGCTCACCGCGACTCCGGTGCGGCGGACTTCGGCCAGTTCGCGGCGCAGGCGCGCCGGATCCGTGAGGGTGTGGGGCGTGAAGGACGCCAACGGGCCCGCGCAGTAGGCCTCCTGGAACTCCGGTTCGCCATGGGCCAGCAGCGCGAGTCCGACCCCGGTGGCGTGCAGCGGCCAGCGCGCGCCGACCCGGATGTGCACGCCGACCGAGGAGTGCCCGGAGAGCCACTCGATGTAGACGACGTCCGCTCCGTCCCGCACCGCCAGCTGCACGTTCTCGTGCGTCGCCTCGTACAGGTCCTCCAGGTACGGCAGCGCGACCTGGCGCAGCGCGAGCCCACGCGGGGCGAGGGCGGCGACCTCCCAGAGCCTGAGCCCCACGTGGTACGCACCCGTCCCGTCGCGCTCCAGCGCGCCCCACGCGGTGAGCGCCCCCACCAGCCGGTGGGCCGTGGTCAGCGTCAGTCCGGCCCGTCGGCTGATGTCGGTGAGGGACAGCGCGGGATGCTCGTGGTCGAACGCGGCGAGCACCGCCAGCAGACGGTCGGGTGCGGAGCGGGCGCCGGTCACGGCCGGCCGTCTCCGCCCGGCCCTCGCGGCGGCGGGCCCGGCCAGTGCGGCCGACGGCCCGGGTCGGGGTGCAGCGTACGCATCCATGGCTCCTGCGCGTCGACGGGAACGGGGCGGGCGGCTCAGCGTACGACGTCCACGAGGACCGGACCCGCCGCCCGCCTTGTGCGCCTCAGCGCGTCAGCACGGCAGGCGCGACGGGGCCCGTACGGGTTCCGGTGGCGCCGAGCAGCGCGAGGGCCCTGGGGAAGCCGGGCCGACCGGTACCGGCCAGTGCGGCCCCGCCCGGTTCAGGGGCGGGCGGCGCACCCGCGGGTGCGCCGTGGAGAGCTCGCCACGGCGCCGGGAGCAGCCGCAGCCGGGGTGCGCACACCTCGGTGCCGCGGGGCGCCCACGGCAGGTCCTCGGCCGTGGCCACCCGCAGCGTCAGCCAGATCTCGCCGCCGTCGCGCGGCAGTGCGAACGGCAACGGCACGGCGGCCGTCTCGCCCGGCCGCAGCGCGGGCAGCGGGGCCGGCCCGGTCAGGGTCCGGCCGTCGGCCGCGGCCAGCTCCCAGGTGCCCGCCAGCCAGGCGAGGTCCCGGGTGCGCTGCCGGTTGCCGAGGACGATGCCCTCGTGCCGGAACGATCCGATCCACACCGGGGCGGGCATCACCCGCGCCGGCACCACGACTTCCCGGGGCCCGGACAGCGGCCCCGGGTCCGGTGTGCGGTGGGCAGGTCTTCCGTCGCTCACGCGACGCACCCTTCCGTGGCCCCGGGACTCCCGGATGAACCCGCCCTGAAGATGCGGGGTGGCCTCGATGGCAGCCCGGTGGCCGTGGATCCGGCGGTCGGGGGAGGCCGACGGACTCCCCGCTGGCCGTCCTTGTCGCCCGCCCCGTCCCGCGTGGTCAGGGTGGCGTGCGAGGGCGGACCGAGACGCCGATTAGCGTTCACGTCATGCCACCCCGGGTCCTCTCGGCGGGGCCGGTGCGCGGGTGGTCCGGACAGGAAGGGCGGAAGCAGCGTGAGGCTGACGATTCTGGGCGGCGGCGGATTCCGTGTGCCGCTGGTGTACGGGGCGCTGCTCGGCGACCGGGCCGAGGGCCGGGTCACCCGGGTCGTGCTGCACGACCTGGACCCCGCACGGCTGACCGCCGTCACCCGGGTGCTGGCCGAGCAGGCCGCCGGGGTGCCGGACGCGCCCGAGGTGATCGCCACGACCGACCTCGACGAGGCCCTGCGGGGCGCCGACTTCGTGTTCTCCGCGATCCGCGTCGGCGGTCTCCAGGGCCGCGCGGACGACGAACGGGTGGCGCTCGCGCACGGTGTCCTCGGCCAGGAGACGGTCGGCGCGGGCGGGATCGCGTACGGCCTGCGCACGGTGCCCGTCGCCGTCGACATCGCCCGCCGGGTGGCCCGGCTGGCCCCGGACGCCTGGGTCATCAACTTCACCAACCCCGCGGGCCTGGTCACCGAGGCCATGTCGCGTCATCTGGGCGAGCGGGTCATCGGCATCTGCGACTCCCCGGTCGGTCTCGGCCGCCGTATCGCCCGGGTGCTCGGCGCGAACCCGGGCGAGGCCTGGATCGACTACGTCGGCCTCAACCATCTGGGCTGGGTACGCGGTCTGCGCGTCGCCGGGCGCGACGAACTCCCGCGGCTGCTCGCCGACCCCGTCCTGCTCGGCTCGTTCGAGGAGGGCAGGCTCTTCGGCGTCGACTGGCTGCGCTCCCTGGGCGCGATCCCCAACGAGTACCTGCACTACTACTACTTCAACCGCGAAGCCGTGCACGCCTACCGGCAGGCGGAGAAGACCCGCGGCGCCTTCCTGCTCGACCAGCAGGCCGGCTTCTACGAGCGGGCCGCACGCGCGGACGGGTCGGCGCTGGCGGCCTGGGACCGTACCCGCGCCGAGCGCGAGGCCACGTACATGGCGGAGAACCGGGAGACGGCCGGGGCCGGCGAGCGCGAGGCGGACGATCTGTCCGGCGGGTACGAGAAGGTGGCGCTCGCTCTGATGAGGGCGGTCGCGCGCGACGAGCGGACCACGCTGATCCTCAACGTCCGCAACCAGGGCACCCTGCACGCGCTGGACGCCGACGCCGTCATCGAGGTGCCGTGTCTGGTCGACGCCAACGGCGCCCACCCCGTGGCCGTCGCCCCGCTGCCCGAGCACGCCACCGGTCTGGTCTGTGCCGTGAAGGGGGTCGAGCGCGTGGTGCTGGCTGCGGCCGGGTCGGGCTCCCGCGCGACGGCGGTGAAGGCCTTCGCGCTGCACCCGCTCGTCGACTCCGTGAACGTGGCCCGCAGGCTGATGGAGGACTATGCCGAAGTGCATCCCGGGCTGGCGTACTTGAGGTAGCGAAGACCGCCCTGCCGGGCCGTCCCCTTCGGGTCGGCCGGTCGCCCCCCGTGACAGCGGCCGACCGACCCGAGCCCCCGTTCCCCCGTGGGACCCCCGTGCTC
>NZ_VJZD01000353.1 GCF_009377175.1 Streptomyces adustus
GTGACGTGTGGCACGATGCTGGCCACCCCACCCCGGCCTCCCGGCACAGTCCTCGCAGGAGACGCACCCCGTGCAGCAATCCGTCGTCCCGGAACTGGCACACGACCACACCCGGCCGATCCACTGGGTCGCCACCGCGACCGCCGTCGCCGGTGTCGTCGCCTTCACCTCACTCCTGCAACCCCACCCGGCGACCGCCGCCCAGCCCTCCGCGGCCCAGCCCACGAGCGCTCCCACGAGCGCCGCGCCACCGGCCACCACCGGCGTCGACTTCCCCCTCGACTGCGGCCCCGTCACCGCCGTCGTCCAGCGCAAGGCGAGCGGCGACCTCGACGGCGACGGCCGCCCCGAAACCGTCGCCACCGTCCACTGCGACGCCGGCATGGGCACCCCGCCCGACGCCCTCTACGTCCTCGTCCAGGCCTCGGGCGACCAGCACGCCCGTGTGGTCGCCACCCTCGTCGAGCCCAAGGCCCGCTTCACCGTCAGCAGCCTCACCGTCACCGACGCGGCCATACACGCCACGCTCCTCGGCTACTCGTCGCCCGACATAGCCAGTTGCTGCCCCGACGTCACCGAGAGCGTGAAGTGGCAGTGGAAGAACGGCGCGTTCATCCGCTCGACATCCGCCGGAGCGGCCGACAGCTGAATCAGGCCACCGGCATGTGTGAGAAACCAGACACCTGTCACATGCCGTGACCGCGCGGCTACTCCGCGTCCGGGCCGTACACCTCGACGCTGTCCGAAACCCGACGCACATGAATGCAGTCACCCGGACACTCCCGCGCCGAGTCCACCACGTCCACCAGCAGCGGCAACGGCACCGGAACCGTCGCGCCCGGCTCCTGCAACAGCTCCTCGTCGGCACCCTTCACATAGGCCAGACCGTCGATGTCCAGCTCGAACACCTCGGGCGCGTACTGGGCACAGATGCCGTCACCGGTACAGAGATCCTGGTCGATCCAGACCTCCAAAGCCTCACCGCCGACACCGGTCACCTGCTGCACGTCATCTCTCCTGACCGTTTACTACACAGAGCCGCGGGAACGATGCGGACCCTGACGGGTGTTGAACACTTCGACCCTACCCCCGCCCGCTTTCCAATCATGTTCGGTGGGTATTCCCCTGGCGTGAGGGAGAGCGCAAGGGTGAAGATCGGACACACCTCTACAGTCTTTGTGATCTAGGGGTTTCAATCGACACCCACCCAGGTAGGGTCTGGAAGCGTCCAGCTCCCCTTGGAGGAGGTGAGGACCGTGGCAGCCCACGACGACGACATGAACCGCGGCATCCGCCCGGGACGAGGGTCCGACGACCCCGTCGGGCAGATTGCCTACCTTGAGCAGGAGATCGCCGTCCTGCGGCGCAAGCTCGCCGACTCTCCGCGGCACACGAGGATTCTCGAAGAGCGGATCGTCGAGCTCCAGACCAACCTGGCCGGCGTCTCCGCCCAGAACGAACGACTCGCCAACACGCTCCGTGAGGCCCGCGACCAGATCGTGGCCCTCAAGGAGGAAGTCGACCGGCTCGCCCAGCCACCGGCCGGCTTCGGAGTCTTCCTCACGGCGAACGAGGACGGCACCGCCGACATCTTCACCGGAGGCCGCAAACTCCGCGTGAACGTCAGCCCCGGCGTCGAGCTCGACGAGCTCAGGCGCGGCCAGGAAGTGATGCTCAACGAAGCGCTCAACGTGGTCGAAGCCATGGAGTACGAGCGGGTCGGAGACATCGTCACCCTCAAGGAGATCCTCGAGGACGGCGAACGCGCCCTCGTCCTCGGGCACACCGACGAGGAGCGGGTGGTACGGCTCGCCGAGCCGCTGCTGGACGTCACCATCCGCCCCGGCGACGCCCTCCTGCTCGAACCCCGCTCCGGCTACGTCTACGAAGTCGTGCCCAAGAGCGAGGTCGAAGAACTCGTCCTCGAAGAAGTCCCCGACATCGGCTACGAGCAGATCGGCGGCCTCGGCAACCAGATCGAAGCCATCCGCGACGCCGTAGAGCTCCCCTACCTCTACCCGGACCTGTTCAAGGAGCACGAGCTGCGCCCGCCCAAGGGCGTCCTCCTCTACGGACCCCCCGGATGCGGCAAGACACTCATCGCCAAGGCCGTCGCCAACTCACTGGCCAAAAAGGTCGCCGAAGTCACCGGCGCGGCCGCCGGCAAGAGCTTCTTCCTCAACATCAAGGGACCCGAGCTCCTCAACAAGTACGTCGGAGAGACCGAACGCCAGATCCGCCTCGTCTTCCAGCGAGCCCGCGAGAAGGCCAGCGAGGGCACCCCCGTCATCGTCTTCTTCGACGAGATGGAATCCCTCTTCCGCACCCGCGGCTCCGGCGTCAGCTCGGACGTGGAGAACACCATCGTCCCCCAGCTGCTCGCCGAGATCGACGGCGTCGAAGGCCTGGAGAACGTGGTCGTCATCGGCGCCTCCAACCGCGAGGACATGATCGACCCCGCCATCCTGCGCCCCGGCCGCCTCGACGTGAAGATCAAGATCGAACGTCCGGACGCCGAAGCGGCCAAGGACATCTTCGGCAAGTACCTCACCGAGCGCCTCCCGCTGCACTCCGACGACGTCGGCGAGCACGGCGGCAGCAAGGCCACCACCGTCCAGAGCATGATCCAGACGGCAGTGGAACACATGTACGCCGAATCCGAGGAAAACCGCTTCCTGGAAGTCACCTACGCCAACGGCGACAAGGAAGTCCTCTACTTCAAGGACTTCAATTCCGGCGCCATGATCGAAAACATCGTCGGCCGCGCCAAGAAAATGGCGATCAAGGACTTCCTCGACCACCAGCAGAAGGGCCTCCGCGTCTCCCACCTCCTCCAGGCATGCGTGGACGAGTTCAAGGAGAACGAAGACCTCCCCAACACCACCAACCCCGACGACTGGGCCCGAATCTCCGGCAAGAAGGGCGAACGGATCGTCTACATCCGCACCCTCATCACCGGAAAGCAGGGCGCGGACACCGGACGCTCCATCGACACCGTGGCAAACACCGGACAGTACCTGTAAAAACAGGGCGGCTGCGGGTGCCCACCACGGGTACCCGCAGCCAACTGTTTTTCCGGCCACAGCAGCAACAAGGCAATGACGCAAATGATCTCCCCACCAGCGCAAAGCCGTTCTAGGCTCTTCCGTACCGCCGGATCGCGCAGTGCGGGGACGGGCACCGCACGCGACCGGAGCACCACCGGTACTTGAGCGGCGCCCACGACCGAGGGTGCCGCCGGGCAAGGAGGGCCGCATGACCGTACGGCGAGTAATGGGCATCGAGACGGAGTACGGCATCTCCGTCCCCGGCCACCCCAACGCCAATGCCATGCTCACCTCGTCCCAGATCGTCAACGCCTACGCCGCGGCGATGCACAGGGCCCGCCGGGCCCGCTGGGACTTCGAGGAGGAGAACCCGCTCCGGGACGCCCGGGGATTCGACCTCGCCCGGGAAGCCGCCGACTCCAGCCAGCTCACCGACGAGGACATCGGCCTCGCCAACGTGATCCTCACCAACGGCGCCCGCCTCTACGTCGACCACGCCCACCCCGAATACAGCGCCCCCGAGGTCACCAACCCCCGCGACGCCGTCCTCTGGGACAAGGCCGGCGAACGGATCATGGCCGAGGCCGCCGAACGCGCCGCCCAGCTCCCCGGCGCCCAGCCCATCCACCTCTACAAGAACAACACCGACAACAAGGGCGCCTCCTACGGCACGCACGAGAACTACCTGATGAAGCGGGAAACCCCCTTCTCCGACATCGTGCGCCACCTCACCCCCTTCTTCGTCTCCCGCCAGGTCTTCGCCGGAGCCGGCCGCGTCGGGATCGGCCAGGACGGCCACGAACACGGCTTCCAGCTCAGCCAGCGCGCCGACTACTTCGAGGTCGAGGTCGGCCTGGAGACCACCCTCAAACGGCCGATCATCAACACCCGCGACGAACCCCACGCCGACGCCGAGAAGTACCGACGCCTGCACGTGATCATCGGAGACGCGAACCTCTCCGAGATCTCGACCTACCTGAAACTGGGCACGACCGCCCTGGTCCTGTCCATGATCGAGGACGGCTTCATCGCCGTCGACCTCGCCGTCGACCAGCCCGTACGCACCCTCCACCAGGTCTCCCACGACCCCACCCTCAAGCGACTGGTCACCCTCCGCAGCGGCCGCACACTCACCGCGGTCCAGCTCCAGATGGAGTACTACGAGCTGTCGCGCAAATACGTGGAGGAGCGCTACGGCGCCGACGCCGACGAACAGACCAAGGACGTCCTCACCCGCTGGGAGGACACCCTCAACCGGCTCGAACGCGACCCCATGAGCCTGGCCGGCGAACTCGACTGGGTCGCCAAACGCGAACTCATGGAGGGCTACCGCCGCCGGGACGGCCTGGACTGGGACGCCGCCAAACTGCATCTCCTCGACCTCCAGTACGCGGACGTACGGGCCGAGAAGGGCCTCTACAACCGTCTGGTGGCCCGCGGACGCATCAAGCGGCTCCTGGACGAGACCGAGGTCGAGCGGGCCAGGACCGAGCCCCCCGAGGACACCCGCGCCTACTTCCGCGGCCGCTGCCTGGAGCAGTACGCGGACGACGTCGCGGCCGCCTCCTGGGATTCGGTGATCTTCGACCTGCCCGGCCGCGACTCCCTCCAGCGGGTCCCAACCCTGGAGCCCCTACGCGGAACGCGAAATCACGTCAAGGAACTCCTGGACCGATGCCGTACCGCAGAAGACCTGGTCAGGGTCCTCTCCGGCGGCTGAACCGATCCTCGGAACGGTCCTCGTGCGCGGGTGGAAAACCCCGCGCAAGGGAATCATCGAGGTGGGCCCCGTGCGTTGCAGCAACTGCGGGGCCGAAGTCGGGCCCGGCTTGTAGGGTCTGATCACCACCGATCGGCAGGAATGCCTACCTGCCGACCATGTCGGGCGAACTGAGCGGGGTGAGGGTTATGGCGACCAAGGACACCGGCGGCGGCCAGCAGAAGGCGACGCACTCCACCGAGGAGGTCGAGGAGCAGACGCAGGACGCGCAGGCGACCGGCGACCTCAAGGAACGTCACGAGAAGCTGAGCGACGACGTGGACTCGGTTCTTGACGAGATTGACGATGTACTCGAGGAAAATGCCGAGGATTTCGTTCGAAGCTTCGTGCAAAAAGGCGGAGAGTAGAGGATTTCGGGTCACTCTTGCCTTTGAAATGAAGGTAGCGGGGGATGAGGGTGACGGACGATCCGAACGCGAAGCACTGCGCGGGTTGTCGGCGCGACTTGCCTCTTGAGGCGTTCGCGAACGACAGGAACCGGCGCGATGGCCTTCAGCCCCGGTGCCGGGAGTGTGTGGCGGAGTACAGCGCCACGCACTACCGGCGTCGGCGGGAGGCCATGGGCAAGTCGGTGCGGGAGAAGGTGGACGTTCCGGCCGGGCACAAGCTCTGCCGGACATGCGGAGAGGTCAAGCCGCACGGCGAATGGCATCGCAACGCCACCGCATCGGACGGGCTGTCCACACGCTGCAAGGCGTGCCGGGCGGTCCAGGGGCGGCAGAGGCATCTGAAGCGCAACTACGGCCTCACCGAAGCCGAGCGTGACGCGCTGATCGCTTCTCAAGGGGGCGTCTGCTGCATATGTTTGTCAGCCCCGGCGGCACATGTGGATCACTGCCACGAGACGGGTAGGGTCCGAGGCGTACTGTGCTTCAGCTGCAATGCCGCACTGGGGCAGTTCAAGGATCGGCCCGATGCCATAAGGCGGGCTGCCGCATACGTGGAAGGAAACGCGTGGAAGCCAACACTCGTAGCACCGGGCGTCTACCAGCTGCCTTCCTGACGCCTGGGTCGTCGTCCTTCATGGACTTTCTCTCCGAGCACCAGCCGGAGATGTTGCCCGGCAAGCGGCAACTGCCTCCGACGCAGGGTGTGATCGAGGCGCCGCACGGCACCACGATCGTCGCCGTGACCTTCCCGGGCGGTGTCGTGCTGGCCGGTGACCGCCGGGCGACGATGGGCAACATGATCGCGCAGCGGGACATCGAGAAGGTGTTCCCGGCGGACGAGTACTCGGCGGTGGGTATCGCCGGCACGGCCGGTCTGGCCGTGGAGATGGTGAAGCTGTTCCAGCTGGAGCTGGAGCACTTCGAGAAGGTCGAGGGCGCTCAGCTGTCGCTGGAGGGCAAGGCGAACCGGCTGTCGACCATGATCCGTTCCAACCTGGGCATGGCGATGCAGGGGCTGGCGGTGGTTCCGTTGTTCGCCGGGTTCGACGTGGACCGGGCGAAGGGGCGGATCTTCTCGTACGACGTCACGGGTGGCCGTTCCGAGGAGCACGGTTACGCGGCGACGGGGTCGGGTTCGATCTTCGCGCGGGGTGCGATGAAGAAGCTCTACCGTGAGGACCTGACCGAGGACCAGGCCACCACGCTGGTGGTGCAGGCTCTGTACGACGCGGCTGACGACGACTCGGCGACCGGTGGTCCCGATGTCGCCCGCCGGATCTATCCGATCGTCACCGTGATCACCGAGGACGGTTTCCGTCGGCTCACCGAGGGCGAGTCCGCCGAGATCGCCCGTTCGATTCTGGAGCGCCGTCTGGAGCAGCCGGACGGCCCGCGTGCCGCGTTGCTCTAGCAGGCGGCTGTGCTTCCTTCAGGTGATCTTGTGACTTCGACAGAAAGGGACGGATAACCGGTGTCGACGCCGTTCTATGTCTCACCCCAGCAGGCGATGGCCGACCGGGCGGAGTACGCCCGCAAGGGCATCGCGCGTGGCCGCAGTCTGGTCGTGCTCCAGTATGCCGACGGCATCGTGTTCGTCGGTGAGAACCCGTCCCGTGCGCTGCACAAGTTCAGTGAGATCTACGACCGGATCGGTTTCGCGGCCGCCGGCAAGTACAACGAGTACGAGAACCTGCGGATCGGTGGTGTGCGCTACGCGGATCTGCGTGGCTACACCTATGACCGTGACGACGTGACGGCGCGCGGGCTGGCGAATGTGTACGCCCAGACGCTGGGCACGATCTTCTCCAGTGCGGCCGAGAAGCCGTACGAGGTGGAGCTGGTCGTGGCGGAGGTCGGTGAGACTCCGGAGGGTGATCAGATCTATCGGCTGCCGCATGACGGGTCGATCGTGGACGAGCACGGTTCGGTCGCGGTGGGTGGTAACGCGGAGCAGATCAGTACGTATCTGGATCAGCGTCATGAGGACGGGATGAGCCTGTCGGAGGCGCTGAAGCTGGCGGTGCAGGCGCTGTCGCGGGACACCAACGGCACTCAGCGGGAGATTCCCGCCGAGCGGCTGGAGGTCGCGGTGCTGGATCGTACGCGTCCGCAGGCGCGGAAGTTCAAGCGGATCGTGGGTCCGCAGTTGTCGCGGTTGCTGGCGGCGCAGGGTGCGACGACGGAGGCGGAGAGCGCCGAGGAGAGTGCCGAGGGTGCTCAGGACGACGGTGGCAAGGAGCTGTAGTTCGTTCCTGGTTCGCTCCGTGTGTGCCCCCGGCCGGTGACGGCGGTCGGGGGCACGGTGCTGTCCGGGGGCGGGGTGT
>NZ_VJZD01000354.1 GCF_009377175.1 Streptomyces adustus
GTCGGGGGTCCCGACGAGGGCCGGGCGGTGTGCGGGCGCAAGGGGATGACGCGGGCTTCGTTCGGCGCTTGGCTGCTCACCTTCCCAGCCTAGGAGCGGGGGCGGCGGCGGGAAGGGTCCCGCGTTGCGCCCTCGGTGGAATCGGACAAAGCACCCACGACGTGCCGCGTTCCCGCACCACCCCGGGCGCGCCGTCGACACCGGACGTCCGCCGCTTCCGCACACGGTGTGCATGGCGTCGCGCACTCCGGGTACCGGGACTCCCGAGGGGCCGCCGGTGCAGCCGTCCGGTGGTCGAGGAGACCGACGGCAACCGTCGCTTTCGTGGGGAGGGGTCGGATGCCCACCGCCGTGATCCGGTCGCGGACACGAGGCGGGGCGCGGAACACCGGGGCCGGGCGCCTGTTCAGTCCGCGCTCAGCGTCAGC
Source organism: Streptomyces adustus (assembly GCF_009377175.1). Classification (GTDB taxonomy): domain Bacteria; phylum Actinomycetota; class Actinomycetes; order Streptomycetales; family Streptomycetaceae; genus Streptomyces; species Streptomyces adustus. The sequence goes on from NZ_VJZD01000354.1 coordinate 429, forward strand.
ACCGCGCGCACCCGCTTGCCGACGGGCACCCGCTCGGCGGTGACCTGGCGCGCCAGCGCGTGGACGATCTCCAGGCCGTGCCGGCCCACGCGTCGCGGATCCCGGGGGAAGCGCAGCGGCAGGGCCGCGCTGCTGTCGTAGACACTCACGGCGATCGAGGCGTCCGTGCCCTCCAGTTCCAGGATGTACGGTCCGTTGCTGTGCCGGTCGGCGTTGGTGACCAGCTCGCTCACCACCAGCAACAGCGCGCCGCTCGTGCGTTCGCCGATCGTGGCACACCACTCGGTACGCAGCTGCTCCACGAAGAGCGCGGCGAAAGTCCGCGCCTCCGCTATGCAACCGGGCTCGCCGGTGAAGTGGGTCGCCCGCCGTAGCGGTTCCACGGGTACGTCGAAACCGGTCGGTATCACTGCCCCGCCCAGATGGTCGGTCATGCGGTTCTCTCTCGGAAGCCGGACTGGCCGGACGCTGCTGCACCTGTGCTCGTACCCCGCGGGACGCCGCGCACTCCCCGGGACCGCCCCGGCTCTCGGGGTACCTCCGTGCGAGCCCCGCGATCTCACCGACGGTGACGGCGAGGGCCGTCCGGCGGCGGGTCCGGTGGTCCGTCCGGTGGCGGGGTCCGGTGGACGCGGACGGCCCTCCCGGCGCGCGGCCGCCGGTGCGGCTGCTTAGCGTGGCAGGGTGAGCCGGCGAACTCCCTCCGAACAGACGCTCGCCCGTCCCGGCTGGGGCCGGGCCGCCGTGACGGTGCTGGCCGGGCTGGTCGCCATGGGGGTGGTGGCCGCGCTGGGGCTGTGGGCGGCGGGCGCGACGGAGCTGCCGGACGAAGCCTTCCCGCGGGTGGTGGCGGCGACGGTGGTGACCGCCGTCGGCGGCAGTGTCGAGCTGTCCGGGAACGTCGGCTCGCTCGCCGAGAGCCGGGCGGGACTGACGGCGACCCCGCTGTCGGTCACCCTCGTCGGAGCCCTCGTCGTGGGCGCCGGTTTCCTGTGGCCGCTACGGCACCGCGTCGTCACCACGGTCGCCGAACCGGCCTGGTGGGCCGCGCGGATCGCCGTGCTGTGGCTGCTCGGTCTGCTCGGACTGGCGCTGGGCGCCCGGCAGACCTTCGCGATCCCCCTGGGCGAGGGAACGCTCGGCGACCTCGGTGACCTGTTCGGCGTGGAGCCCCGGATGGGTTTCGCCGCGAACGTGCCGCTGACGCTCGCCCTCGGCCTGCTGTGGCTGGCCGTCGTGCTCTTCCTGGCCCTGCTGGTGTCGCGCGCCGCCCCGCTGCCGGCCCGGCTGCTGCGGTTCCAGGAGCCGGTGCGGCCGGCCGCGTACGCCATGGTCGTGCTGCTGCTGTCCAGTGTCGTCGTGGGGGCCTGTGTCGCCCTGGTGGTGGCGGCGACCCAGGGGCATCCGGCCGAGACCTTCGCCGTGCTGCTGCTCGGCCTGCCCAATATCGTCTGGATCGCGCTCACGATCGGGATGGGGGCCACCTGGGACGGGCGGGTGCAGGGTCCGTTCCGGCTGCCGCTGCCGCCCGAGGGGGACCGGGCGCTGCGCACCCCGGACGGTGCCACGCTGGACCTGGGCACGCTGACCGACCTCGACGGCAGGTACTGGTGGCTCCTGGTCGGCGCCGCCGTACTGCTGCTGACGGCGGCGTTCGTGCTGGCGGCGTGTTCGCCGGCCCGGACACGGGTCTGGCAGCTGGCCGTGCGGACGGCGGTCGCGCTCGTCCTCACCGTGCTGACGATCTGCCTGCTGGGCCGGGTCTCCGCGTACTACGGCGTGTCCCTGCTCGGCATCGGTGACCTGGGCGGCAACCTGTCCGGGGTCCTCCTCCTGCGGCCGCAGGTGTGGACGGCGCTCGGCCTGGCCCTGCTCTGGGGGCTGGTCACCGGATTCCTCGGCGGTCCGCCGGCCCGCAGGCTGCGCCGGGCCGGCGAGGCGCCGCGCTCCGACCTCGGCCCCTCCCCCTGACCACCCGGTTGCCAGGTGGGGGAGTCAGGCGACCGGCATGACGAGCGCCGGGGCTGCCCGCTGCATCCGCAGTGCGTCGACGGACTCGGCGAGCAGTTCGTACTCGGTGGTGTCGTCGCTGGTGGCGATCCGCACCAGCCGCCCGTCGGCCAGTTCCTCGGCGACCAGTTCCTGTCGTTCCACGTCGGCGCACCAGGCGCGCAGCAGCGCGGGCACATCGGGCGCGCTCTCCGCGACCGGGACCAGTGAACTCGGCGGGAAGTGCGGGCTCTCCGGCTGCGGGTCGAGCCGCTCGGCGATCCAGGAGGCCCGGTCCCGCAGCCACCACAGCGCCAGGGCGAGAGTCGGCGCCCGGTAGGTGCCGAGCGGTACGCCGATCCGTCTCCCGTCGCACATGCCGTAGGCGGTGACGTGGCACAGGAATTCGTCGTGCACGGTTCTCTCCCCCGTAGCATCTCTCGCTTGCCGGTCGGGCCTCGCTTTCCGTGCGGCTCGTGTAGGAAGAACTGTCCCTGACATTCGAGTATGTTGACTACTGAAACACTGTCACCACGACTTTCCGGCCACTCTCTTGGCATATTCACCGCACCGCTTGGCCGAAACACGACGGGCCGTCCGTTTTCCTCCGGCCGTGCCGAGAATCATGGCGAGAACTGTGGCCGAGAACTGTGGCGAGAACCGTTACGTCGACGTGGCGCCCACCGGACGCCGAAGGCCGGATCAAGGCCGTTTCCGGATTCCTGGACCGCTGCCCACCGGGCACGACACCCGGCGCGGCGACGAGTTCCACCGCGCCCGACGGGCTATCGGCGATCTCCCGAAATGGAGACCGCCGGGATCTCCGTAGGCGCAGGACATCAGGGGTCCGGCAGGGAAAGCGGATGCGGAATTCGGCATGGCACTTCGCCGTGTAAACACACCGGCGCCGCGGCGGGATCCGCACCGAACCGGCCCGACTCCGTCGAATTAAGCGGCACCTGAAAACCGGCCAAGATCCGTGGAATGATCGGCGGACGCCGTTTCGGGATTTCGCGCTCGGACGATCTCCGGGCTCTACTGGATCTACTGGATCTACGGGATCTACGGGATCTACGGGATCTCCGGCATCCCTGGGAAGCGGGCAGGCGACGGTGTCGGGAAACCGCCGGCCTGCCCCGCTCCCGTGCCGGGAGGTATTCCTCCCGAGGCGTTACGGCTTGACGGCCGCGTCGATCCGGGCCAGTTCCTCCGCGTCGAAGTCGAGGTTGCGGATGGCGCCGACGCAGTCCTCCACCTGCTGCGGGCTGCTCGCGCCGATCAGCGCGGAGGTCACCCGTCCGCCGCGCAGCACCCAGGCCAGGGCCAGCTGGGCCAGGCTCTGACCGCGGGACTTGGCGATCTCGTCGAGCGCGCGCAGCCGGGCCACCAGGTCCTCGGTGACCGCGTCCGAGTTCAGGAAGGGGCTGTCGCTCGCGGCCCGCGAGCCCTCCGGAATGCCGTCCAGGTAGCGGCCGGTCAGCAGGCCCTGCTCCAGCGGGGAGAAGACGATGGACCCGACCTGGAGCTCGTCCAGCGCGTCCAGCACGCCCTCCTCCTCGGGGCGCCGGTCCAGCATCGAGTAGCGCGGCTGGTGGATCAGCAGCGGGGTGCCGAGCTCGCCGAGGATGCGGGCGGCCTCCCGGGTCTGCTCGGCGGAGTAGTTGGAGATGCCGACGTACAGCGCCTTGCCCTGCTGCACCGCCGAGTGCAGCGCGCCCATCGTCTCCTCCAGCGGAGTCTCCGGGTCGGGGCGGTGCGAGTAGAAGATGTCGACGTAGTCCAGGCCCATCCGGGTGAGGCTCTGGTCCAGCGAGGACAGCAGGTACTTGCGGGAACCCCATTCGCCGTACGGGCCCGGCCACATGAGATAGCCGGCCTTGGTGGAGATCACCAGCTCGTCGCGGTAACCGGCGAAGTCGGCTCGCAGCGCCTCGCCGAAGGCCGACTCGGCGGCGCCGGGCGGCGGGCCGTAGTTGTTGGCCAGGTCGAAGTGGGTGATGCCGAGGTCGAAGGCGCGGCGCAGGATGGCCCGCTGGGTCTGGACCGGGCGGTCCGGGCCGAAGTTGTGCCACAGGCCGAGCGACAGCGCGGGGAGCTTGAGGCCGCTGCGTCCGGTGCGCCGGTAGGGCATGTCCGCGTAACGGTCGGGGTGTGCGGTGTACAACGCGACTCCATCAGGGGTTGGCACGGTGATCGGTTCAGGGAACCGGTACCCACTCTCGCCTGCACGGCGGGCAGTGGTCCAACAGAAGAATCCGATGGAATTCAGCGGATAGGCTTCTCAATCATGGAACTGCGCCACCTCCAGCACTTCGTCGCCGTCGCCGAGGACCAGCATTTCACCCGGGCCGCCGAACGCCTGCTGGTCTCCCAGTCGGGTCTGTCGGCCTCGATCCGGGCGCTGGAGCGGGAGCTGCGGGCCCCGCTGTTCGTGCGCACCACCCGCCGGGTGACCCTGACGGAGGCCGGGCGGGCGCTGCTCGCCGAGGCCGAACGGATCCTGGCACAGGTCAGGGCCGCGCACGAGGCGGTGGCGGCGGTGCAGGGCGTGCTGCGCGGCACCCTGGCGCTCGGCACGGAGCAGTGCATCGCGGGGGTGAACGTGGCGGCCCTGCTCGCCGCCTTCCGGCGCCGTCACCCGGACGTGGAGATCCGGCTGCGGCAGGCCGGGTCGGGCGCGCTGGCCGAGGAGGTGGCGGCCGGGCGGCTGGATCTGGCTTTCGCCTACCGCACCCAGGCCGACACCGACCAGCTGCGTTCGGTGTCCCTGGCCGGGGAGCCGATGACCCTGCTGTGCCATCCGGCCCACCCGCTTGCGGTCGCGGGCGCCGCGGTGACCCCGCAGGAGGTCGGCGGCGAGGTCTTCGTCGACTTCCACCCGGACTGGGGCCCGCGCCGCACCACCGACGCCGCGTTCGCCGAGGCCGGACTGCGGCGGACCGTCGCGCTGGAGGTCAACGACGTGCACAGCCTGCTGGACCTGATCGACGAGAACCTCGGCGTCGCGGTCGTACCGCGCCACTTCCGGCACAAACGGGCGTCGCTCACCGCGCTGCCCCTCAAGGGCACCGGCGAGACGGTGTACGAGAGCGCCGCCCTGCTGCCGCCCGCGCAGAGCACCAGTCCCGCGGCGCGGGCCCTGATGGCGCTGCTGGAAACGGGGGGCGCCTGAGCGGGGACTGGGCGATGGTGGACGTATGCATGCAAAGGACGTCCTCATCGACGCGTACGGCCGCATCCGGGAAGAGGTCCACTCAGTGGTCGAGGGGCTGGGCCCCGAAAATCTCAACGCCAGGCCCGGCCCCGAGGCCAATTCCGTCGCCTGGCTGGTCTGGCACCTCACTCGGGTGCAGGACGACCACCTCGCCGACGCCTTCGGGCTGGAGCAGGTGTGGCTGGCACAGGAGTGGGAGCAGCGCTTCGGCCTCGACCTGCCGCGCCACGACAACGGTTACGGCCACACCCCGGCGGATGTCGCCAAGGTGCGCGTCGACTCCGGCCGGCTGCTGACCGGCTACTACGACGCCGTGCACGAGCGGAGCCTGACGGCCCTGCGCGGACTGGCCGCGAAGGACCTGGAGCAGGTCGTCGACACCCGGTGGGACCCGCCGGTCACGCTGGGCGTGCGGTTGGTCAGCGTCCTGTCCGACGATCTCCAGCACGTCGGACAGGCCGCCTACGTCCGCGGGCTGCTTCAGAGCGCGGCCGCGTAACCCGGCAGGACGACGTCCTCGATCAGGGCCCTGCGCTCGTCGAACGGGATGAACGCGCTCTTGAGGGCGTTCACCGTGACCGTGCGCAGGTCCTCGACACCCCAGCCCGCCTGCTCGACCAACAGCGTCATCTCGCGGGTCATCGTCGTACCGGAGACCAGACGGTTGTCGGTGTTGAGGGTGACCCGGAAGCCCAGGTCCTTCAGAGCGGTGATCGGGTGCTCGGCGATCGACGTGGCGGCGCCGGTCTGGAGGTTGGACGTCGGGCACATCTCCAGGGCGATACGGCGGTCGCGCACCCAGCCGGCCAGACGGCCGAGCTTGCCGTCGACGATGTCCTCGGTGATGCGCACGCCGTGGCCGATGCGCTGGGCGCCGCACACCTGGAGGGCCTGGTGGATGCTGGGCAGGCCGTGGGCCTCGCCGGCGTGGATGGTGAACGGCACGCTCTCGCGGCGCAGGTGCTCGAAGGCGGCCAGGTGGTCGGCGGGCGGGAAGCCGTCCTCGGCGCCCGCGATGTCGAAGCCGACGACACCGGCGTCCCGGTAGACCACGGCCAGGTCTGCGGCCTCGCGGACCCGGTCGAACATGCGCATGCCGCACAGCAGGGTGCCGACCCGGACCGGGGTGCCCGCGGCGGCCGCCTTGGCCATGCCTGCGGCGAGGCCCTCCTGGACCGTCTCCACGACCTCGCTCATCGACAGCCCGCCCCGGGTGTTCAGCTCGGGGGCGTAGCGCACCTCGGCGTAGACGACGCCGTCGGCGGCGAGGTCCAGGACGTACTCCTCGGCGACGCGCAGCAGGCCCTCGCGGTTCTGCATCACGGCGAGGGTGTGCTCGAACGTGGCGATGTAGCGGACCAGGTCGCCGGAGTTGGCCGCGTCGTAGTACCAGGCGGCCAGCGCGTCGGGGTCGGTGGTCGGCAGGGTGTGGCCGATCCCGGCCGCGAGTTCCACCACTGTGGCGGGGCGCAGGCCGCCGTCGAGGTGGTCGTGCAGGACGGCCTTGGGCAGGCGGCGGATCAGTTCGGCGTCTACGCGCGTAGCAGTCATGGCGGGTCTTTCCTTGAACGGGCCTTGGGCTGACGGTTCGGCACGGCTGGAGGTGCCGCGGCGAAGGGAAGCACGGCGGGAGGGGCCGTGGTGGAAGGAGGTGCGGCGGGAGGGACCGCCGACGAGCGGAGGTGCGGCGAGCGGAGGCTCAGCCGGCGGGCTGGAGCAGGTCCCAGCGGTTTCCGTACAGATCCTCGAAGACCGCCACCGAGCCGTACGGCTCGTGGCGCGGCTCCTCCAGGAAGGTCACGCCCGCGGCGAGCATCCGGGCGTGGTCGCGGGCGAAGTCGTCGGTGTGCAGGAAGAACC
>NZ_VJZD01000355.1 GCF_009377175.1 Streptomyces adustus
ACCGAGAGGTCGTGCCACCCCGCTTCATCAGCGGCTCCCGAACGGGTCTGAAATGCCGTGGGACTGCGGCTCAGTGGGCCACGGCGCGCGCCATCGAGCCATGACGCGGTTGCGACGGAACACCACGAGCGGGTTCCGGCGCGGACCTGGCTCCCGCTCCGGCCTGGCGGCCGGCCGGGGCAGGGCCGTTGCGGCGCGGCTGCGCTCCCACGCCGTTCTGGACGTCCATCACGGCGTGCGCCACGAGACCGCCCATGGGGTCGTGCCTGATCAGGTCCCGCAGCCGGGAGCGGGACGAGCGTCCCTCGTTGCCCGGATACAGGTGCTTGCCGAGGCCGACCGCGTGTGCCAGCGCGGCGAGCGCCGCGGTCCGCGGGTCCGGCGGCACGCCGGTGCGGATCGCGGAGTCCAGCCGGGCCCTGATCTCCCGGCTGATGTCGGTGTCCGTCGCCTGGTAGCGAGTCGTCGGCAGCACCCCGCACATCTGACCGGCCACGGCATGCACCATGCCGCACCGCTCCAGATGCGAGAGGTAGGTCTGACGGAGCCCCAGCCGTGGCCCGCCAATCCAGTTGACCGCCCGCACGGGAGCGCCGCGCCTGCGCAGCAGCTCCAACGCACAGTCCAAAGTTGGATCTCCAGTCGGCCGTGGTACCACCACGGCGATACGATCCCCGTCTGGGGCTATCCGTCCGGCCAGCGCCAGCTCCACTAGCTGTGCTCCGGCCAGACCGAGGTCGAGCGACTGCGGCTGTGCAGTGGTACCCGTGGCCGGGTCCAGTGCCAGCAGCAGAAGCTCCTCCGGAATTGTTCTGCGGCTCCTGCCCATCCATGCCTCCCCGCGTGGATGAATGACAGGGTGACCCCTCTCACATTGGTCTGTCGAGGGTGCGTGACCGGTTCGTGAGGGAACCGGCAGGTATGTCGTTCTCGTCTACCGCAGAAGCCGAGCTCTCACACAGGACACTGGTACATGGTCCCGGCAGTGTGTCGAGCGCTGTCACGGACGGCGGTTCACACGGTTCGGCAGCCGCGCGACGGGCGCGCGGCTTATGGAGGAGGCATCGGTGGCGGGCGAGTCCCCCGACAGGTCGAAGCAGCGCGAGTCGTCGGCAGAACCGACGTCGGGGAGCGCGGGCGCGGTTCCCGAGGCCCGGGGCGCGGTGCGCGATCCCCGGCTCGCGGTGGCGCGGGAATCGTCGCCCCGCGGCGGGGTCGACACCGCGACGCGGGTCTTCTCCGTACGGAAGTCGGCCGCCGACGCCGAGGAGACGGACGCGGCGGAGCCCGCCGACGAGGTGACCGAGGACACGACCGCCGAGGACACGACCGCCGAAGTGACCGAGGACACGGCCGCCGAGGGCGACGCGGCCGAGAAGGGCGCCGACGACGACGCGGCGGCCGACGGTGCCTCTTCCGGCGCGGATGACGCCGCTGACGACACCACGAACGACGACGCGGACGACACCGACGGCGACCTGGACGAGGACGCGGACGGCGACGAGGACGCCAAGACGGCCGGGACGGCCGCCGATGCGGCTGACGACGAGTCGGCCGACCGCGCGGCCGAGGAGGCCGACGAGTCGGGCTCCGAGGCTGCCGGAGAGGCCGAGGACGCGAGCGCCGGGGACGAGCCCGCCCCGAAGGATGACGCGCGTCTGCGGGCCGCTGTGGCCGCCTGGGTCGGCTCCGCCGACCGGACGGCCGGTACGGGCCCGGACGCGGCCGCGGCCGACGAGGACGCGGAAGGCGCCGACGAGGGCGCCGAGAGCCCCGAGGACGCCCCTCGGGACGCCGCCGAGGACTCCGCGGACGTCGAGGACGCCGAGGACGCCGAGGACTCCGACGCCGACGCGGCGGCCGAGGAAGCCACGCAGGACGCCGACGGCGACGACGCCGAGGCCGACGCGACTGACGGGGAGTCCGAGGGGCGGACCCCGGACGCCGAGCCGGAGACCGAGCCCGAGACCGGGGCGGACGCCGACGCCGACGCCGGTCCTGAGGACGGTGACGGGTCCGGGCCCGCCGCCGAACGCTTCGTCGACCAGCCCACCGCCGTCTTCAAGGCCATGCGCCCGACCCGGCCCGCCGTCGACCAGCCCACGACCATGCTGAAGCTGGGCGACGCCACCAAGCGCCCCGAGCCCGGCACGGCCCCGGAGAAGCCCGCCGCGAAGGCTCCCGAGAAGCCGGCCGCGAAGACCCCGGAGAAGGCTCCGGAGAAGGCGGCCGAGAAGCCCGCCGTCGACCAGCCGACGACCATGCTGAAGCTGGGCGGCGCCACCAAGCGCCCCGAGCCTGGCACGGCCCCGGAGAAGCCCGCCGCGAAGGCTCCCGAGAAGCCGGCCGCGAAGACCCCGGAGAAGGCTCCGGAGAAGGCGGCCGAGAAGCCCGCCGCCAAGGCCCCCGCGGCCGACCCCGAGCGCACCAGCAGGTTCGTCGCGCTCAAGCCGCTGGACGACACGGACACCCGTGGGCCCAGGCCCGCGGACGTGACCAGCGTCGTACCGCAGGTCGGGCCGGAGCGGACCACCCAGCAGCCGCTGCCGCCGAAGCCGCCGCTGGACCTGCTGGCCGAGCTGACGAACACTCCGCCGCCGCCGGAGACGGCCCTGCGGACGACGTTCCGCCGGGTGAAGATCTGGACCCCGCTGGTCGTCCTGCTGGTGATCGTGTTTGCGATCGTGCAGGCCGTACGTCCGCTGCCGGCCGCGGCCCTGACGCTCACCGCCGAGGACTCGTACAGCTTCGACGGCGACAAGGTCGACCTGCCGTGGCCGAGCGAGGGCCAGGGCTGGATGGACGTCAACGGCATCGGCTCGATGGACGACTTCGGCCGGCAGACGCCGGTCGCCATCGGCTCGGTCGCCAAGGCGATGACGGCGTACGTCGTGCTCAAGGACCACCCGATGAAGCCGGGCGAGGAGGGCGCGAGCATCCCCGTCGACGCCACCGCCGAGAAGGAGGGCGGTTACGACAAGGACGGCGAGTCCACGCTCAACACCGTCAAGGAAGGCGACAAGCTCTCCCAGAAACAGGCTCTTTCGGCTGTCATGATCCCGTCGGCGAACAACATCGCGCGGCTGCTGGCCCGTTGGGACGCGGGCAGCGAGGCGGCGTTCATCAAGAAGATGAACGACACCGCCAAGCAGCTCGGGATGACGAACACCACGTACACCGACGCCTCCGGCCTGAAGGAGACCACCGTCTCCACCGCGCAGGACCAGGTGAAGCTGGGCCACGAGCTGGTGAAGATCCAGGCCCTGATGGACATCACCAAGCTGCCGAGCTGGACCGACCCGTCGGGCCAGAAGCACCGCAACTACAACACGCTCGTCCCGTACAACAACGCCCTCGGCATCAAGACCGGCTCCACCACCAAGGCCGGCGGCAACCTGCTCTTCGCCGCCACCAAGGAGGTCGGCGGTGAGACCGTCACCCTGGTCGGCGCGGTCCTCGGCCAGCACAAGGCGCCGATCATCGACACGGTCAACGCGGTCAGCAAGACCGCGCTGCTCGCCGCACAGGACGCGATGACCTCGGCGAAGATCCTGAAGAAGGGCGATGTCGTCGGGTACGTCGACGACCGGCTCGGCAACCACACCCCGGTCGTCGTCACCAAGGACGTCTCGGCGGTCGGCTGGGCCGGACTGAAGGTGAAGCTCACCTTCGACTCCGGCGACGTGCCGCACTCCGCGAAGGCCGGCACCGAGGTCGGTTCGCTCACCGTCGGCGACGGCTCCGGCGACTCGGTCGGGGTGCAGGTTCCGGTGGCTCTCCAGACGGACCTGGCCGAACCGGGCTTCATGGACAAGGTCACACGTCTCGGCTGATCGCGCCCGGCCGACCGGCCGCCCTCGCGCCCGCGCACCCCGTCGCACGGCCCCACCCGGGAGCCCGTCGGCGGGGTGCGTGCTAGCGTCGCGAAACAGGACAGGTCGCCTGTCGTGGAAACGCCGCCGTGAAGCCGAGGAGAACGGCCAGCGGACGGGAACGGAAGACGGGACACGGGGAGTGCCTTCAGGTGGCCACAGCGGAGCCGACACGCGCCGACGACACCGGTCCGGGAGCGGACGACGCCCCGGGCTCGGACACCGACCCGCGAATACCGCTGTCCGGGTCCGGGTCCAGGTCCGATAGGACCGGCTCCGGGGGCGACGGCGGCAACGCACGGCTGCGGATCGCCTTCTACCTTCTGCGCCAGCGTCTGCTTCAGCACCCCGTCCTTTACGTCACCGCGCTGGCCGGCATCCTGCACGTCGTCTGGTTCTTCACGTTCGCGAACAGTGGCGGGGACCTGGCGGCGCAGGACGCCTGGGCCGAGTTCGTCGGCCGTCACCCGGACTCGGCGTACAACCTCGCCTGGTACGGCGGTATGCACGCGGTGTCCTACAGCGTGGTGTCGCCGTATCTGATGTCGGTGCTCGGCGTCCGGACGACGATGATGATCGCCGGGACGGCGTCGGCCGGGCTGCTGACGCTGATCCTGCTGCGCAGCCGGTCGGTCCGGAACCCCCTGTGGGCCTCGCTGGCCGGCGTCCTCGCCTTCCTGTGCAACGCCATCTCGGGCCGGGTGACCTTCGGGCTCGGCACGATGTTCGCGCTGGCCGCGGTCGCCTCCGTGTTCTGCTGGCCGTACCGCTGGCGCCACAAACGGTGGGCGAAGGCCTGCTGCGCGGCCCCGCTGGCCGCGCTGGCCACCATGTCGTCACCGGTCGCGGGCCTGTTCGTGGGACTGGTCGCGGCCGCGCTGTTCCTCCAGAAGCGGCGCCCCGGCGCCTGGGCGCTGGGCCTCGGCCCGACCGCCGTGGTCGCGGTGTCGGCCTGGCTGTTCCCGTTCTCCGGCACCCAGCCGATGTCCTTCGGGTCGGTCATCCTGCCGCTGCTGTGCGCGGGGGTCGCCTACGCCGTCGTACCGGCCGACTGGAAGACCGTCCGGATCACGGCCGCGGTGTACGGGCTCTCGGTGCTGCTGGTGTGGCTGATCAGCTCGCAGATCGGCTCCAACATCACCCGGCTGGCGATGCTGTTCGCGGGCGTCGTCCTGGTGGCCGCGCTGCCCTTCACGGTCCGGCGCACACGCAAGTGGTACGCGCTCGTGCTGGCCCTGGCCTCCTTCACCGGCTGGATCGGCTTCAAGACGGTCGACGACATCATCCACACCACCCCGGCCGCGTCCTGGGCGCGCGAGCTGGCGCCGCTGGTCAACCAGCTCCAGGTGGCCGGTGCCGAGAAGGGCCGGGTGGAGGTCGTCCCGGCCCGCTCGCACCGCGAGGCCTCCGCCCTCGCCCCGTACGTCAACCTGGCCCGCGGCTGGAACCGCCAGGCCGACATGGAGCGCAACCCCGTCTTCTACGACGACACGCTCAACTCCGCCAACTATCACGAGTGGCTCCAGCGGTGGGCCGTGCACTACGTCGTGCTGCCCAAGGACGAGCCCGACGGGGACGGCGGGCAGCGGGAGCGGCAGCTGCTGCGGCGCGGGCTGCCGTATCTGAAGCAGGTGTGGGGCGACGACAACTGGCAGCTGTTCCAGGTGACCGACCCGGCGTCGCTCGCCGAGCCGAACGCGGTCGTGGACCGGGCCGAGCAGGGCGAGCTGACCATGGAGGTGAGCAGGCCGGGCCGCATCACCATCCGGATCCCGTACTCGCCGTGGCTGAGCATCGTCGACGCCGACGGCAAGAAGCTGGAGCCGCCGCAGGAGACCAAGGCGTCCAAGCACCGGGCCGAGGGCGAGCCGAAGTCGTACCACAACGTCAACGGCTGTCTGATGGAGACGGAGGAGGACGCCGAGGGCGACCGGTGGACGGTGCTGCTGGCGCCGAAGGCGGGGACCTACCGGCTGGCGGCTCCGTACACGGTGCCGCGCGGGACGCCCTGCCCGGACGGGCTGAAGTGAACCGGGTCCCGAAGGGCTGAAGCGACCCCGGTCCGGACGGGCCGGGGCGACCCCGGTCCGGGTCGCTCAGCGCAGCCGGTCGACGTACCGGTCGGTGCCCGGCACCGTGGGGACGAACGGCGCCACCAGCTCCACCCGGCCCAGACCGGACTCGGCGAGGGCCGTGTCGAGCCCGGTGAAGTGCTTCTCCCAGCACTCCCGCGGGTCCGTCTCCAGGAACCACAGCAGGGTCAGCCGGGTGTCGACGCCCTCGACCTGCCGTACGTAGGTCATGCGGTCGCCGGGCAGCGGGGTCGGACGGAAGACGGTCACCAGCGCGGCCGGGGAGCCCGCGATCCGCCGGGGCAGATGGCGGGAGCGGAGCCAGTCGAGGAGCTCGGCGCGCCGGGCGCCGGACTCCGCGTCGACGACCTCCAGCACCAGCCCCGGGTAGGGGTGGTCGAGGGCGTGCCGGTCCCTCGGGCCGGCCGCGCCGTCGCGGTAGACGGTCGTCTCGTGGTCCTGGAACGCGGTGAGGACGTGGGTGCGGTCGTGGTAGACGCGGGCGTCCCGGTTGAGCCGCTTGTTGATCGCGACGGTCCACTTCATGTGCTCGTCGTAGCGGCCCTCGGTGATCCAGTACGTCGACAGGTAGCAGCCCGCGGTCACCGGCTGGGCGACCGCCGACTTCTCCGGGTAGCGCAGGAGTTGCAGGTCCCGGGTGGCGACCCAGCGGCGGCCCGCGTACATCCAGGGCATGGCCATCGCGCCGGCGTAGTAGTGGTCGTCCTCGTACCAGCGGTTGTAGGCGTACTCGTGGCCCGGGTGCGGCTCGACCATGGTGATCAGGGCGTGGCCGGGGCGGACGCCGTAGGGGCCGGTGGCGGCCAGTTCGGCGTACGCGTCCACGTCACGGCGGGTCTCCTCGCTCATGCCGTTCCCCTTCCTCGCTCCTTCGGCCGTTCCCGGCCGCTTCCGGCCGCCTCCGGCCTCTTCCGTCCGTTCCCGGACGCCCATACTCTGACGGTCCGTCAGACAATGCGCCATACCCGGGAGGTACGCGATGTCACTGCTGGACGGCAAGACCGTCGTCGTCTCGGGAGTCGGGGCCGGGCTCGGTCATCAGGTGGCGGCGGCGGTGGTGCGGGACGGCGGGAACGCCGTGCTGGGAGCGCGGACGGAGGCGAACCTCGCCAAGAGCGCCGCCGAGATCGACCCGGGCGGCGCGCACACCGCGTACCGGGCGACCGACATCACCGACGAGGGGCAGTGCGCCGCGCTGGCGGGGCTGGCCTCGGAGCGGTTCGGGGGGATCGACGCGGTGGTGCACGTGGCGGCCTGGGACTCCTACTTCGGCGGCCTGGAGGACGCGGACTTCACGACCTGGCGGTCGGTGCTCGACGTGAACCTGCTGGGCTCACTGCGGATGACGCGGGCATGCCTGCCGGGGCTGAAGGC
>NZ_VJZD01000356.1 GCF_009377175.1 Streptomyces adustus
GCACACCACAGCCCGGCCCCTCCCCCGCGCAGCCCGCGCGGATGCGCACCGGTGCCCGAGTGGCGCATTCTTTCTGTGTCGCTTTCTGTGTCGCCCGCGCGAGCGGCGCCAGGACGAGGTAGGGCCGATGTGACTGGGAGCGCCGGGAACGGGGCAGGAACCGGACGGCTGGCCGGGCTGCTGACCCAGGCCGCGGCGGAGGCGATCCGAACGGCCGAAGGGCCGATCGCGGGCGTCTACCTGCGGGCCGGCACCCCTGGGCTGCTGCGGCTCGCCGTCCTCGCCGGGCTGCCCGCGCCACTGTTCCACCCCTGGTGGCGGCTGCATGTGAACCGGCCCTTCCCGGTGGCCGACGCCTACCGGCTCGGGGTCCAGGTGATCCTGCCCAACGCCACCGAGGCGATGCGGCGCTATCCCCAGTTCGCGGCGGGGCTGCCCTTCCAGTTCGGCTCGCTCTATGTGCCGGTCACCGGCGGGGCCGGACCGTTCGGCGTCCTCACGATGCTGCGCCCCGCCGCGGTCGACGCCGGCGAGTTGCAGGCGGACCAGGAGCAGCTGACGCGTCTGGCCGCCGACCTGGGCCGGTCGCTGCACGGGCTGGAGGGTGAGGGACCGCCTCTGGCCTGGGACGACCGGCCCCTGTCCGTGCGGACGCCGACCGTCGGGCCGGTCCCGGACCGCTCGGCGGGCTTCTCCTGGGATCCGGTCACGGACCTGGTCACGCCCGACCTTGAGGTGCCCGCCCTGCTGGGCCTGCCCCCGGGAGAGTTCCCGGGCACCCTGCGCGACCTGGCCCGCACCCTGGCCCCCACCGACTCCCCGCAGCTCCTGGCCCTGCTGCGGGAGACCGCCGAGGGCAGACCACCGCCCCTGTCCGTGCCGGTACGGGCGGCGGACGGCGCGCTCCGGCTGTTGCGGCTGCGGGCTCCCGAGTCGGGCGCCGGTCCCGGCGGAGCGAGCGCCGGGGGTGTGCTGCGCGACCCGAGGGCCGACTCGCCCGCCGACACGGCGGCCGGTCTGCTGCCGGAGGGCGTGTTCTGTCTGGACCGGCTGGGCCTGGTCGTGTACGCCAATCCACGGGCCGCGCATCTGCTGGGGCTGTCCCGGGCCAGGCTGCTCGGCCGGGCGCTGTGGGACAGCGCCCCCTGGCTGCGCCAGCCCGCGTTCGAGGAGCACCTGCGCGGCGCCCTGCTGGCGCCGGACCCCGTGCACTTCCATGTCCGGCGCCCGGCCGTGGACGACGAGCAGGCGTTCGAGGGCGAGTGGCTCGCCGTGTCCGTCTACCCCGGTTCCAACATTCTGACCTGCACGGTCATGCCGTCGAACCGGATCGCCGAACCGGCCGAAGTGCGCCGGACGGCAGCGGAGGAGTCCCCGGCCGCCGGCCTGCCCCGGATCGGCGGACTGCTGTCGGGCACCGCCCCGACGCCTCCGCAGTACCGGCCGATCGTGCTGGCGATCGCGCTGACCGAGGCGGTGACCGCCCGGCAGGTGTCCGCGGTGGTGATGCAGGAGCTGCTGCCCGCGTTCGGCGGACGCAGCCTCGCCATCTACCTCTTGCAGGACCGGCATCTGTACCTGGCCTGGGAGAGCGGCTTCCCGGAGGGCTTCCTCGCCCCCTTCGAGGGGGTGGGGTTGGACGCCCGGCTGCCGGGCGTCGAGACCCTCACCACCGGCCGCCCGCTGTTCTTCGACTCCATGCAGCAGATGCAGGCCGCCTACCCCGGAATGCCGATGGACGCCACACAGGGCGCCCGCGCCTTCCTGCCGCTGATCGCCTCCGGCCGCCCGGTCGGCTCCTGCATCCTCGGTTTCGACCGGCCGCGCAGCTTCAGCACCGAGGAACGCACGGTGCTCACCGCGCTCGCCGGGCTGATCGCCCACGCGATGGAGAAGGCGCAGCGCTACGACACCGAGGCCGCGCTCGCCCGCGGGCTCCAGCAGGCCCTGCTGCCCCGGCGGCTGTCCTCGCATCCGCTGCTGGAGACCGCCGGGCGGTACCTGCCCGGCACCCAGGGCATGGACGTCGGCGGCGACTGGTACGACGTCGTCGAGGCGGGGGACGGGCTGGCCCTGGTGATCGGGGACGTCCAGGGGCACGGGGTGCAGGCGGCCGCCACCATGGGGCAACTGCGCAGCGCCGTCCGTGCCTTCGCCCTCGGCGGTCATCCGCCCGACGAGGTGATGAGCGGGACCAACCGGCTGCTCGTCGACCTCGACGCCGGCCAGTTCGCCAGTTGCTGCTACCTCCAGCTGGACCCCGCGACCGGGCGGCTGCGGGTCGCCCGTGCGGGACACCCGCCTCCCCTGCTGCGCCGGGCCGGCGGGTGTGCGCAGGTCGTGGACATCCCCGGCGGCGTCGTCCTCGGTGTGACCCCCGACGCCCACTACCCGGTGATGGAGCTGCGGCTGGAACCCGGCGCGATCCTCGCCCTGTACACGGACGGACTGGTCGAACGGCCCGGCTTCGACATCGACGACGGCATCGACACCCTGCGCGAGGCACTGGACCGGGCCGCCACCGTGGTCGCCCCGCAGGGCGAGCAGTCCCTGGGCAACCTCGCCGACCGGCTCACCGCGACCGCCCGGCACGCCGTCGACCGGCCCGACGACATCGCCCTGCTCCTGGCCACCCGCCACACCACACCCCGCCACCGCGGCTGACACCGCCGGTGCCCCCGGAGTGAGGGGGTCCGCACACGCGGTGACACCTCTCGCCTCGCGGAGTCCGGCAGTGTAGACAGGGCACATGGTCCGACTCCTGGGTCGAGTGGGGGCTGAGGCAGTCCGTCCGGACGGTCGCCGCACAGCGCGCGCGCCGGACCGCGCGGACGACACGCGCGGGCAGCGGACGCGGGCACCGGTCGGCGCGCCGGACGAACCGCGCGCCGACGGGGAGCGACCGCGCCGCGAGAAACCCTCCCGACTGCGGTCCGCGCTGGGCGGGCGCAGCCTCGCCGCGCAGGTGTTCGTGCTGAACGTGGTCATCGTGGTGCTGCTGATCGTGGCCGCGGTGGTGGCGCTGGTACTCCAGGTGCAGCACGACACGACCGCGGAGGCCCGCAGCCGTTCGCTCGCCGTCGCCGAGACCTACGCCCACTCCCCCGGCATCCACGCGGCGCTGCGCAGCGCGGACCCCACGGCGCTGCTCCAGCCGTCCGCCGAGGCCGCCCGCAAGGCCGCGAAGGTCGACTTCATCGTCGTGATGAACACCGACGGGATCCGCTACACGCACCCCAACCCGAACCGCATCGGCGGTCAGTTCGTCGGCACCCTCAAGCCCGCGCAGGCCGGCGGCACGGTGATCGAGGAGGTCGACGGGACCCTCGGGCGGCTGGTGCAGGCCGTGGTGCCGGTCAAGGCGCCGGACGGGAAGGTCGAGGGCCTGGTCTCGGCCGGGATCACCACCCAGCACGTGGGCGGTGCCGCGGAGCGGGAGCTGCCGCTGATGCTGGGCGCCGCCGCCGGTGGCCTGGCGCTGGCCACGGGGGGCACGGCGCTGGTGAGCAGACGGCTGCTGCGGCAGACCCACGGCCTCGGCCCGCACGAGATGACCAAGATGTACGAGCACCACGACGCGGTGCTGCACTCCGTACGGGAAGGGGTGCTCATCGTCGGCGGTGACCGCGACCTGCTGCTCGCCAACGACGAGGCGCACCGACTGCTGGACCTGCCGGCGGACGCCGAGGGCCGCGACGTACGGGATCTCGGTCTCGATCCGGGCACCGCCGAACTGCTCGCCTCGGGCCGGGTCGCGACGGACGAGGTGTTCCTGGTCGGCGACCGGCTGCTGGCGGTCAACCACCGGCCCACGGACCTGGCGGGCGGCCCGCCCGGCAGCGTGGCCACCCTGCGCGACACCACCGAGCTGCGTGCCCTGTCCGGCCGGGCGGAGGCGGCGCGCGAACGCCTCGACCTGCTCTACGCCGCCGGGGTGAGCGTCGGCACGAGCCTGGACGTGACCCGGACCGCCGAGGAGCTGACCGCCGTCGCCGTCCCGCGGTTCGCGGACTTCGTCACCGTGGACCTGTTCGACGCCGTGATCGACGGCGACGAGCCGGAGCCGGGCGACGCGCTGCACCGTATCGCGTCGGGCGCCATCCACGGTGGCGCGCCGCTCTACCCGCTCGGCACCCAGATCAGATTCGTCTCGTCCGCGCCGCAGGCGCGCAGCCTCGCCACCGGCCGGGCGGTCCTGGAGCCGCGGCTCGACCGGGCGGAGGGCTGGCGCGCGCAGGACCGGGAGCGCACCGAGCAGGTCGTGGAGTACGGCATCCACTCGCTGATCACCGTTCCGGTGCGGGCGGGGTCGCTGGTCCTGGGCGTGGTCAGCTTCTGGCGTTCGCAGCGGCCGGAGCCGTTCCACGAGGACGAGGTCACGCTCGCCGAGGAGTTGGTCGCGCGGGCCGCGGTGTCCATCGACAACGCCCGCCGCTACACGCGCGAGCACAGTACAGCGGAGGCGTTGCAGCGCAGTCTGCTGCCGCGCAGTCTGCCCGAGCAGGACGCCCTGGAGGTCGCCTACCGCTATCTGCCCGCGCAGGCGGGCGTCGGCGGCGACTGGTTCGACGTCCTGCCGCTGTCCGGCACCCGGGTGGCGCTGGTCGTGGGCGATGTGGTGGGCCACGGGTTGCACGCGGCGGCCACGATGGGCCGGCTGCGTACGGCGGTGCACAACTTCGCCGCCCTCGACCTGGCGCCGGCCGAGCTGCTGGCCCTGCTCGACGAGCTGGTCAACCGTATCGACCAGGACGAGTCGGCGGAGGGGGCCGGCGCGCCCGTCACCGGCGCGACCTGTCTGTACGCGATCTACGACCCGGTCTCCCGGCGCTGTTCGCTCGCCCGCGCGGGCCATCCGCCGCCGGCCGTGATCCGGCCCGACGGCCGGGTGGACTTCGTCGACGTGCCGGTCGGTCCGCCGCTCGGGATCGGCGGGCTGCCCTTCGAGACGGCCGAGGTGGAGCTCGCGGAGGGCAGTCGGCTGGTGCTGTACACCGACGGACTGGTCGAGGACCGGGAGCGGGACATCGACGCGGGTCTGGAGCTGCTGCGCACCGCTCTGGGGCGGGCGGGGGACTCCCCCGAGGCCACCTGCCGGGCCGTGCTCCACGAGCTGCTGCCCGACCGGCCCGGGGACGACATCGCGCTGCTGGTGGCGCGCACCCGGGTGCTCGGCGCCGACCGGGTCGCGGAGTGGGAGGTGCCGATGGATCCGGCGGCGGTGCAGGACGTACGGGCCCGGGTGACGCGTCAGCTGGCGGAGTGGGACCTGGCGGAGCTGACCTTCACCTCGGAGCTGATCCTCAGTGAGCTGGTCACCAACGGGATCCGCTACGGTGGCGCCCCCCTGCGCGTGCGTCTGCTGCGCGACCGTACTCTGATCTGCGAGGTCTTCGACACCGGCAGCACCTCGCCGCATCTGCGGCACGCGGCGTCGACGGACGAGGGCGGCCGCGGGCTGTTCCTGGTGGCGCAGCTGGCCGAACGCTGGGGCACCCGGTACACGCCCGACGGCAAGTTCATCTGGGCCGAGCAGGCGCTTCCCTGACGCCCACCGTCTACCCATAAACGGTGCTTATGGGTCCATAGACCGGACCCGCGTACCAACTAAGGTTTGCCTGAGTTTAGGCTTCCCGTCGAGTCGCCTGTCATCGCTCGAAGGGAACCTGATCATGCCCCGCCCCCTGCGGGTAGCCATCGTCGGAGCCGGCCCCGCCGGGATCTACGCCGCCGACGCGCTGCTGAAGTCCGAAGTGGCCGCCGAACCCGGTGTCTCGATCGACCTCTTCGAGCGCATGCCGGCCCCGTTCGGTCTGATCCGCTACGGCGTCGCACCCGACCACCCCCGCATCAAGGGCATCATCACCGCCCTGCACCAGGTGCTCGACAAGCCGCAGATCCGTCTCTTCGGCAACGTCGACTACCCGACCGACATCAGCCTGGACGACCTGCGCGCCTTCTACGACGCCGTGATCTTCTCCACCGGCGCGACGGCCGACCGGGAGATGCGCATACCCGGCATCGAGCTCGACGGCTCCTACGGCGCCGCCGACTTCGTGTCCTGGTACGACGGCCACCCGGACGTCCCGCGCACCTGGCCGCTGGAGGCCGAGAAGGTCGCCGTCCTCGGCGTCGGCAACGTGGCGCTCGACGTGGCGCGCATCCTGGCCAAGACGGCGGACGAGCTGCTGCCCACGGAGATCCCGCCGAACGTCTACGACGGTCTGAAGGCGAACAAGGCGCTGGAGATCCACGTCTTCGGCCGCCGTGGCCCGGCCCAGGCGAAGTTCAGCCCGATGGAGCTGCGGGAGCTGGACCACTCCCCCACCATCGAGGTCATCGTCGACCCCGAGGACATCGACTACGACGACGGCTCCATCGCCACCCGACGCGGCAACAAGCAGGCCGACATGGTCGCCAAGACCCTGGAGAACTGGGCGATCCGCGACATCGGCGAGCGCCCGCACAAACTGTTCCTGCACTTCTTCGAGTCGCCGGCCGAGGTCCTCGGCGAGGACGGCAAGGTCGTCGGACTGCGCACCGAGCGCACGGCCCTCGACGGCACGGGCAACGTCAAGGGCACCGGCGAGTTCAAGGACTGGGACGTCTCCGCGGTCTACCGCGCCGTCGGCTACCTGTCCGACAAGCTGCCCAAGCTGCCGTGGGACGTCGAGTCCGGCACGGTCCCGGACCAGGGCGGCCGGGTCGTCGAGGAGAGCGGCGCGCACCTTCAGTCGGTCTACGTCACCGGCTGGATCCGGCGTGGCCCGGTGGGCCTGATCGGCCACACCAAGGGCGACGCCAACGAGACGGTCGCCAACCTCCTGGACGACCACGCGAACGGCCGCCTGGGCGTGCCCGCCTCGCCCGAACCCGAGGCCGTGGACGCGTTCCTCGCGGAGCGCAGCGTCCGCTTCACCACCTGGGAGGGCTGGTACAAGCTGGACGCCGCCGAGAAGGCGCTGGGCGAACCCCAGGGCCGGGAGCGCGTGAAGCTCGTCGAGCGCGAGGACATGCTCCGCGAGAGCGGCGCCTGAGACGACGCACCGGCCGGCCGTGGGCGACCACGGCCGGTCACCCCGCGGGGCCCGGCGGCACACCTGCTGCCGCCGGGCCCCGCGCC
>NZ_VJZD01000357.1 GCF_009377175.1 Streptomyces adustus
GTCTCGTTGCCTCCGTAGGGCGGAGGGGTCGTCTCGTGGTCGTGCGGCGGCGGTGTGGTCTCCTCGCCGCCGTAGGGCGGAGGCGTGGTGTGGTCGTCGTGCGGCGGGGTGGTCTCGTCCCCTCCGTACGGCGGAGGCGTGGTCTCGTCTTCTCCGTACGGCGGAGGCGTGGTCTCGTCTTCTCCGTACGGCGGAGGCGTGGTCTCGTCTTCTCCGTACGGCGGAGGCGTCTTGTGCTCGCCGTAGCCCGAGTGGTCGTCGTCGCCTCCGTAGCCGGCGCCCTTGTGGGACCCCTTCTCGGTGTCCTCGCGGGACCCGTACCCGGAGTCCTTCTCCGACCCGTATCCAGACTCCTTGTGGGACCCGTACCCGGACTCCTTCTCGGACCCGTACCCGGACTCCTTCTCGGACCCGTACCCAGACTCCTTCTCGGACCCGTACCCGGAGTCCTTCTCGGACCCGTACCCGGCGTGCTCCTCGGACCCGTACCCGGACTCCTTCTCGGACCCGTACCCAGACTCCTTCTCGGACCCGTACCCGGAGTCCTTCTCGGACCCGTACCCGGAGTCCTTCTCGGACCCGTATCCGGAGTCGTCGTGGGACGCGTCCCGCGGCTCCGACCGGTGTTCGCCCGACTCGTGGGCGCATACGTCGCCGAACGACGGGTCGAGCTCGGCTGTCGCGACCGTGTCGCGGCAGCCGGAGGCGGACCCGCCCGGGTGCGCGTCGGCCAGGGCGGGACTACCGTAAAGGGACAGAATGCTGGTCGCGGCCGCGGCCGCGACCACTCCCCTGCTCAGGGACTGGCGCAATCTCGTGGTCTTCCTGCTCGAAACGGAGTGGGAAAAGGCCGGCCCCGGAGCAAAGAGCCTTGGTCCAGGGCCGGCCTTGAGACAGCCGTGTTGCTGAGGTGCCTACGCCGTCAGTCGTTGTCGCAGACGCTGCCGCCGGCCGGGTTCAGCAGGCCGATCAGGTCGACGCTGTCGCCGCAGAGGTTGACCGGGATGTTGACCGGGATCTCGATCACGTTGCCGGACAGGACGCCGGGGGAGCCGACGGCCATGCCCCCGGCGTCCGCGTCGGCGAAGGCCGGAGCGGCCCCTCCCAGGGCCAGGAGCAGGCCGGCGACGACAGCGGCAGTCTTCTTCATGGAGTTTCCCTTCTCAGCGGTCATGTTCCTGTGACGGTCGAAACCGAGCGAGCGCAGTCGGAGCGGCTCGCACCATGACCCGCAGGCTGCAAACGAGACATAGACAGCCGGAGAAACTACGGAACGTGGGCCGGCAGGGAATTCACTCGAACGCATCCCGATAATCGATGCACAGCATCCACCCGAGCGCAAACGCATCCCCCGAGCGGCGGAGAATGGTTTCAGCAGGAAACGCGCCCGGAATACCGAAAGCGCTCGGGCTGCCCGCAGGCGAAGCGGGACGGCCCGAGCGACCTTGGTGGGGGGACCCGGACCGGACGGCGATTCAGGCGCCGTCCGGGACGGACGTCAGTGGTTGCCCACGCCGTTGTGCGCGAGGACCGGGATGTCGTCGACGATGTGCGACAGCGGCTCGTCGCCCTTGGCCTGGGTGGAGTTCTCCGCGCACTGCTGGTTCTGCGGCGAGGACAGGACGTTGAGGTCCTGGGCCGCGATCGGCAGCAGCACACCCAGCACCGGACCGACGTTGGCCTTGGCCGGCAGACCGACGCAGAGCTTGTTGAGCGAACCCTGGACCAGCGTGGCCTGCGGGCTCATGCTGCCCTTGGTCACGGAGTTGCCGAACTGCGAGACCGCCAGGTTGCCGCTGGCCGAGTGGGTGCCGTCGTTGCCGGTGGCAAGCGCCTGCGGGGCGACCGCCGCGGACGCGCCGACGACGGAGGCGGCGATCGCCGCCGCAGCCATTGCCTTCTTCAGCATTTTGCTTCCTTTCCTGGCTTTCGGGCCAAGACGTGTGTTCCTGCCGCCGCAACAACCTGATTCACCGCGATTGGTTGCGGCCGTTCACCCAATGAGCGAAAAGTCCGGCCGGTGATAGGCCATTGGAGTGAATTCCAGGAACCAAGCAGGAGGGTTCCAGTTGTGCCGGGCAGCGCTCCGGTGGACGGGCGTTTCCTCAGAAGGGATTAGCAAGTGATCAAGAAGGTTCTGGCCGCTGCCGCGGTCGCCGCTTCCGTGGTCGGCGTCTCCGCCGCCGCCGCGCCGCAGGCACTGGCCACCGGCAACGACGGCACCTCGTCCGCCAGCGGCAACGGCGCCTACCAGGCGTTCGGCAACTCGGCGACGTACGGCAACATGAGCCCGCAGCTCGCCCTCATCCAGGGTTCGCTGAACAAGCCCTGCATCGGTCTGCCGGCCAAGGTCAACGCGGGCTCGCTGCTCGGCGTCGTCCCGATCTCGGTGCAGGACCTCAACGTCCTGTCCTCCCCGCAGAACCAGCAGTGCGTCGAGAACTCCACCCAGGCCAAGGGCGACGAGCCGCTGTCGCACATCCTGGACGACATCCCGGTCCTCTCGGGCAACGGCACGGGCAACCACTGAGCCACGCAGCATGATCCCGGGCTCCTGTCCTGAGCCCGGGGACTGATCTCCTCCGCGTCGAAGAGCGGGCCGCCGAACTCCCGGCGGTCCGCTCTCTCGCATGTCCGCACTCCCTCATGTCCGCAGGTCCGCGCTCCCGCAGGTCCGCTCGTGCCTCGGCCGTCCGGTCGGCGCGCCGGAGCGCGGGCGGGGGCGCTCGTCAACTGATCGGACTGCGCTGGACCGATCGGGTAACACATCGCAACCCGCGGCCCGGTCTGCCCGTTGACGATCACGCAGCTCCCCCTGGAGTCCGCCTTTCGAAGGGAACGATCATGAAGAAGCTGTGGGCAACCGCGGCTGTCGCCGCTTCCGTCGCCGGTGTGGCGGCCGCCGCCGCCACGCCGGCCATGGCCACCGGCAACGACGGCACCCACTCGGCGAGCGGCAACGGCGCCTCGCAGGCGTTCGGCAACTCGGCGACCTTCGGCAACATGAGCCCGCAGCTCGCGCTCGTCCAGGGCTCGCTCAACAAGCCCTGTGTCGGTCTGCCGCTCAAGGCCAACGTGGGCTCGCTCATCGGTGGGATCCCGGTCGCGCTCCAGGACATCAACGTCCTGTCCTCGCCGCAGAACCAGCAGTGCGTCGAGAACTCCACCCAGGCCAAGGGCGACGAGCCGCTGTCGCACATCCTGGACGACATCCCGGTCCTGTCGGGCAACGGCGTGGGCAACCACTGAGTCGTACGGCTCCGCGCGGCGGGTCACCGGTTCCTCCGGTGGCCCGCCGCTCCGTCGTTCGCCCTCCGCGCCGGCCGCCCCGCGGGCCGCGCCACGGGTAGTACCCCGTGCTATCCGTCGAGCCGGGCCGCCGCCGCGATGCTCTCGCCGAGCTGTGCCACGTCGGCGTCCTCGGTGGTCGTCGCCAGCCGGGCGGAGCGCCTGCGCAGCTCGCCGAGGGACGGGGCGCCGGGCAGCGAGCTCCAGCGGTCGTCGCCCTTGCGGAGCGCGTCGGCGAAGTAGGCGGCGGTCGCGGTCACCTGGAAGCGGGGGCTCGCGCTCCACACGGAGCGGGCGAGGGAGCCCGTCTCCAGCCCGCCGGACTCCTCGTGCGGGGCGCGGGTGGCGGGGTCGAGCCAGCGGACCGTCGCGGTGGCGAGGTGGCCGCCCGCGCCGTCCTTCAGCCGGACGGCGTACAGCGCGGTCACCGTGTGGCCGGGTCCGACCTCGCCCCCGTCCACCCGGTCGTCGCGGAAGTCGTCGTCGGCGACGCGCCGGTCGTCGTAGCCGACGAGACGGAACGCGGCGACCGTCCCGGGGTCGAAGGCGACCTGGGCCTTGGCGTCGCGGGCGGTGAGGTCGATGTTCTGCGGGAGCTGGTCGCAGAACACCTTGCGGGCGTCGTCCTCGTTCGAGACGTACGCGGTGTGGCCGTCGCCCTTGTCGGCGAGGCTCTCCATCAGGGCGTCGCCGTACTCGCTGCCGACGCCGACGCCGAAGAGCGTGATGCCGTGCTCGCGGCGGGCGGTGGAGATGCGTTCCAGGATGGAGTCGGGGTCGGTGTCGCCGTTGTTGGCGAGCGCGTCGGAGATCAGCACCACCCGGTTGGTGGCTCCCTTGCGCAGGCCCTCGACGGCGGTGGCGTAACCGGTGCGCAGGCCCGCGTCGAGGTTGGTGGACTCCTGTGCCGCCAGGCCGTCGACCGCCCGGTGGACGCGCTCGCGGTGGCCGCCGAGCCGGGTCATCGGCAGGACGGTCCGGGCCCTGTCGCTGAAGGTGACGAGCGCGACGGAGTCGTCGTCGCGCAGTTGCTCCGTCATCACGCCGAGGGACTCCTGGGCGAGGTCCAGCCGGCCCGGCTCCTCCATGGAACCGGAGACGTCGATGACGAAGGTGAGCGCGGCCGGCGGCCGTTCGCCGGCCGGGTCGGCGGCACGGGTGGCGAGGCCGACGCGGACGAGGGACCAGCCGTCCCCGCCGGTGCGGGCGCCGTCGACGGTGACCGAGAAGCCGTTGCCCTCGGGCCGCTCGTAGTCCTGACGGAAGCTGTTGACGAATTCCTCCGGGCGCACCGTCGACGGGTCGGGACGGCGGCCCTCGGCCAGGGAGCGGCGCGCGTAGCCGTAGGACGCGGTGTCCACGTCGAGCGCGAAGGTGGAGAGGTAGTCGGGCGAGGGGGCGAGGTCACGGGAGCCGGCGGAGTCGGCGTCGTTCTGCCCTTGTTCGCCGCCGCCCGAGGACGGGGCGGGGGCCGGGAACCCGCCGTTGGAGCCGTTGGAGCCGTTCGCGTGGCTCGAACGGTCCGAGCTGCCCATGCTCCGGTCGTTGCCGGCGCCGCAGCCGGTGAGCAGCAGGCCGGTGGCGACCAGGACGAGCAGTGCCTCGCGCGGCCGCCGTGTTCGACAAGTCCCCATCTCCCGTGCCCCCTGTGGTCCGTGGCCGCCGTCCTCGGTGGACGGCGGCTTTCTGTGACTGTGACGGCGTGGGGCGCCGGAACGTGCGGCACGGAGCGTTGCGGATGGATCTCGAACAGGGCACGGCGGCGGCCCGTCGAGACCGGCGGGTGATCTTCCGGTGACCTAGGGCCTTTCGTTTGGATCAGCCCGGCGGCGCGGGGTGTGGCACGCACATCTGCGGCGTTGTCGTCACTCGCCGACGCTCCGCGTCGACTCCCTCCTCCGCCTTGCAGCTGCACGCACCACACCCCGCTCGGGTCCGCCGGGCAGTCAGGTCGGTCATGGCCGGCCTGATCCAAACGAAAGGCCCTAGGAGACCACGTCCTTGCGGGCGAAACCCCGGAAGGCCAGGGCGAACAGCACCAGGGCGTACGTTATCGACAGCGCCGTCCCCTGGATCATGCCGGACCACTCCGGGCGGGGCTGGATGGCGTCCGCCCAGGCGAACTGCCAGTGCGCGGGCAGGAAGTCGCGCCAGTCGCCGAGGGCGGTCACCGCGTCCAGGACGTTGCCGACGATGGTGAGGCCGACCGCGCCGCCGACCGCGCCGAGCGGTGCGTCCGTCTTCGTCGACAGCCAGAACGCGAGTCCGGCGGTGACCAGTTGGGACACGAAGATGTATGCGATGACGACCAGCAGGCGTTGTGCGGCGGTGCCGGCGCCGAGCTCGCCGCCGGTGGGGATCTCCAGCGGTCCCCAGCCGTAGCGGGCCGTGCCGACGGCGAGGGCGACCAGCGGCAGCAGCACCATGGCGGCCAGGCTGAGGCCGAGCCCGACCACGAGCTTGGACCACAGCAGGCGGGCGCGGGGCACCGGGGCAGCGAGCAGATAGCGCAGCGAGGACCAGCTCGCCTCCGAGGCCACCGTGTCCCCGCAGAACAGGGCCACCGGGATCACCAGCAGGAAGCCCGCGGAGACGAACAGGTTCACCGCGGCGAAGTTGGCGCCGGACGCGGTGGCCGTGTCCATCAGAGTGACCTGGCCGTTGCGGCTGCCGGGCTGTCCGCCGATGGCGAAGGCGACGGCCAGGACGAAGGGGAGGGCGGCGAGGATCCCGCCCATGACCAGGGTGCGGCGCCGCTTGAGCTGGCGGGCGAGTTCGACCCGCAGCGGCAGGGTGCGGCTCGCCCGGTAGCCGGGGGCGACCTCCGCGGGCTGCGTGCGCTCGGTGAGCGTGCTCATGCGGAACCTCCGATCAGGGTGAGGAAGGCGTCTTCGAGCCGGCGGTGCGGGCCCACCGACTCCACCGGTACGTCGAGCCGGACGAGTTCGGCGACCAGGCGGCGTGCGCTGCCGTCCTCGTCGAGCCGGACCAGCAGTCCGTCGTCGGTGCGCACGGCCGAGGCGACGCCCGGCAGCGCGGCCACCTTCTCGGCCACGGGCTCGTCGACGGGCGTTGCGGTGCCGACCAGCAGGGTGTCGCCGGAGCCGACGATGTCGCCGACCCGGCCCGCCTGGACGAGCCGGCCGCGGTCCATGACGACGAGGTGCGTGCAGGACTGCTCGACCTCCGCGAGGAGGTGGCTGGAGACGATGACCGTGCGGCCGGCGGCCGCGTACCGGATCATCACCTCGCGCATCTCGCGGATCTGGGGCGGGTCGAGACCGTTGGTGGGTTCGTCGAGGATGAGCAGGTCGGGCAGGCCGAGCATGGCCTGGGCGATGGCGAGGCGCTGGCGCATGCCCTGGGAGTAGGTGCGTACCGCGCGGGCGAGCGCGTCGCCCAGGCCGGCGATCTCCAGGGCCTCGTCCAGGTGGGCGTCCTCGGGCGGGCGGCCGGTGGCCGCCCAGTACAGCTCCAGGTTCTCCCGGCCCGAGAGGTGCGGCAGGAAGCCCGCGCCCTCGACGAAGGCGCCGACCCGGGACAGCACCGGGGCGCCGGGCCGGATCGCGTGGCCGAAGACGCGGATCTCGCCGCCGTCCGGGGTGATCAGGCCCATCAGCATGCGCAGGGTGGTGGTCTTGCCCGCGCCGTTCGGGCCCAGCAGGCCCAGCACCTGTCCCTGTTCCACACGGAAGGACAGGTCCGCGACCGCGTACCGGTCGCTCGACTTCGCGTACCGCTTGGTCAGACCGGTGATCTGGAGGGGGACCTCGGCCAGGGCGGGATC
>NZ_VJZD01000358.1 GCF_009377175.1 Streptomyces adustus
GGGCCGAGCGGGGTGCGGGGGGTGCGTCTCATGGCTGCCCATACGGCGACCCTATCCGCGGGGCGGCACCCGTACCCCTGACTCGTCGGAGGCGGGGACGGCAGGCCGGTCCTGGCTCACCGTTCGGCGCGCCGGGACTCCCGCACCCGTCTCAGCCGGTTCACCGTGACCGGGTCCTCGGCCAGGGCCCGCGCGTCGTCGAGGAGGGCGTTGAGCAGCTGGTAGTAGCGGACGGGCGCCAGGCCGAGCTCCTCGCGGATGGCACGCTCCTTCGCGCCCGGGCCGGAGAAGCCCCGGCGCTCCAGGGCGAGAATGTCCCGTTCGCGGCGGCCGAGGGCGGCACCGCGGTCCTGGTCGTCGTCCATGACGGCACCGTAACCGCTCCCGACGGCCGAGCGGGAGTGCGGCGGGATCCGGCCCCGGGACGCACCACGCCGGTGTGGCCGCTCCGGGACGCGCCGCGAGCTGCCCTGTTCCGTCCGTCGGCCGCGCAGTGCCGTTCTTCGCCCGGATTGCGCCGGGCGCTCGTCCGTTTGTCGAATAAAGGTCTATACCGCGCAAGTGGACTAGACCTCTCGCGGTCCACGGGCCACACTGTCCCCGTGAGACATGTCATCGCCCTCGACGTGGGCGGCACCGGGATGAAGGCCGCCCTGGTCGGGGTGGACACCACACCGTCCGGAGGAAGTCCGTCCGGACCCCCCGTGCTGCTGCACCAGGCGCGCCGGGCCACCGGCCGCGAGCACGGACCCGACGCGGTCGTCGACGGCATCCTCGACTTCGCCGCGGAACTGCGCGCCCACGGCGAGCGGCACTTCGGCGAGCCCGCGGCCGCCGCCGGCGTCGCCGTCCCCGGCATCGTCGACGAGCAGCAGGGCATCGCCGCCTACGCCGCCAACCTCGGCTGGCGCGACGTACCCCTGCGCGACCTGCTCGCCGAGCGGCTCGGCGGCATCCCCGTCGCCCTCGGGCACGATGTGCGCACCGGCGGTCTGGCCGAGGGCCGGATCGGCGCGGGCCGGGGCGCCGACCGCTTCCTGTTCGTCCCGCTCGGCACCGGCATCGCGGGCGCCATCGGCCTCGACGGCCGGGTGGAGGCGGGCGCCCACGGCTTCGCGGGCGAGATCGGCCATGTCGTCGTACGGCCCGGCGGGATCCCCTGCCCGTGCGGGCAGCGCGGCTGCCTGGAGCGCTACGCGTCCGCGGCGGCGGTCAGCGAGGCCTGGGCCGCCGCCTGCGCAAACCCGGAGGCCGACGCGGCGGACTGCGCGAAGGCCGTCGCGTCCGGCGACCCGAACGCCGTCCGGGTCTGGCGGGCGGCCGTGGACGCGCTCGCCGACGGGCTGGTCACCGCGCTCACCCTGCTGGACCCCCGCACGCTCATCATCGGTGGCGGACTCGCCGAGGCGGGGGAAACCTTGTTCACACCGCTGCGGGACGCCGTCCGGCAGCGCGTCACCTTCCAGAAGCTTCCGTCGATCGTCCCCGCGGCACTCGGGGACACCGCCGGCTGCCTGGGCGCGGGGCTCCTCGCCCGGGATCTCCTGACCACCACTGACCCCTCGGAGGTAACCGCCTGATGGCCACTAGGAAGGTTCTCGCCGGCGCCCGGGTGGTACTGCCCACCGGGACCGTGGACGGCGGCCGCGTGTTCGTCGAGGGCACCCGGATCGCCGGCCCGTCCCCGGCCGACGCGGAGACCGTGGACGTCAGCGGCCACTGGCTGGTCCCCGGCTTCGTCGACATCCACAACCACGGAGGCGGCGGCGCGTCCTTCTCCGGCCCGGCCGAGGACGTCCTGACGGCCGTCCGCGCCCACCGCCTGCACGGCACCACCACCCTCGTCGCCTCCACCGTCACCGACGACATGGACATCCTCACCCGGCAGGCCGGGCTGCTGTCCGAACTGGCCGAACAGGGCGACATCGCGGGCATCCACTTCGAGGGCCCGTTCATCTCGCCCTGCCGCAAGGGCGCGCACTCCGAGGCGCTGCTGCGCGACCCCGACCCGGCGGAGGTGCGCAAGCTGGTCGACGCGGCCCGCGGCCACGCGAAGATGGTCACCCTCGCCGCCGAACTGCCGGGCGGCATCGACTCCGTACGCCTGCTGGCCGACCACGGGGTGATCGCGGCGATCGGGCACACGGACGCGACGTACGAGCAGACGGTGGAGGCGATCGACGCGGGCGCGACCGTCGCCACCCACCTCTTCAACGCGATGCCCTCGCTCGGCCACCGCGCCCCGGGCCCGATCGCCGCCCTCCTGGAGGACGAGCGCGTCACGGTCGAGCTCATCAACGACGGCACGCACCTACACCCGGCCGCCCTGGAACTGGCGTTCCATCACGCGGGCCCGGACCGGGTCGCGTTCATCACCGACGCGATGGACGCGGCCGGCATCGGCGACGGCCGCTACATGCTCGGCCCGCTGGAGGTCGAGGTCAGCGAGGGCGTCGCCCGGCTGGTGGAGGGCGGCTCCATCGCGGGCTCCACCCTGACCCTGGACCGCGCGTTCCGGCGGGCGGTGACGGTCGACCGGCTCTCCGTGGAGCACGCGGTCGCCGCCCTCTGCGCCAACCCGGCCCGGCTGCTGGGGATGTACGACAGGGTCGGCTCCCTCGAACCCGGCAAGGACGCCGACCTGGTGCTCCTCGACGAGGACTTCGCCCTCAAGGGCGTGATGCGCCGGGGCGAATGGGTGATCGATCCCCAACTGGCCTGAAACGTCCGCCCACACAGAGACGGTGGCCGACCCGAGGACTGGGCCGACCGCCGTCTCTTTGGCATGATCAGGCCTCTGGGCAAGGCGACACGACAGGCGTGTGCCTGATTTCTTCGGGGGAGGTCGCTCCGGGTGATTCTCACGGTCACGCTGAACACCGCTCTCGACATCACCTATCGCGTACGGTCCCTGCGGCCGCACACCTCCCACCGGGTCTCCGAAGTACTGGAGCGCCCCGGCGGCAAGGGCCTGAACGTGGCCCGCGTACTGGCCGCGCTCGGCCACCCGGTGACGGCCACGGGCTTCGTGGGCGGCGCGACGGGCCAGGTCGTGCGGGAGCGGCTGGCGGACACGCCCGGCGTCCGGGACGCCCTGGTCCCGGTCTCGGGTCCGACCCGCCGCACGGTGGCCATAGTCGACCCGCTCTCCGGTGACACCACCCAGCTCAACGAGCCCGGCCCGCTCATCACGCCGGCCGAGTGGTCCGCCTTCCAGGGCACCTACGGGGAACTGCTCCGCGGTGCCGCCGCGGTGGCCCTGTGCGGCAGCCTGCCGCCGGGGGTGCCGGTGGGCGCGTACGCACTGCTGGTGCGGACCGCGCGGGCCGCCGGGGTGCCCGTCCTGCTCGACACCAGCGGCGAACCCCTGCGCCGGGGCGTCGCGGCCCGCCCGGACGTCGTCAAGCCGAACGCCGCGGAACTCGCCGAGCTCACCGGCTCCCACGAGCCGCTGAAGGCGACCCAGGACGCCCGCCGCCGCGGCGCCCAGTCGGTGGTGGCCTCTCTCGGCCCCCAGGGCCTGATCGCGACCACCCCGGAAGGCCGCTGGCGGGTCGCGCCGCCGCGCCGGGTGCACGGCAATCCGACCGGCGCGGGCGACTCGGCGGTCGCGGGACTGCTCTCCGGCTTCGTTGAGCACCTTCCGTGGCCCGCGCGGCTGGCCCGGGCGGCGGCCCTGTCGGCGGCGACGGTGCTGACGCCCGTGGCAGGCGAGTTCGACCGGTCGGTGTACGAGGAGCTGAGGGACCAGGTCTCGGTCACGGAGGAGAGCAGCGCGGCCTGAACACGGCCCGGGCCGGACGCCCCGGGCCGGAGCCCGGGGTGAACGCGTCCTGGTGCGGCGGCCCTGGTGCCGCCGCCGCCCTAGTTCCTGACCTGGCCCTTCTTGACCCAGAGCTGGTCGAGCAGGACGTTGCACTTGTCGCCGTCCTGGCAGGAGAGCGTGATCGTGTTGGTGCCCTTGGTGAGGGTCGGGTAGGCGAAGGTCTTCGTCCAGCCCTTCTCGAAGTCACCGTCGGCGGCGTGCGCGAAGTTGCCCAGGTTGAGCTTGGTGCCGAACTGCTTGCCGTTGAACGTGAGGGTCATCGACTGGTCCTGGCCCGGCACGCTGTAGTGCGCGAAGAGCGTGTAGTCGCCGTCCTCGGGGATGCCGTCGACGGTCCAGGTGACGGAGCTGCCGACCTGGTTGAGGTTGCCGACGTAGATGCCGCCGTCCGCCTGGGCGCCCTTGACGTCCGAGGCCAGGGCGGCGCCGCCGTCCAGCCGCAGCGCCTTCGCGTCGACCGTCGGGAGATCGGCCTCCTCGGCGGGCTCGTCGCCGCCGGACTCGCTGGGCGAGGCACTCGCGGAGTCGGTGGGCGCGGTGGAGGTGTCGCCACCCGCCTTGTTGTCGTCGCCGCCGCCGCCCGTCATCGCCACCGCGATGCCGATGACCACCGCCGCGACCACCGCGATCGCGCCGATCAGCAGACCCTTGGTGTTGGGACCGCGGCCGTTGCCGGCGCGGCGCGTCGGCTGCTGGGGAGCGGTGGGCGGGCCACCGGGGTACGACTCGGGCGCCGCGTAGTGCGAGTTCGGCTGCCCGTACGCGCCCTGCTGGGGCACGCCGGTCTGGCCGTACGCGGCGGTCGGCGCCTGCTGGCCGTACTGGCGCTCACCGACCGCGCGCACCCGGCTGACCGAGTTCGGGTAGCCGTAGCCACCGCCGGAGGGCGGCTGAGCTCCGTTGGCCTGCCCGTCGGCGTAGAGGTAGCCGAACGGGTCTTCTTCCTCAGGCGTGCTCGCGCCGTTGTTGCCGGGCGTCATCCCTTCGTACTCCTCAACAGGTGCGGGGCGGATGCGGTACACGTTCTTATACGAGTGGAGAATGGCGAGCCTACCCGCTTCTGATGGCCCGAACAGGTGACTCGGGCCGCATCAACCCGATGACCTGCACATCATCCCGCGCGTCTGTGCTGTTTGGGACGAGATCGTTTCTCGACGTACATCCGTTCGTCAGCTGACTTCAAGACCTCGTCCGCGGTCATTCCGCAGTGCGCCCAGCCGATACCGAAGCTGGCGCCCACCCGAACGGCCCGCCCCTCGGCCCGGATCGGCTGGATGATCTCGTTGCGCAGCCGTACGGCCAGGTCCTCGGCGTCGGCCCGGCCGAGCCCGTCGGCGAGGATCACGAACTCGTCGCCGCCGAGCCGGGCCACCGTGTCGCCGTCGCGGACCTGACGGCTGAGCCGCCGGGCGACCTCGATGAGCACCGTGTCACCCGCGTTGTGCCCGAACCGGTCGTTGATCGACTTGAAGCCGTCGAGGTCGCAGAAGAGGACCGCGAGGCCCTTGGTCCCGTCGTCCTCGCCCGCCTCGGGGGCGGCGGTGTGCACATGGTGGTCGAAGCCGTCGTACGCCTCCGCGCCCGGCCGGAAGTCGAAGCCGTGGCCGTTGGCGTCGAAGGCGGCGTGCCCGAAGGCCGCGTCGTGGGAGTCGAGCGCCGCGGGGTGCCCCGACTGCGGGCGGCGGCAGAGCCGGGCGGCCAGCCTGGCCCGCAGCTCGGCGGAGTTCGGCAGCCCAGTGAGGGAGTCGTGGGAGGCGCGGTGGGCGAGATGGAGCTCGCGGCGCTTGCGCTCCTCGATGTCCTCGACGTGGGTGAGCAGGAAACGCGGCCCGTCGGCGGCGTCGGCGACGACGCTGTTGCGCAGCGAGACCCAGACGTAGGTGCCGTCCCGGCGGCCCAGGCGCAGCTCGGCCCGCCCGCCCTCGGCCGAGGTGCGCAGCAGGGTGCCGATGTCCTCGGGGTGGACGAGGTCGGAGAAGGAGTAGCGGCGCATCGCGGAGGCCGGGCGGCCCAGCAGCCGGCACAGGGCGTCGTTGGTCCGCAGGATCCGGCCGTGCTGCTCGCCGCCCATCTCGGCGATGGCCATGCCGGAGGGCGCGTACTCGAAGGCCTGCCGGAAGCTCTCCTCGCTGGCGCGCAGGGCCTGCTGATCCCGTTCGAGACGGACCAGGGCGCGCTGCATATTTGCACGTAGACGCGCGTTGCTAATGGCGATGGCGGCCTGGAACGCATACATCTGGAGCGCCTCGCGCCCCCACGCGCCCGGCCGGCGGCCGTTGCGCGGCCGGTCCACGGACAGCACGCCGATCAGTTCGCCGCCGGAGCCGCCCGGCACGGCGGGCGTGAACATCGGCGCGAACAGCCGGTCGGAGGGGTGCCACTCGTCCTCGAAGCGGGGGGCGGGCCCGTCGGTGTACCACTGGGGGACGTCGTCGTCGTCGAGGACCCAGCCCTCGGTGTGGGATATGAAGACCAGCTCGCCCCAGGTCTCGCCCATGCTCAGGCGACGCTCCCAGGAGTCGCGCGAGCCGACGCGGCCGGTGATGAGGGCCTCGGCTGCCGGGTTGCCGGCGAAGGCGGCGACCACGAGGTCGCCGTCGGGGCGGACGAGGTTCACGCACGCCAGCTCGTACCCGAGGGCGCTCACCACGCCCTCCGCGACAGTCTGCAATGTGTCCGCCAGGCTTCGGGCGGTGTTCATGTCCGCCATGACCTGGTGCAGCTGTCGCAGGGACGCAAGACGGACATAGGGCTCCGACTCGGTCTCCATGCTCGCCCTCCCCCCGAGACTTCGCAGCGAATCAAGGGTTGTCTTCGGCGTACGTCCTTGCAGCTTCCCCGTCACTGAATCACAGCGCGCTGCCCACTCGGTACACAGGGTCAACAATTAATGGCTCTTGTGACTCAAGTCACAGCTGAAGCTGAACAATTCAGTAGAGTTTCTGCATTTCTCCTGTGCGTTTTCTGAACGCAAACTATGTGGGCCGGTGAACACGATGCGCAAGACACCGTTGTCGATCTTGTGAATGGGTCCTGCCCGCAAGCCGTGCGGCCTGCCTTGCAGCCCGCTTGCAGCCCTTCTTCCACCCGTCTTGCAGCCGTTCTTCCACTCGCCTTGCAGCCGGTCGCGTCGTCGTCTCGGTCCGCGGTCGTAGGTCCGTACTCGGACCGAGGGCCGATGTGCCGCCCGCGGAGCGGAGACTAGCGTTTCCGGCGTGCTGAAGACTTCGCCCGCC
>NZ_VJZD01000359.1 GCF_009377175.1 Streptomyces adustus
GCCGTGGGCGGGGGCCGGGGCCGCCGTGTCCGCCCGCTGCACCGGGGCCGGCACGGCCGGCCCCCCGGAGCCCGCGTCCACGGAGGAGCCGTCGTCCGCGGCGGACGCGTGCTCGGGAACGGCTTCCGGGGTGTGCCCGGGGGACGCCTCCACGTCGGGCGTGCGCCCGGGAGTGGCCTGCGGGGCAGGCGTACGCCCGGGGAGGGAAGCGTGCCCGGGGACGGGGCCCTGGCCGGGGACAAACCCCTGCCCGGGAACCGGACCCTGACCGGAGACAGGACCCTCGCCGAAAGCGGGACTCCGGCCGGAGACGGGCCCCTGACCGGGAGCGGGGCTCCGGCCGGGGACGGGCCCCTGACCGGGAACCGGACCCTGACCGGAGACAGGACCCTCGCCGAAGGCGGGACTCCGGCCGGAGAAAGGCCCCTGGCCGGGAACCGGACCCTCGCCGGAGACGGCCCCCTGGCCGCGGAGGGGACCCTGGCCGGGAGCGGGAGCGGTTCGTCGCGCGGGGTCGGCCCCCTCGCCGGGTCCCTGCGCAGGATCGGCCCCGTCCGGGTCCTCCGGGCTCCCCTGGCCGCCCCGGCCGCCCCGGCCTTCGGAGCCCCCGGGGCTCCCCGGGTTCCGTGAGCCCTCCTGGCCCGACCGGCCGTTGCCGCCTCCGTCGCCTCCGTCGCCGTCCCGGGCTTCCCCGGTGCCCGGCTGTGCCGTCTCCGTGGGGTTCTCCGTCTCCAGCAACCGCATCGCGTGCCGACCCAGTTGGGCCACCAGCACCGCGGGCAGCCAGGGATCGCGGGAGCGGCCGCCCGCGACGGTGTCCTGCGCGCCCGTCCACTCCAGGATCGTGGCGAGCGAGGGCCGGGCCGCCGGGTCCTTCCGCAGACAGGCGCGGACGAGATCGGCGATGCCCTCGGGCACACCCGTCAGGTCGGGCTCCTCCTGGGCGATGCGGAACATCTGGGCGTGCACCCCGCTGTCCGCGGGCCCGAAGGGCAGGGCGCCGGTCGCGGCGTACACGAGCAGCGAACCGAGACAGAACACGTCGCACGCGGGCGTGACCCGGTCGCCGCGCACCTGCTCGGGGGCCATGAAGCCGGGCGATCCGACGAGCGAGCCGGTGCGGGTCAGCCCGTTCTCGGTCGGTGTCTCCAGGGCCCGCGCGATCCCGAAGTCGATGACCCGCGGACCGTCTATGGTCACCAGCACGTTGGACGGCTTGAGATCGCGATGGACGATCCCGGCGGCATGGATGTCCCCGAGCGCCTGGGCGAGCCCGGCGGCGAGGACGCGCACCGACCGCTCGGGCAGGGCCCCGTGGTCCTGCCCGACGACCCGCTGGAGGCTGGGCCCGGCGACATACCCCGTGGCCACCCACGGCACGGCGGCCTCGGTGTCCGCGTCCAGCACCGGCGCCGTCCAGTACCCGCCGACCCGGCTCGCGGCCTGCACCTCCTGGCGGAACCTGGCCCGGAACACCTCCTGCTCGGCCAGCTCCCGGCGCACCAGCTTCACCGCGACGGTCCGCCCCCGGTCCGAGCGCGCCAGATATACCTGGCCCATCCCGCCGGCCCCGAGCCGCGCCAGTAGCCGGTAACCGCCGATCCGCGGCGGATCCCCGGGCCTCAGCTTCTCCATGACTGCGCCGCCTTCCCCCCACAGGTGTGCGATGCAGCGAGAATAATCCGGTCCCCCGGCGAGTCGTCCGGGGGCGGCCCCCCGGCAGGCCGCCGGCCCGCACCGGGCCCATGGCCCGTCCCGGTCGCCGCCACACGTGGACAACCTGTCGCAAAAAGCGGTCGTCCGCAGACAGGACGCCACTGTCGCCCGCGCGGGACGGACATTTACGCTCGCCGCCATGACCCCTCAGACCGACCCCCAGGCCGGCGCCGCCGTGAAGGCCGCGGACCGCGCGCACGTCTTCCACTCCTGGTCCGCCCAGGAGCTCATCGACCCGCTCGCCGTGGCCGGCGCGCAGGGGTCGTACTTCTGGGACTACGACGGAAACCGCTATCTCGACCTCACCAGCGGACTCGTCTTCACGAACATCGGCTACCAGCACCCGAAGGTCGTCGCCGCGATCCAGGAACAGGCCGCGACCCTGTCCACCTTCGCGCCGGCCTTCGCCGTCGAGGCCCGCTCGGAGGCGGCCCGGCTGATCGCCGAGCGCACCCCCGGCGACCTGGACAAGATCTTCTTCACCAACGGCGGCGCCGACGCGGTGGAGCACGCCGTGCGCATGGCCAGGCTGCACACCGGCCGCTCCAAGGTGCTCTCGGCGTACCGCTCGTACCACGGCGGCACCCAGCAGGCGATCAACATCACCGGCGACCCGCGCCGCTGGGCCTCCGACAGCGGCTCGGCCGGGGTCGTGCACTTCTGGGCGCCGTTCCTCTACCGCTCCCGCTTCTACGCCGAGACCGAGGAGCAGGAGTGCGCGCGGGCGCTGGAGCACCTGGAGACGACGATCGCCTTCGAGGGGCCCTCGACGATCGCCGCGATCATCCTGGAGGGCATTCCGGGCACGGCCGGGATCATGGTGCCGCCGCCGGGCTATCTGGCCGGGGTGCGCGAGCTCTGCGACAAGTACGGGATCGTCTTCGTCCTGGACGAGGTCATGTCCGGGTTCGGGCGCACCGGTGAGTGGTTCGCGGCCGACCTGTTCGGCGTGGTGCCGGACCTGATGACCTTCGCCAAGGGCGTGAACTCCGGTTACGTGCCGCTCGGCGGGGTCGCGATCAGCGGTGCGATCGCGGAGACCTTCGCCAGGCGGCCCTACCCCGGCGGTCTGACGTACTCCGGTCACCCGCTGGCCTGTGCGGCCGCCGTCGCCACGATCAACGTGATGGCGGAGGAGGGGATCGTCGAGAACGCGGCGACGCTGGGCGAGTCCGTCGTCGGACCCGGGCTGCGGGAGCTGGCGCAGCGTCACCCGAGCGTCGGCGAGGTGCGCGGCGTCGGCATGTTCTGGGCGCTCGACCTGGTCAAGAACCGGGAGACCCGGGAGCCCCTGGTGCCGTACAACGCGGCCGGCGAGGCGAACGCGCCGATGGCCGCGTTCGGCGCCGCCGCGAAGAAGAACGGCGTGTGGCCCTTCGTCAACATGAACCGGACCCACTTCGTGCCGCCGTGCAACGCGAGCGAGGCGGAACTGAAGGAGGGGCTGGCCGCCCTGGACGCCGCGCTCACGGTGGCCGACGAACACACGGAGTGAGCCCTGGGTCCGGGCGGTCGGGGAACCCGAACGCGTAAGGTGGCGTGCTCGTATACATGCACGAGCGCTGCGGACGAGCACGCCACCTGCCACGCGACGAGGGAGATCCCCTGACCATGCCCGGCCCCAGCGGCAACGGCGCCGTGACCCGCAGTACCCTGCGCCAGCAGATCGCGGACGCGCTTCGTGACGAGGTGCTGGCCGGTCGCTTGCAGCCGGGGCAGGAGTTCACGGTGAAGGAGATCGCCGACCAGTACGGGGTCTCCGCGACCCCGGTGCGCGAGGCACTGGTCGATCTCTCCGCGCAAGGCCTCCTGGAGGCCGACCAGCACCGCGGTTTCCGCGTCCACCAGTACTCGGTGGAGGACTTCCGGGGCATCGTCGAGGCCCGCGGCCTGGTCACCGAAGGCATGTTCCATGCGCTCGAATCCGGCCACAAACGGTTCCGGGACCTGTCGGACCCGAGGGTCGCCGCCGCCGTCGCGGCCGTGCGCCGCCGCGGCGAGGAGGCGCAACGCGCCGCCGACGCCGGTGACCTGGCCGTGCTGATCGGCTACGACCTGCGGTTCTGGCGTGAGCTCAGCGCCCTGTTCGGCAACCCCTACCTGGTCGACTTCCTGCACCGGCTGCGGGTGCAGTCCTGGGTGTGCGCGGTGCAGCACCTGCGTCACCAGGGCGACCTGCGCGGCCGGCTGTGGTCCGGCCACACCCGGCTGGTCGACGCGCTGGCCCAGTACGACACCACCGTCGCCCGGGCGATCGTCGAGGAGTACAACGCGCACTCCCTGGTCCTCATCGAGCGGCAGGCGGAGGGATGAGCGGCGCCGGGGGAGACCGCGTCGACCTGACCGTCGTCGTTCCCGCCTACAACGAGGAGCGGCGGCTCGGCCCCACCCTCGACGCGATCACCCGCTATCTGGACGAGCCCGAGGGCCGCTGGGGCGAGTGGGAGGTCGTGGTCGCCGACGACGGCTCCACCGACGCCACCCGGGACATCGTCACCGCCTGCCGGGACCCCCGGATCCAGCTGGTCGCGAGTCCCCACAACCGGGGCAAGGGCAACGCCCTGCGGATCGGCGTGGCCGCCTCGCGCGGCCGGCGCGTGCTGGTCACGGACGCCGACCTGGCGGCGCCGATCGAGGAGCTGGAGAAGCTCGACAAGGCGCTGGGCGAGGGCAACGCGGCGGCCGTCGGCTCCCGTTCGGTGCCGGGCGCGACGATCGGGAGCCGCCAGCATCGGCTGCGCGAACTGCTGGGCCGGGGCGGGAACTTCCTGATACGCAGCGTCGCGGTCCCCGGGATACGCGACACCCAGTGCGGCTTCAAGCTGTTCGACGGCGACCGGGCGCGGGCCGCCTTCGCCGCCTCCCGCCTGGACGGCTGGGGCATAGACGTCGAGGTCCTCCAGTACTTCCGCCGCGCCGACTGGCCGCTCGCCGAGGTCCCGGTCAGCTGGTCCCACCAGTCCGGGTCGAAGGTGCGGCCCCTCGACTACGTCCGCGTCCTGGGCGAACTCGGCCGCCTGAAGTTCCGCTCCCTGCGCCCCGCCGACGCCTTCGCGGTGCTGCTCTTCCTGCTCATGGCGACGGCCCTGTACTCGGGCCGCTTCTTCGACCCGGCCCACCGCTACCTGCCGGACTCCCTCCAGGACCAGAACCAGTGGGAATGGTTCTTCGCGGTGACCGCCGACAGCGTCGCCCATCTGCGCGACCCGCTCTTCACCGACCTCCAGGGCTTCCCGAACGGCGTCAACCTCATGGCCAACACGGTCATGCTGGGCCTGTCGGTGCCGTTCGCCCCGCTCACCCTGCTGTTCGGTCCGGCGCTCGCGCTGAGCCTGTGCATGACCCTGGGCCTGGCCGCCACCGCGGCCGCCTGGTACTGGTTCATCGTCAAGCGGGTCGTACGGCAGCGGGCGGCGGCCTTCCTCGGCGCCTCGCTGGCCGCCTTCGCGCCGCCGATGGTCAGCCACGCCAACGCGCACCCCAACTTCGTGATCCTGTTCATGATCCCGCTGATCATCGACCGGGCGCTGCGGCTGTGCGCGGGCACCCGGGTGACCAGGGACGCGGTGGTCCTGGGCCTGCTGACGGCCTACCAGGTCTTCCTCGGCGAGGAGCCGCTGCTGCTCGCGGCGGTCGGGATGCTGCTGTTCGCCGGCGCCTACGGGCTGCTGCGCCGGGACGTGGCGAAGGCGGCCCGGCGGCCGCTGCTGCGGGGCCTGCCGATCGCCGCCGCGGTCTGTCTGCCGATCATCTGCTACCCGCTGGCCTGGCAGTTCGCCGGACCTCAGAGCTATCAGAGCGTCCTGCACGGCACCGGCGCCGGCAACAGCCCGCTCGCCCTGCTCGCCTTCGCCGAACGCTCCCTCATCGCGGGCGACGCCGCACGCGCGAACGCCCTGTCGTTGAACCCGACCGAGCAGAACGCCTTCTACGGCTGGCCGCTGGTCCTGCTCGCCTTCGCGATCGTCGTACGGCTGTGGGAGCGGACCCTGGTCAAGGCGCTGGCGTTCACGGCGCTGGCCGCGGCCGTCCTGTCGATGGGCCCGAGGATCCGCGTCCCGCTGACCGAAACGGTCCTGCCCGGCCCCTGGGCCCTGCTGGCGGACAAGCCGCTGTTCGAGTCGGTCATCGAGGGCAGGTTCGCGATGGTCTGCGCCCCCGTCCTTGGCATGCTCCTGGCGCTCGCGATCGAACGGCTGGGCACGATCCGCCGGGTCGGCACGGTCTACGCCGGACTGCTGGCCGTCTCCCTCGCCCTGCTCCCGGTGATCCCCGCGCCGCTGAAGTCGACGGACCGCGTGGACGTCCCCGCCTTCATCACGGACGGTCTGTGGAAGTCGTACGTCCGCGACGGCGAGAGCCTGGTCCCGGTGCCGCTGCCCGACCCCGGCAACGCGGAGGCCCTGCACTGGCAGACGGCCGCGGGCCTCGGCTTCAAGCTCCCCGGCGGCTACTTCAACGGCCCCTACGGCGAGGACCGCATCGGCATCTACGGCGCCTCCCCGCGCGAGACCTCCAGTCTGCTGCGGGACATCCGCTACTCGGGCAAGGTCCCGGAGATCGGCAGCAACTGGAAGGCGCAGGCCGCGCAGGACTTCGCCTTCTGGAAGGCGGGCGCGCTCGTCCTCGCCCCGCAGCCCAACGACACCCAGCTGCGCCGGGCCCTGGAGAAGCTGGTCGGCCGGCCCGGTAGGTGGACCGGCGGGGTATGGGTATGGGACCTGCACAAGGGGAGCTGAACCTCCACCGCACCGACTACTCTTCCCTTCCCTGACCGCCGTGCTACACCTTGAGCGAGGAGCTCTCTTTGGCCTGTGACCTGTGGCTGGTACCGCTCGTCGACGTCTTGTGCCACACGCCCGACAACCCGTTCGCCGAGGAACTCGCGCAGTACAACAAGGTGCTCGCCGAGGCCGGACTGCCGCCGGTGCCGGTGTACCAGTACATGCCGGGCCTGTCCGGTGAGGTCGCCCCGGTGGCGGGCTTCGACTACGACGCCCTGCACTTCCTGCGGCGCGCCTACCTGCTCCAGGTGTGCGGACTGCCGGTGACGCCGGTGGACGACCTGGGCGGCGACTACGAGCAGCTCCTGGAGATGTTCGAGGCGACGGCCCAGCAGTCGCACCTGGTCTGGCACTACGACCACGCGGGCGCCTACGTGCCGGTGGACTTCCCGCGGCCGCTGGCCGACGACGACCTGCTCGCCGGCGGCGGCCCGCTGGGCTCCTCGCAGTCCCTGCTGCGGGAACTGGAGCTGGTCGCGCCGGTGATCGGCATCGACGCGGCCAACCCGCACC
>NZ_VJZD01000035.1 GCF_009377175.1 Streptomyces adustus
GCCTGACGCTGCCGGTGGGGTGGGGCGGCCGCACGGCGCCGCGC
Source organism: Streptomyces adustus (assembly GCF_009377175.1). Taxonomy (GTDB): domain Bacteria; phylum Actinomycetota; class Actinomycetes; order Streptomycetales; family Streptomycetaceae; genus Streptomyces; species Streptomyces adustus. The sequence goes on from NZ_VJZD01000035.1 coordinate 45, forward strand.
CCCCGCACGCCCCCTGCCCCTATGCCTCCGAGGTCCCGAAGATCCGCTCGCGGTGGGCCCGCCACCGTTCCATCATGGCCGCGATCTCGCCGTCGACGAATTCGAAGAAGGCGAGGGTCTCGGCCATCCTGCGTCCGGCCGGGGTCCCCTCACCGAGGCTGGCGACGCCCTCCCGCAACGCCCCCTCCCACCGCTTCAGGACGGCCTCGCGGCTGGTGAGCGCCTCGTACCACTGATTGCTGTGCACCCGGTACCGCTCCCGCCGCGAGCCGGGCTCGCGCTCCCGGGACACCATGTGCTGCTGCGCCAGGTAGCGCACCGCCCCGGAGACCGCCGCGGGGCTGATCCGCAGCTGTTCCCCCAGCTCGGTGGAGGTCATCGCGCCCTCGTCGGACGACAGGAGCGCGGCGAAGACACGAGCGGGCATGCGCTGCATCCCCGCCTCGACGAGCTGCGCCGCGAAGGATTCGACGAACTTCGACACGGCTTCCATGTCCCGTTGGGCCCCGGTTGGTTCCGTCATGCCCACATCCTATTCGATCATTTACACGCTTCCTTAACTTCACAAATTTCTGAAAGTAGCGTACGTTCCAAAGCATGACGACGGCAAACCCCGCGATCGAGGTGTCCGGCCTCCACAAGTCGTTCGGGAAGACGCACGCGCTCGACGGGCTCGACCTCCACGTCGAGACGGGTGAGGTCCACGGGTTCCTCGGCCCCAACGGATCCGGCAAGTCCACCACCATCCGCGTCCTGCTCGGCCTGCTGCGCGCCGACTCGGGCGTCGCGCGGATCCTCGGCCGCGACCCCTGGGCGGACGCGGTCGAGGCACACCGCCGGATCGCGTACGTCCCCGGCGACGTGACCCTGTGGCGCAACCTCTCCGGCGGCGAGGTCATCGACCTCTACGGCAGGCTGCGCGGCGGCCTCGACCCGCGGCGCCGGACGGAACTGGTCGAGCGGTTCGAGTTCGACCCCACCAAGAAGGGGCGCACGTACTCGAAGGGCAACCGGCAGAAGGTCGCCCTGATCGCCGCCTTCGCCTCGGACGTCGACCTGCTGATCCTGGACGAGCCGACCTCGGGCCTCGACCCGCTGATGGAAGAGGTCTTCCGGCGCTGCGTGGAGGAGGAGCGCGACCGCGGCCGTACGGTGCTGCTCTCCTCGCACCTGCTCAGCGAGGTCGAGCAGCTCTGCGACCGGGTGAGCATCATCCGCAACGGCCGCACCGTCGAGAGCGGCTCGCTCGGCGACCTGCGCCATCTGACCCGGACCAGCGTCAGCGCCGAACTCGCGGGGCCGCCCAACGGCCTGGCCGGACTGCCCGGCGTCCACGACCTCGACATCCAGGGCCACCGCGTCCGGCTCCAGGTCGACACCGACAAGCTGGACGCGGTCCTGCGGTCGCTGAGCGAGGTGGGAGTGCGCTCGCTGACCTCGACCCCGCCGACCCTGGAGGAGCTGTTCCTGCGCCACTACCAGGACGAGCCGGACGCGCCGGACGAGCCGGACGCGCCGGACGACCCAGGCGGGGCGAGCGGGGCGAGCGAGCAGAGCGGGGCAGCCCGATGAGCGGGGTCGCGGACACGGCCACGGCCGCACCCCGGCCCGCGGCCCGTCCGACCCGCCCCGGCGGCCATCGCCAACTGGCGGGCACGGCGACCCTGCTGCGCTTCGCGCTGCGCCGCGACCGGGTGCTGATCCCGGTCTGGGTGGCGGTCAACTCGCTGATGGTCCTCTCCATGCCGAACACGCTCAAGAGCCTGTACGGCACCGCGGCCCAGCGCGCCGACCTCATGCACCAGATGGCCGCCAACTCCTCCCTGCGCGCCCTGGTCGGACCGGTCTTCGACGACTCCGTCGGCGCCCTGACGGCCTGGCGCGTGGGCGTCTACGCGGGCGCCCTGGCCGCCGTGACCAGCCTGCTCGTCGTCGTACGGCACACCCGGGACGAGGAGGAGAGCGGCCGTCAGGAGATGGTCGCCTCGGGCATGGTGGGCCGACGGGCCTCGCTGACGGCGGCCCTGCTCGCCGCGGCGGTCGCCAACGCCGCGCTCGCCCTGCTGGTCACGGCCGGGCTGGCCGGGCAGGGGACGGCGGGGGCACTGGCCTTCGGGCTCGGCCTGGGGGCCGTCGGGATGGTCTTCGCCACCATGGCGGCGATCGTCGCCCAGCTGACGGAGAGCGCACGCCTGGCCCGCGGGCTGACCGCGGGAGTGCTCGGGGCCGCCTTCGTGCTGCGCGCGGCGGGCGACTCCGCGACGAACGCGGGCGCCGGGGGTGGCTCGTCGGTGCTGACCTGGCTGTCCCCGCTCGGCTGGCTGGAGAACCTGCGCGCCTTCGCCGGTGAGCGGTGGTGGGTGCTGGCACTGTTCGCGGCGGCGATCCTGCTCCAGGGCGCGGCGGCCTACCTGCTGGCCGGACGCCGCGACGTCGGCATGAGCTTCCTGCCGACCCGGCCGGGACCGGCGGCCGGCCGGCTGACCGGCGCGGGCGCGCTGGCCTGGCGGCTGCAACGCGGCAGCGTGCTCGGCTGGAGCATCGGCTTCTTCCTCGCCGGTGTCGTCTACGGCGGCCTGACGGACGGCGCGGCCGACCTGGTCAAGGGGAACGAGAAGGCCCGCGAGATCTTCGAGCGGATGGGCGGCCACAGCGCGCTGGCCGACACCTTCCTCGCCTCGATGATCGGCATGCTCGGCCTGGTCGCGGCGCTGTACGTGGTCGCCTCGGTGCTGCGGCTGCACGGCGAGGAGACCTCGGGGCGGGCGGAACCGGTGCTGGCGAACCCGGTGGCCCGGCTGCGCTGGGCCGGCGGCCATCTGGCGATCGCCTTCGGCGGTTCCGTCCTGCTCATGCTCCTCGCGGGCCTGGGCTTCATCGTCGGCTACGGCGCGAAGGCCGGCCCGATCCTGGGCGCGTGCCTGGCCCAGCTCCCCGCGGTGTGGGTCGTCGGCGGCCTCGCGGTCCTGCTCTACGGGCTGGCGCCGCGCGCGGCGACGGCCGCCTGGGGCGTGGCCGGCGCGGTGCTGCTGATCGGCTGGGTGGGCCCGGCGCTCGACGTCCCGCAACTCGTGCTCGACCTCTCGCCCTTCGGCCACCTGCCGAAGCTGCCGGGCGGGGAGATGGCCTGGGGACCGGTACTGACCCTGACCGGCCTGGCGGCGGCCCTGGTGGCCGGCGGGCTCGTGGGCCTCCGCCGGCGGGACATGACGACCTGACGCAGAGCCCGGGGCGGGCTCCGGCGCTTCGGTGAGCGCCCGAGCCCGCGGCCCGGCCCCGCACGGTCCGGCCCGGCCCGGCGGGTCAGACCGTGACGTTCAAGCCGTCGAGTCCCCGGATCACGAAGTTCGGTTTCTGCTTCGGTTCCGCCGCCGGGCTCAGCGTCGGGGCCCGCTCCAGCAGCGCCGCCATGGAGGCCGCCAGCTCGATCCGGGCCAGCGGGGCGCCGATGCAGTAGTGGATGCCCGCGCTGAAGGAGATGTGCGGGTTGTCCGCGCGGGTCAGGTCCAGCCGGTCCGGTGCGGCGAAGACCGCCGGGTCGTGGTTGGCGGAGCCGAAGAGCATGGCGATCTCCGCACCCCGGGGGATGACCTGCCCGTCGATCTCGATCTCGTCCAGCACCCAGCGCTCGAACAGCTGGAGCGGGGTGTCGTACCGCATCAGCTCCTCGACGGCGGACGGGATCAGGGTGTGGTCGGCCCGCAGGGCGGCGAGCGCGCCGGGGTTGCGGAACAGCGCCCACCAGCCGTTGACCGTGGCGTTCACCGTGGCCTCGTGGCCCGCGTTCAACAGCAGGACCGCCGTCGAGATCATCTCCTGCTCGGTCAGCCGGTCGCCCTCGTCGTGCGCCGCGATCAGGCCGGAGATCAGGTCCTCGCCGGGCTCCTTGCGCCGGGCCGCGATCAGCTCCCGCAGATAGCCGGAGAACTCGACCGACGCCCGTACCGCCCGCGCCGCCGTGTCCTGCGACGGGCTCAGCTCGTACATCCCGCAGATGTCCGCCGACCAAGGCCTCAACTGGGCCCTGTCCGACTCGGGGATGCCCAGCATCTCCGCGATCACCGCGACCGGCAGCGGCTCGGCGACGTCCGTCAGCAGATCGCCGCCGCCCGCCTCCACCAGGGCGGACACCAGCTCGCCCGCCAGCCGCTCCACGTACGGCTTCAGCCGCTCCACCGTGCGCGGGGTGAACGCCTTCGACACCAGGCGCCGGATGCGGGTGTGGTCCGGCGGCTCCAGGTCGAGCATGCCGTGGTCGTTGAGGGTGTGGAACGGCTCGTGCTCCGGCGCCGGCGCGCTCCGGCCGAACTCCTCGTGGGTGAAACGGTGCTGGTACGTCCGGCCCAGCCGACGGTCGCGCAGCAGCGCCGAGACGTCCGCGTGGTGCGGGACCAGCCACTGGTCGGTGGGCTCGTAGTGGATCACGCGGCCGAGGGCGCGCAGCTCGGCGTAGGCCGGGTACGGGTCGGCGACGAACGCGGCGTCCCAGGGATCGAAAGCGAGGTCGGAAGCAGCTGCCATGCACGGACGCTAGCCCCATGACCCCCTGTCCGACCAGGGGTGCTTTCCCCGGCCCGGGGTGACCGGCCTGACCCGGGGTGACCGGCCTGACCCGGGGTGACCGGCCCGGCCCGGGACGACCGGCCCGACTCAGCCCGGGGTGACCAGCCGGGCCTCGTAGGCGAACACCGCCGCCTGGGTACGGTCCCGCAGGCCCAGTTTCACCAGGATGCGGCTGACATGCGTCTTGACCGTGGACTCGGCGACCACCAGCCGGCCGGCGATCTCCGCGTTCGACAGCCCCTGGGCGATCAGCACCAGCACCTCCGTCTCCCGGTCGGTCAGGTCCCCGTAGGCCGCCTGCGCCGCGGGCGTCGGCCGCGGCCCGCCGGACAGTTTCGAGAACTCGGTGATCAGCCGTCTGGTCACCGAGGGCGCCAGCAGCGCCTCACCGGACGCCACCACCCGGACGCCGTCCGCGAGCTGGCGCGCCGAAGCGTCCTTCAGCAGAAAGCCCGAGGCGCCCGCCCGCAGCGCCTGGTACACGTACTCGTCGAGGTCGAACGTCGTCAGCACCAGCACCTTCGCCGTGCCGTCCGACGCGACGATCTCCCGGGTCGCCTCGATGCCGTTCGTCTCCGGCATCCGGATGTCCATCAGCACGACGTCCGGGGCCAGTTCCCGCACCCGCTCGACCGCCTCCCGCCCGTTGACGGCCTCCCCGACGACCTCGATGTCCGGCATCGCGTTCAGCAGGACGGAGAAACCCTCGCGCACCATCATCTGGTCGTCCGCGACCACTACCCGGATGGTCATGAGTCGCTCTCGATCCCCGCGTCGGCCGCGGGCACCGGCAGGAACACCGTCACCTCGTAGCCGCCCCCGTCCGTCGGGCCGGCCGTCATCTCGCCGTTGAGCATGGCGACGCGCTCGCGCATCCCGGTGACGCCGTGCCCGGCGCCGGGCGAGGGCTTCACCGACGAGGGGTCGGGCACCGGCCCGTTGACTATGCGCAGCCCCAGCCCGCCGAGGACGTAGCCGATCTCGACCCGGGCGTCGGCCCCCGGCGCGTGCCGCAGGGCGTTGCTCAGCGCCTCCTGGACGATGCGGTACGCCGACAGCTCGACGCCCTGCGGGAGTTCGCGGACCGCGCCGGTCACCACCTTCGTCACGTCCGGCCCCGCCTCCCGCACGTTGGCCAGCAACGTGTCCAGGTCGGCGAGCGTGGGCTGCGGGGCCTCCGGCGCCTCGTAGTCCTCGGCGCGCACGACGCCCAGCACCCGGCGCAGCTCGGTCAGCGCGGCCACCGCGTTCTCCCGGATGACGGCGAAGGCGCGCTCCAGCTCGGGCGGCGGGTTCTCCACCCGGTAGGGCGCGGCCTCCGCCTGGATGGCGACCACCGACATGTGGTGGGCGACCACGTCGTGCAGCTCGCGGGCGATCGTGGTGCGCTCCTCCAGCAGGGTGCGCCGGGACCGCTCGTGCGCGGTCACCGTCTGCTGGGCGCTCACCACCTCCTCGGCGTCCCGGCGGATGTGCCAGACCGTGACCACGAGCAGGATCAACGCGGAGAGGACCAGCATGGGAGCGGTGTCGCTGCTGCCGAAGGGCCCGACGCCGAAGAGCGCCTCCGCGAAGGCGCCGTAGCCCGCCGTGAACAGCCACATCCAGGCCGCCGTGCGCGGCCGGGTCCGGACGGCCACGACCGTGAGGACCACCAGATGGGAGATGACGCTGCACTGCGCCCACGGCCGGTCGCCCCACGGCCAGCTCAGCACGCTCACCACCAGGGTCGACGCCAGCGACAGCCAGAAGGCGCCGACCGGCCGGACCAGCGTGAGCGCGACCGGGGCCACGGCGAGGAGGCCGCACAGCAGGCCGGTCACGGTGCTCCCGCCGAACGAGGCCGTGGCGGCCGTCATCGCGAGCAGGCCGCCGAGCGCCACCGTCGCGTGCGGGGCCCAGGCCGCGTACTCGCGCGCCCGTCCGGACAGCCGCCGGATCAGCTTGCGGTCGGTGCCCAGCCGGGGCAGCGAGCGGTAGGCGAAGGCGTCGTGGAAGAGGTCCTGCCGCATCCCGCGCACGGCGTCGGCGGCCAGCCGGAACTCCGGGCTGCGCGGCTTGATCGCGCTGAAGGTCTCGTCCGCGCCCTCCGGGGGCGTCGGCTGCGTCTGGGTCGTGTCGGTCACGTTCAGAACGGTAGGCGCAGGGGGCCGGCGCGGTCGTCCCCAGTGAGTGGGGTCCTTGCGGTCCGTCTCAGGTACTACGGGTATCGGCACCACGGGTATCGGGCTCCACGGAGATCGGGCTCCGCGGAGATCGGGCTCCACGGGCAGGGGCGGAGGCCGGTCGCCCGCGGGACGCGCCGGGTCCGACTCGCGAGGGCGGGCGACGGGTTCCCTGTTCGTGGCGGCGGAACGCGGCCCAGCACACGGCCAGGGCGAGGGCGAGGACCGGCAGCCAGGCCAGCCGGGCCGCCACCCAGACCGGGCTGTCGGGCAGGGTGTGCAGACCGGGCAGCCGTCCCACGGTCAGCGCCGTGGCCGTGGTCGCCATCAGGGCCGTCTGGTGCCAGAGGAAGACGGTCATCGCGGAGAGGTTGACCAGCGCCACCGCGGCCCAGGCCAGGGGCCGTTCCATCGCGTGCCGCAGCCGGTCGCGCAGCAGCAGCGCCAGACCGCACTGGGCCAGGCCGAAGGCGACCGCGGCCAGGGTCGGCGGATCGAGGTTGGAGACCTCCGCCCCCGGCACGCCGACCATCGACGCCGGGTAGCCCGCGAGGACCACGAGCAGCGCCGTCGCCACCGCTCCGCCGGTGAGCAGGACCCAGCCCGCGCGGGGCCGCTCCAGCTCGCCCCGGGTCCAGGCGGCGCCCAGGCTGAAGGGAACCAGCCAGCCCGCGGCCACGTTCGCCCAGCCGAGCCAGGACGGCCCGCCGAGGCCGAAGCGGAGCAGGTCCACGTGCAGGACGACGGCCAGGGGCCACAGCGGGTTGAGCCGGGCGACCAGCGGGGTGAGCGCGGTCAGGCAGGCGAAGACCACGAGGAACCAGAGGGGGGAGAGCGCCAGCTTGACCAGGGTGCGGACCGTGCCGGTGTCCACCCCGGCCAGGAGGAGGGCGAGCGTGACCACCGTCCACAGGATCAGTACGGCGGCCACCGGGCCCAGCAGCCGGGACAGCCGGGCGCGCAGCCACCGCCCGTAGGTCACGCCGTCGGCGCGGGCGCGGGCGTGACTCCTGGTCGCCACGTGCCCGCCGACCAGGAAGAACACCGCGAGCGTCTGGAAGGCCCAGGAGACGGGGGCCAGCCATGGCATGTGCTGGAGCGGGCTCGCCGTGTGCAGCGTCCCGCCGTCCGCGACGAGCGCCGTCACCAGCCAGTGGCCGAGGACGACACCGAGGATGGCGAAGGCACGCAGGGCGTCGACGGCCCGGTCGCGCGACGCCGGGGTCGCGCGGTCGATCCGGTCGGCGCCCCGCCGTATGCCGGCCGGCGTGCCACGCAGGCCGGGCACTCGTCGTAAGGGCGCGTGCCCACGGGCGAAGTCATTCACGGGTGACCTCCGAGGTCTCGCCCAGGACGATCCGGGTCAGGTTGGCGAGGGAGACCGAGCCCGGGGTGAAGTAGGCGCTGTGGCCGCCGGGACCCGCCGCGAAGACGCGGGCGCCGAAGGCCGGGGACACCGGATCGGTGCCGAAGCCGACGGTCGTGCCGAACAGGTCGGTGCTGATGTGCGGGACCTCGGCCACCCAGTCGTCGGCGCCGCGGGCCGCCCACACCCGGGCCCGGGTGCGCAGTCCGCGTACGGAGTCGGCGCCGGTACCGGGGCTGCCGACCAGGACGATGTCGTCGACGTCCAGACCGGCCGCGGCCCGGCCGCAGACGACCGAGCCGTAGGAGTGGCAGAGCAGGGAGAGGTGCGCCCCGGGACCGGCGAGGGTGTGCAGCCGCCGTGCGAACTCCCGCAGCCGCGGGGCCGCCTGCTCGGCGCGGCCCGTGGTGGTGACCGCGGCGCTGATCGTGCCCGGTGTGCGGTAGCCGAGCCAGGCCACGACCGCGGTCCGGGTGCCCGCCGGGGCCTGCCGGGCGAGCTGCTCGCGCAGCGCCACGGCGCCCGCGCGGAAGCGTGCGTAGGTGTCGAGGGAGGTGTCGGAGCCCGGGACCAGGACCGCCACCCGGTCCGCCCGCGCCAGGTCGCCGACGACCTCGGTCGCCAGGCCGCTGCCGCGCCCGTCGAAGGCGAGGAGGTGCCGGTCGGGTCCGGCCAGGTCACGGTCGGCGGCGGCCCGATGACGGTCGCCGTGGGCGGCGGCCATCCGGGCCGCCTCGGCGGCGTCGGCCCGGTTGGCGGCGTACGCCTCGTCCAGCGAGGCCGCCGTCACCCGGCCGAGGACGGCCGGGGGCGGGGCGGGGATCTCCGGCCGGGCGGCGGCGGAGAGCGGGACCACCACGGCCGCGGCGACGAGGGTCGCGAGCAGACCGCGACGCCATCGGCCCGGGGGCCGCGGGACGGCCGCCCGCACGGTCGTCGGCCCCTCGGCCGGCTCTCTCCCGGTGTCCGCCGCGTCCGTGTCACGGCGCATCGCCGCCCCCTCCCGGTCCGCCCTGTGGTCCGGCCGTCCGGCCTTCGGGCTGGTATGGAGGGGAAGTTACGGATCCGCGCGCGTCGTCCGCGTCCCGCCGGGGAACGCTTCCGCGGCATCGCTCTCAGGTACTACGGGTACTACGGGGGACCGCTCGGGGCGGGCGCCGGGAGCGCGCCGGCACCCCGCCGACCGCTCGCGCCGGCACCCCGGCGACCTGTCACGTCCGTGGCTCACCAGGCCAGTTGGGCTATCTCCTCCGCCACCACCGCGCACGCGTCCGCCGCCGGGTCGATCAGCGGGAAGTGGCCGACCTCCGCCAGCAGCGTCAGCCCCACCATCTCGCCGGCCTTGGCCGCCGCGTCCGCGAACGCCTCGGCGACCGCCGGCGGGACGTCCAGGTCGTCACGGCCCTGGACGAGGGTGGTCGCGATGCCGGTGGGAAGCAGCAGCGCCGGATCGGCGTACGGCTGCCGTATGCCGAAATACTCCTCGCCGCCCAGGAGTTGTCCTGCCGCGCCACCGCACACCGTCAGCTTCTCGGAGACCGCGAAGTCGGCGATCGGGGCCAGGGCGACCACCCCGCGCAGCGCGGCGGGGCCGTCGAGCCGCCAGGGGGCGTCGCCCGGCAGGACGTGCCGGGCCGCCGCCCACAGGGCCAGCTGACCGCCCGCCGAGTGGCCGACGACGACCGTACGGCGCGGGTCCGCCTGCGGGAGGGCCTCCGGGACGAGCGCGGGAAGGGCGTCCAGCGCGGCGGCCACGTCGTCGAAGGTGTCCGGCCAGCGCCCGGCGACCGGGGCGGCGCCGTCCGGCGCGGGGGTCGTGGCACCGCGCCGGTACTCGACGTTGGCCACGGCGAAGCCCCGGCGGGCGAGGAAGTCCGCGAACGGGGTGATGTGCCGCCGGTCGTACGGGGCGCGCCAGGCACCGCCGTGCAGCAGGACGACCAGGGGGGCCGAGGCGTCGGCGTCGGTCCCCGTGCGCGGGGCGTAGAAGTCGATCACCTGGTCGGGATGGTCGCCGTACGCGGCGGTGCCGTCGGGGTCGACGGCGGGGTGCGAGAAGGCCGACTCCTCCTCCGCGGCGGCACGGGCCGCTGCCGCGGCGTCAGGGGCTGCTGCGTCGTCCGGCATGCTCCAACCTCTCAGCGACGAAACGGACTTTGCCGGCCGGGGCTGGGTACACCGAGGGAATTCGGCCGTTGGCGGGGACGGTATCAGGCCGGTGACATGGGCGGACACGCAGATGTCACGCTCGGTGAGGGCTCGGGCCCGCCCTTCGGCCGCACCTGGGGCCGGTCCGGCGCCGCACCCGGAGGAAGCCCCCGGGCGAGACACCGTACGGCCGTCAATTGCCTGTTGCCTGTTGCCTGTTGCCTGTTGAGGCACTAGCTCCGCGCGTGCACCTCGTCCAGCACCTCGGCCAGCACTCGTGCCGCCCGCTCCGCGTCCGCGAAGCCGACGTACAGGGGCGTGAAGCCGAACCGCAGGACGTCGGGGTGCCGGAAGTCGCCGACGACCCCGCGTTCGATCAGCCGCTTCATGACCTCACCGGCACCGTCGCAGCGCAGCGCCACCTGGCTGCCCCGCTCCTCGTGCGCCTCCGGGGTCACCGACCGAACGCGCCCCTCGGGCACGTACGCGTCGACGCACTCCAGGAAGAAGTCGGTCAGGGCCAGGGACTTGGCGCGCACCGCCTCGACGGTGACACCGTCCCAGACCTCCAGGGCCGCCTCCAGCGCGAGCATCGACAGGATGTCCGGGGTGCCCACCCGGCCCCGTACCGCACCCGAGGCGGGCTCGTAGGCGCTGCGCATGCCGAAGGGCTCGGCGTGCGAGTTCCAGCCGGGCAGCGGGGAGTCGAAACGGTCCTGGAGGTCGTGGCGCACATAGAGGTACGCCGGTGATCCCGGGCCGCCGTTGAGGTACTTGTAGGTGCAGCCGACCGCGAGGTCCACCCCGTGCTCGTCCAGGCCGACCGGCAGCGCGCCCGCGCTGTGGCACAGGTCCCAGACGGCGAGCGCACCCGCCGCGTGCGCCGCGGCGGTGAGGCCGGGCAGGTCGTGCAGCCGGCCCGTGCGGTAGTCGACGTGGTTGAGGAGCACCGCGGCGGTACGGCCGGACAGCGCGCCCGGCACCTCGGCCGGTTCCACCGGGCGCAGGGTGCAGCCGGTCATCCGGGCCGCCGACTCGGCGATGTAGCCGTCCGACGGGAAGGTGCCGGCGTCCACGACGATCTCGTCCCGCCCCTCCTCCGCCATCCGCACCGCCGCCACCAGGGCCTTGAAGACGTTGACGCTGGTGGAGTCGCCGACCACGATCTGCCCGGGCGCCGCGCCCACGAGCGGAGCGATCAGGTCACCGATCCGTTCGGGCGCGGTCCACCAGCCGCCCTCGGTCCAGGAGCGGATGCGCAGCTCGCCCCACTGGCGGCCGACGACGTCCGCCATCCGGCCGGGGACGGCCACGGACAGCGCGCCCAGCGAGTTGCCGTCCAGGTAGACGGTCTCGTCGAGGACGAACTCTGCGCGCTTGGCGGCCAGTTCGTCGACGGCGTCCAGCTTCTTCGCACGCGCCTCGTACTCGGTGGGACCGGTCGTCTCAGACATGGGACCTCGCCGTCCACAGCTCGGGGAAAACGTTCTTGCGGGCACGCTTCTCCAGCCAGGCCACGCCGGCCGAGCCGCCGGTGCCGGCCTTGGCGCCCATCGCGCGCCGGGTGGCGACGAGGTGGTCGTTGCGCCAGCGCCACACCAGTTCGGCGACGTCCGTGAGCGCCTCGCCCAGTCGGGCGACCTCGTCGCCGGCGTCACCGGAGTAGACGGCCGTCCAGACCGCCTCGACCTCCGGGGACGGCTCGTAGCGCAGGGTGACGTCCCGCTCCAGGACAGCGGCCGGGACGGCGTGCCCGCGCCGGACCAGGAGGCGCAGCACCTCGTCGTACAGGCTCGGCTCCTGGAGCGCCTTCTCCAGCTCGGCGTGGACACGCGGCGCGCCGCGGTGCGGGACCAGCATCGACGCGGACTTCTCGCCGAGCAGGAACTCCATCCGCCGGTACATCGCCGACTGGAAGCCGGAGCCCTCGCCGAGGGCCGCGCGGTAGGAGTTGAACTGGGCCGGGGTGAGCTGTCCGAGCGGCTTCCAGGAGGCGTTCAGCGCCTCCAGCTCGCGTACGGACCGCTTCAGCGCGTCGATCGCCACCGGCACCCGGTCCTCGCGCAGGGCCTGCGCGGCGGTCTCCCACTCGTGGACGACGACGGTGAACCACAGCTCCATGACCTGGGTCGTGACCAGGAAGACCATCTCTCCGGGATCGTCCGAGAGGGTGTGCTGGAGGTGGGTGAGCACGTCCGCCTTGACGTAGTCCTCGTACGGCGTCGTGCCTGCGAAGTCGAGATGCGGGGTCTCCGGCTCTTGAGCCTGGCGAGCCTCGTGGGACATCGCTGTCTCCTGTTGTGTACTCCGGGTAGCGGTCCGCCCCTGCCATTGTCGACACGGGGGCCCCGGTCCCCAACGGGCATCCTCCGCGATCGTCCCTCGAAAGAGCAAGGCCCGCCTGGTCACAGGCGGGCCTTGCACCATGAGCGCCGGAAGTCCTAGCCCAGCGTCTGGGCCGCCGCCGGCGAGGAGTCCTTCAGGAACTGCGAGCAGCGCTCGTACTCCGCCTGCTCCCCGATCGCCTGGGCGGCGCGGGCGAGGGCGTGCAGGGCGCGCAGGAAGCCGCGGTTCGGCTCGTGCTCCCAGGGGACCGGCCCGTGTCCCTTCCAGCCGTTGCGGCGCAGCGCGTCCAGACCGCGGTGGTAGCCCGTACGGGCGTAGGCGTACGACTCCACGACGGCGTCGCGCTCGAACGCGTCGTCCGCCAGCTGGGCCCAGGCCAACGAGGACGTGGGGTACTTGGCGGCGACGTCGGCGGGTGCGGTGCCGGCGGCGAGCAGCTCGCGCGGCTCGGGCTCGTCGGGGAGGTGGGTCGGGGGCGGACCACCGAGGAGGTTCTCGTGCATCGTCATGGACCCCAGTCTGCTGCATCGTCCTTGATCGGTAACGGTTGCGCCCGGCCCTGCCGAACAGGTGCCTCCGGCGGTCCGGGCCCGGTCGGCTCGACCGGCTCGGCCGCCCCCGCCCGGACCGGGGACCAGGGCGATGTCGACGTCCGGCGGGACCAGCGCGGGAAGTCCTAGGGCCTGCCCGGCCCGGCCGTGCCCGTCCGGGCGCGGCCGGGTTCCACCGGTGGCGAGGTCACACAGCCGTGTGTACGGCACTCGGGGCGGCGGCAGTCCGGGGCCGGGCGGCGCACGGTCGTGAACGCGATCGCCGCCCCGACCACCAGCACCGCCGCGCACAGCGGCATCGCCCGCCGGAACGCAGCGTCGAAGGCGGCCGCCGAGCGGTAGGCCTCCGGCCCCATCCCGGCCAGCAGCGGCAGCGCGGCCACCGCGACGAGCCCGGCCGCGCGGGCCGCCGCGTTGTTGACCCCGCTGGCCAGGCCCGCCCGCGAGGTCTCCACGGAGGCGAGCACGGTGGCGGTCAGCGGCGCGACCAGCGCGACCATGCCGAGGCCGAGGACGAGCAGCGCGGGCAGCACGTCCGGGACGTACGAGGCGCCCGGTCCGACGCGCAGCATCAGCAGCATTCCCGCCGCGCACAGCAGCGGGCCGACGGTGAGCGGGATGCGCGGGCCGATCCGCTCGCCCAGCTCGCCCGAGCGGGCGGACAGCAGCAGCATCAGGGCGGTGGTCGGCAGCAGCGCCGTACCGGCGCCGAGGGCCGAGTAGCCGACCACGACCTGGAGCTGGAGCGCGGTGAGGAAGAAGAAGCCGCCGAAGGCCGCGTACACGCACAGCGTGACCACGTTGACGGCCGTGAACTGGCGGGACGCGAAGATGTCCGGCGGCAGCATCGGGTCGGGGCTGCGCTTCTCGACGTACACGAAGGCGACCGCGGCGAGCACGCCCAGGACCGCGCTGAGCACCACGACGAGGGAGCCGCTGCTCGCCTCGACCAGGGCGTACGTCACCAGGGCGAGCGCGAGGGCGCCGAGCACCGCGCCGGGCACGTCGAAGCGGCCGTGCGCGCGCCCGTCGGAGGACTCGGGGACATGGCGCACGGCGACGGGGGCGCAGATCAGTGCCAGGGGGACGTTGAGGAGGAACACCCAGCGCCAGCCCGGCCCGTCCACCAGCCAGCCGCCCAGGAACGGGCCGACGGCCGCGCCGATGCCGCCGAAGCCGGACCACAGACCGACCGCCCGGCCCCGGTCGTCGGGGTGGAAGGACGCCTGGATCAGGGCGAGCGAGCCCGGGGTGAGCAGGGCGCCGCCGATCCCCTGGAGGGCGCGGGCGGTGATGAGGACGCCGCTGTTCGGGGCGAGGCCGCACAGGAGCGACGCGGCGGCGAACCAGATCACGCCGAGGACGAAGACCTTGCGCCGGCCGTAGTGGTCGCCGAGGGAGCCGCCGAGCAGGATCAGCCCGGCCAGCGTCACCATGTACGCGTTGACGGTCCACTGGAGGGCGGCGAGGTCGGCGTTCAGGTCGCGGCCGATGGTGGGCAGCGCGACGTTGACGACGGTCGAGTCCAGCATGGCCATGCTGGATCCGAGGACCGTGGTGAGCAGGATCCAGCGGCCGGTGGGGCTGGAGATCCTGACGGCGGGGACGTGCTGTGCGGGGACAGCCATGGAGAGATCATCCCTCCACGGCTGTCCCCGGGCCAGCCCCCGGCGGACCCGCGGGTCCGCCGGGAACGCCGGCTACTTGATCCGGGTGCCCGCGGAGCGCAGGTTCTGCGTGGCCTCGACGACTCGCTTGGCCATCGACGCCTCGGCCAGCTTGCCCCAGGTGCGCGGGTCGTAGGTGGACTTGGAGCCGACCTCGCCGTCGACCTTCAGCACACCGTCGTAGTTGCGGAACATGTGGTCGACCACGGGGCGGGTGAACGCGTACTGCGTGTCCGTGTCGATGTTCATCTTCACGACGCCGTTCTCCAGCGCGGTGGCGATCTCCTCCTCGGAGGAGCCGGAACCGCCGTGGAAGACGAAGTCGAACGGGGACGCCTTGCCGAACTTGGCGGCCACGCCGTCGTTCAGCTCCTTGAGGAGCTCCGGGCGCAGGACGACGTTGCCCGGCTTGTACACACCGTGGACGTTGCCGAAGGACGCGGCCAGCAGGTAGCGGCCCTTCTCGCCCAGGCCCAGCGCCTCGACCGTGCGGATCGCGTCCTCGACGGTGGTGTAGAGGGAGTCGTTGATCTCGTGGGAGACGCCGTCCTCCTCGCCGCCGGTTGGGGTGATCTCGACCTCGAGGATGATGTTCGCGGCGCGGGCCTTCTCCAGCAGCTCCTGGGCGATGGCCAGGTTGTCGGCGAGGGTCTCCGCCGAACCGTCCCACATGTGGGACTGGAACAGCGGGTTGCGGCCGGCCTTGACGCGCTCCGCGGAGACGTCGATCAGCGGACGCACGTACCCGTCGAGCTTGTCCTTCGGGCAGTGGTCGGTGTGCAGCGCGACCGTGACCGGGTACTTCTCGGCGAGGATGTGCGCGTATTCGGCCAGGGCCACCGCGCCGGTGACCATGTCCTTGCTGTACTGGCCGCCGAGGAACTCGGCACCGCCGGTCGAGATCTGGATGATGCCGTCGCTCTCCGCCTCGGCGAAGCCGCGCAGAGCCGCGTTCAGGGTCTGGCTCGAGGTGACGTTGATGGCCGGGTAGGCGAACTTGCCTGCCTTCGCCCGGTCGAGCATCTCGTTGTAGACCTCGGGGGTTGCGATGGGCATCTGTCCGCTCCTTGTATGTGCGGGTGGGGTTCTGCGTTTACGGCCCTGACCTAGACCTTGAGTGTGACGTCGTCGTCGGCGACATCTTTCCAGACCTCGGCCGATGCTGGGTGCAGCGCGTCCCGCCCTGTGGACAACTTCCGTCCGACCGCCGAACACCCCGGGCAACCCCGTACGACGGTCGAACGGAAGGCCAAGGCTCAGTCCAGGCCCAACTCGTCCTTGGAGAACGCGAAACGGTAGGGCACGCCCGCGCCCGCCTCGATCTTCTCGGCGGCGCCGGTCGCCCGGTCGACGATGGTCGCCACGGCGACCACCTCGGCACCGGCCGCGCGCACGGCCTCGACCGCGGTGAGCGGGGAGCCGCCGGTGGTGGAGGTGTCCTCGACGACCAGCACGCGCCGCCCGGCGATCTCCGGACCCTCGACCTGCCGTTGCAGACCGTGCGCCTTCGCGGCCTTGCGGACGACGAAGGCGTCCAGCTTGCGTCCGCGCGCGGCGGCCGCGTGCAGCATGGCCGCGGCCACGGGATCGGCGCCCATGGTCAGGCCGCCGACGGCGTCGAAGTCGAGGTCCGCCGTCAGGTCCAGCAGCACCTGGCCGACCAGCGGGGCGGCCGCTCCGTCGAGGGTGATGCGGCGCAGGTCGACGTAGTAGTCGGCCTCCAGACCCGAGGAGAGGGTCACCTTGCCGTGCACCACGGCCTTGTCCTTGATCTGCTGCAGCAGCTCGCCACGTACATCCGTCATGCCAGCCAGCTTAGATGCGGCGCCAGCTCCAGGTGGTGGTGGCCTCCAGCGGCTCCAGCGGGGTGACCAGGCGCGGGAGGGTGTTGAGCCCGTTCGGCGGACCGGTCTGCGGCTCGACGCACACCGCGGCCTCCTGCTCGTCGTAGACAACCACCCACGCCTCGGGGCTGGTCACCTTCAGCTCCAGCCGCTCCGGCCAGGTGAGGGTGACGTCGACCCCGCCGGGCATGCCGAAGCAGTCGTCCCAGGGGCCCGGCCGGGGCTCGACGCGGTTCCCGGTCGGCAGATGGTCCTCGCCGCGCTCCTCCTGCCAGGCCGGTTCGAAGGCGATCCGGACGTCCTGGCCGCCGAGGTTGCGGTGGAACCAGGGGTGCCAGCCGATCTGCGCCGGGAAGGAGGACGCGTACGTCTCCACCGACATGGTGAGCGTGAGGGCGTCCGGGGTGAGGGCGACCGCCTGGGTGACCCGGCCGGTGAAGGGCCAGGGCTCGACCAGGTCGTACGTGATGACGGCCTCGTCCGCCGCCTTGCGCGCCACCCGCCAGGCGCCGTCGCGGGCGGTGCCGTGGATGGCGTGCGGCGGGGAGTTGAGCGGCATCTGGTGGAGGGTGCCTCCGTCCCGGAACGCTCCGCCGCGGATCCGCCCGCACCAGGGGACCATCGGGAAGCAGCCGAACCGCTCGCCCTGCCGGAGCAGCTCGACGCCGCCGATCCGCAGCCCGCCGATCCGGCCGCCGTTGCCCGGCTGTACTACGACTTCCGCGTCTCCCGCGGTCAACGTGATGTCTTCGTTACTCACGGAACGACCCTACTGGGCGGATCAAGGGGGCCGCCGGGGTGCGGGGCCCTCGGGCACCCGCCCGCCCGGTGCTCAGCGTCGCTTGCGCAGGGCCCGGCCGACCACGATGGCGGAGGCCACCACCAGGGCCGCGGCGGGCGCGGCCCAGCGCAGGGTGGAGTTCGGCGCGATGGTCTGCGGCGCGGGCACGGGCGCGTACCGCCCGCGCGGCGGCGCGTGGTCCACCTCCTCCGCACTCCGCCCGATCATCGTCCGCCGGGCGTGCGCGGCCTCGGCGGGCGGCTCCAGGGAGTCCATGGGCGTCACGGGCTCCAGGGGCGCCACGGCCTCTTCGGGCTCCGCGGGCTCCGCGACCTCGTCGGGCTCCGTGAGCTCCTCGGGTTCCGGGCTCCCCACGGCCTCGTCGGACTCCGCGGGCTTCTTGGTTTCCGGGGTCCCCAAGGGTTCCGCGGACTCCACGGGGTGCGTCGGCTCCACCGGCTCGGCAGTCGGTTCGACCGGCTCGGGGGTCGGCTTCTGTGGTGCCACGGCGTCGGGCTCCGCCTCGGCTGCCCCGTCCGCTCCCAGGCCCTCAGCGAAACGGTTCAGCAGTCGGGTCACGGCCGCGTCGACCGCCGTCCTGGGCAGTTCGGCGACCCGGCCGTCCGCCGTGGCCGTGCCGGCGAAGGCCAGGGTGGCGCCGCCCTCCGTGTCGGCCACGCGCAGGACCAGGGCGAACGTCACCACCCCCGAGCCGCGCGCCTCGGTCGCCTCGCCCTCGACGGCGTACGAACCGTCCTCGCGCGCCGAGACCCGGACGGAACCCCGGTAGGTGATGCTGTGGCTTGCGATGCGGACCTTCAGCCGTCCGCTGCCGGGCTCGCCGCCGACGTCCTGTTGGAGCCCCGGGACCGCGCGGGCGACCCGCGCGGGGTCGGCCAGCGTCGCCCTGAGCCGCTCGGCGGGAACCGGAACGAAAACCTCATGCTCCATGTCGTCGGAGCCTACCCAGGGGCCGCCCCGAATACCTCCCGCTCGGCCGGAGTCGCTCGCGTGTACCGGGGCGGTTCAGTAGCGCGGATGGACCAGTGTCGAGGCCGGCAGCCCCCGGATCCGGGTCCGGTCCGCGGCCAGCGCGTCCGCCGCGAGGCCCGCCGCCGTCAGGGTGCGGGGCGGGCGCTCGTCCCGGTCCAGACCCAGGACCGGACGGGCGTCGGTCCGTGCCAGGACGAAGCCCCAGTCGCGTGGCGCGCGGGTGGCGGAGGCGGACCGGCCGGGGTCCGCCCCGGAGCCGTCGTCGCGATCGGCCACGCGGTAGGGGGCGGTGCGCAGACCCGCGGCCCGCACGGTGGCGTCCACCGTCCAGAAGGCGCGCCGACGGCACGAGACCTGCCCGGCGTGCACCACCAGCCGGCCGCCGCCCGCCAGGACGCGCCGGGTCAGCCCGTAGAACTCCAGCGAGTACAGCTTCGTGTCGGCGGTGACGGCCGGGTCCGGCAGATCCGAGACGACGACGTCGTACGCCCCGCGCGGGGCCCGGCGCAGCCAGCGGAAGGGGTCGGTCGTCGTCACGTGCACGCGCGGGTCGCCGTACACATGGCCGTTCAGCGCGGACAGCGCCGGGTCGGAGCGCGCCAACCGCACGACGTCCGCGTCGAGTTCGACGATGTCGACCCGGCGCACCCCGGGGTGGCGCAGCACCTCGCGGGCGGCGAGTCCGTCGCCGCCGCCGAGAATGAGCACGCGCGCGTGCGGGCCGTTCATCGCGGGGTGGACCAGGGCTTCGTGGTAGCGCCGCTCGCCACGGCCGCCGACCCGCAGCCGGCCGTCGAGGAAGAGGCTGACGGGACGGCCGTGGACCCCGCCGGTGAGCACCACCTCCTGCCCCTCGGTCCGCACCGCCACCCGCACGTCGTCGCCGTACACCGCGCGCCGTGCCGCCTGTTCGAAGTCGCCGACGAGTACGGCGGCCGTGCCGAGGACGCCGAGCACGACGAGGTTGGCGACCAGCAGCACCCAGCGGGCGCGGCGGGTCAGGTCCCGGCGGAACAGCCCGAGCACGAGGGCGCCGCCGGCCAGCACGTTCACCGTGCCGGTGCACAGGACGCCGGTCAGCTGGCCCAGGACGGGCAGCAGCAGGAAGGGAAAGGCGAGGCCGCCGACGAGGGCGCCGACGTAGTCGGCCGCGAACAGGTCGGCCACGGCGCCGCCCGCGTCCTGCCGGTGGATGCGCTGGATCAGCTCCATCAGCAGCGGCACCTCGGCGCCGATCAGCAGGCCGATGACGAGGGAGAACACGACCAGCAGACAGCGCGGGCCGTCGACCCACAGGCCGCCCCAGTCGCCGGTCCAGGCGAACACCGCGTACAGGGCCATGGCGCTGCTGCCGCCGACGAGGGCGAGCACCGCCTCGACCGCGCAGAAACCGGCGGCCGCGTGCCCGCGCAGCCGTTTCGCGGCGAGGGAGCCGATGCCCATCGCGAAGACCATGACCGACAGCACGACCGAGGCCTGGGTGACCGAGTCGCCGATCAAGTACGAGGCCAGGGCGACGAGTTCGAGCTCGTACACCAGCCCGCAGGCGGCGCAGACGAAGACGCCCGCGAGGACCAGGAACCGTCCGATGCCCGGCCGGACCGGCGGCCGCGCGGGGCCGCCCCAGGACGGCGAGGTGCCGGGCGGGGCGGGGGCGGGCGACTCGATCACGACTGCGACGTTACGTGACGAACCCGGTACGCTTCGTCACCCACACGTGTGGAAATCCGCGCTGTTCGGGTGCCTTGGGTTTACCGGCGTCAGACCCCGGACCGGCTGAGCCGGCCGCACCGGCCCGCGGGAACCCGCGTCCCGACCCGGGTCCGGGTCGCCACCAACTGGCCGTCCTGCGGGTAGGCGTGCCAGGTGCGCCAGTGCACATGGCCGTCGTGGCGCTGGGCGAGCATGGCCGTGAAGGCGTGCGGGCTGCCGGGGAAGACGCCCGCGAGGCCGTTCGGGTGGTCGCAGACGAGGGCCAGCAGTTCCTGCGCGCGGCCCTCGAACGAGCCCGGCGAGAGGACCTCGACGCGCGCGGCGAACTCGTACTCCCAGTCGTCCACCCGTTTGGCGACGCCGAGCGGGAGGGGTGTGCTGCTGCCGGGGATGCAGGCCACCGTCTCCGAGCAACGGCCCTGCTCCTGCTCCACCAGGACCTGGTGGGACGCGCCGAGCAGTCTCAACTGGAGGTTGGCGCCGTCCAGTTCGAGGTCGAGTGTGGCCAGGGCGGGGAGCGGCTCGCGCCCCAGGGCCCAGGCGAGGTCTGCCGCGCGCGTGTCGGTGTAGGAGGTGTTCAGGGTCGTGAGCATGGATCGGCTCCGCAAGCACGCAAAGAAAAAGGGGGTGTTGGTCCGGCGCACCCCGGTCGACTCCGGTCGACTCCGGTCGACGGCGGGGATTCGGCCCGGTCAGCCCAGTCGGGAGGGGTGTCCGTGCAAGACGTCCGAGGGGCTGCGACGGTGGTTTAGAGGGAATCATGAACTGTGGTGCTGCCACAGCGTTTTTACCCAACTTCGTGGGGTTTCCATCCCTCAGAGGGCCCGACAGCTCAACTGTTCAACCACGGCGTGCGCCGGAGCCCCACGGCGCACACCCGCGCGTGACGGGGCCCGAACGAATGTCCGGACCCCGTCCGTCCCTCGGATACGGCTCCCCCTGCCGGAGCTCGGCTGCCCCGTGTCAGCTGCCTCCGCCACATCCGCCCCCGCCGCCGCAGGACGACCCTCCTCCGCAGGACGACCCGCCCCCGCACGAGTGACCACCGCCGCACGAGTGACCACCCGAATGCCCGCCCGAATGACCACCGGAGTGGCCGCCCGAGGACGAGCCGGTGCTGTCTCCCCCGCCGGCCCACCAGCTGCTGTCGCTGCCGCCGCGCCGACGGCTGACGCCGTACATCCGCGCCTTGCCGTTCCTGCGCGCCGAGGACGCGACGGCGCCCGCGAACAGGACCGCGGCGACGACCAGGATGATGCCGAAGGTCATGGCGTCACCCTCCTTCCGATTCCCCCGAAGCGGCCCCCCGTGGGCGCCTCGTTCCTTGCGTGGACTGGGGATGCCCGGTCGCCTCCACAGCCAAAGCAGAGTTGAGCAACTTCTGAGGGTCCGACCGAGAAAAAGGCCCCTGACCTGCACCGAAGCGCAGATCGGGGGCCGTTCTTACCTCAGGGGCCGTCAGGCGCCCAGGTAGGCGGGAGCCTTCTGGACGGACCGGCCGTAGATGTGGCTGCTGAGGGTGCCGTCGGGGCCCAGGACGACCAGGGTGACGTCGTCCTGGAGGACGACCGGGCGGCCCTTGGCCCACGAGACGGGGAACGTGCCGTGGCCGGTGGTCAGCCGCGCCCCGTACACGCCGTCGCGCTCGACGAGCTTCACGGTCGCGCCGTTGACCAGCTTGTAGCGGCCGAGCCGGGGCGCGGGCGCGGTCTCGGACCCGGTCCAGGTGACGGTCGTGCCGTCCGGGTTCAGCACCAGCGTGCGGCTGCCGTACAGGGCGGCGCCGGAGCGGCCGTGGGCGTCGAGGAAACGCACCAGCCTGCCGTCCCGGAAGACGCGGGCCTGGTAGTGGCCGGCGGAGACCTTGAAGACCTGCGCGGTCGTACGGGAGTCGAGGCGCAGGGTGCGCACGAGCTTGCCGCTCAGGGTGCAGTCGGCGGACAGCGCCGGGAAGGCGGTGCTGCGCCAGGGGGTCGGCCCGCCCTCGCTGCGCTGCCCGAAGACGGGCTTGGCACTGAGCACTCCGGTGATCCGCAAGCCGTCGGCCAGGTCGGTGGGCTTGCTCTGGTCGACGGTCGCGACGACGACGCCCCTGTCGTTCAGGAGCTTGGCGGACGCGCCGCTGTGCGCGCTGTTGACCAGCTTGACCTTCATCCCGGCAAAGACGGAGGGGATGGTCTTCGCCGCGACGCAGGCGCTGCCCGCCGACGGCGCGACCGGGGTGGCGGCACTGGCGGCCGCACCGGCCGAGACGACGGAGGCGGTGGCCGTCCCGACGAGGGCGAGGGCGGCGAGGGTGGTGCGGAGTGCGGTGCGCATGGCTGCTCCTGGCGAGGTTGCTTCGGCCGTGCCGACCTCTCCGACCGGCGAGAACAACACTAAAGATCACTCGTGCCGGACCCGTCGGGCTTGTGTCACAGGCACGTGACAGCAGGCCGTCCGCCGACACAGGAGACCTTCGGCCAAGGTGGGTTGAACAACTCCGGAGCTTCGGCGCAGGATGGCCGGCATGACCTCCAGCGCACGCCCCTTCCTCAACCGCCGGCTCGCCGAGTTCGGGACGACGATCTTCGCCGAGATGTCGGCGCTGGCCGTCCGGACCGGGGCGATCAACCTGGGCCAGGGCTTCCCCGACACGGACGGACCCGAGGAGATCAGGGAGGCCGCGGTGCGCGCGCTGCGCGACGGCCTCGGCAACCAGTACCCGCCGGGCCCCGGCATCCCCGAGCTGCGCACCGCCGTCGCCGCGCACCAGCAGCGCCGCTACGGCCTGTCCTACGACCCCGACACCGAGGTCCTGGTCACGGCCGGCGCCACGGAGGCCATCGCGGCGGCCCTGCTCGCCCTGCTGGAGCCGGGCGACGAGGTGATCGCCCTGGAGCCCTACTACGACTCCTACGCGGCCTGCATCGCGATGGCGGGCGGCACCCGGGTGCCGGTCACCCTGCGCCCGCACGACGGCGCGTTCCGCCTGGACCTCGACGAGCTGCGCGCCGCGGTCACCGACCGCACCCGTCTGCTGCTGGTCAACACCCCGCACAACCCGACCGGCACGGTCCTCACCCGCGAGGAGCTGACGGCGATCGCGGAGCTGGCCGTGGAGCGCGATCTGCTGGTGGTCACCGACGAGGTGTACGAGCACCTCGTCTTCGACGCGGCCGAGCACCTGCCGCTCGCCGGCTTCCCCGGGATGCGCGAGCGCACGGTCACGATCGGCTCGGCCGGCAAGACCTTCTCCTTCACCGGCTGGAAGGTCGGCTGGATCACCGCGCCGCCCGGCCTGGTCACGGCGGTGCGCTCGGCGAAGCAGTTCCTGACGTACGTGTCGGCCGGACCGTTCCAGTACGCGGTCGCCGAGGCGCTGTCGCTGCCCGACTCCTACTTCGACGCCCTGCGCGCGGACCTGCTGGCCAAGCGCGACCTGCTGGCGTCCGGTCTCGCCGAGGCGGGCTTCGAGGTCTTCCGGCCGGCCGGCACCTACTTCGTCACCACCGACATCCGCCCGCTCGGCGAGAGCGACGGCTTCGCCTTCTGCCGCGCCCTGCCGGAGCGGGCCGGCGTGGTCGCCATCCCGAACGCGGTCTTCTACGACCACCGCGAGGCCGGCGCCCCCTTCGTCCGCTTCGCGTTCTGCAAGCGGACCGAGGTGCTGGAGGAGGCGGTGCGGCGCCTGAAGTCCCTGCCGGTCTGACGCCCCGCGCGCCTGCCGGAGGTCGCCGGTCCGCCCGACGAGGCGTCGGCGGGCCGGGCGGCAGCACGGGTGGACCCCGGGGTCACGCCGCCGCGCCGGGCGGCGGGCGAGCGCACCCGTCCGGCCCCGCCCTGCTCGCGCACCCCCGCGGCGCTCTTGCAAGGTGCGGGTGTGACCCTCACCAGCGCCACCACGCTCCGCCTCGCGGTGCCGGAGCCCGAACGACGGGGCCGGGCCCGTCCGCGGCGGCCGCGCCCCCGGCTGCCCGACCCGCGGACGCTCCCGCCGCCGGGGGTGGGCACCGCCGTGGGCCTGTTCGTGGCCGCGCGGCTGGCCGGTGCCGCCGTGCTCGCCACGACCGCCTGGACCGTCGACAAGCAGCCGCTCGCCCTGCTCGGACGGTCCTGGGACTCCCTGTGGTACCTGGGCATCGCCGCGCACGGCTACGGCCGCGTCCAGCATCCGGGCCCGGGCGTCGTCCAGAGCGACCTGGCGTTCTTCCCGCTCTACCCGGCACTCGTACGCGGGGTGACGGCGCTCAGCCCGCTCGGCGGGGGCGGGGCGGGCCTGCTGGTGTCGTGGCTGGCGGCCGTGGCCGCGGCCTGCGGGATCTACCGGTGCGGCACCCTGCTGCACGGCCGGGCCGTCGCCTGCGCGCTGGTGCTGCTGTGGGGGCTGCTCCCGCACTCGGTCGTGCTGTCGATGGCGTACACCGAGCCGCTGCTCACGGCGTTCGCCGCCTGGTCGCTGTACGCGGTCCTCACCCGCCACTGGCTGTGGGCCGGCGCGCTGGCCGCGCTCGCGGGACTGTCCCGCCCCAACGGCTTCGCGGTGGCGGCGGCCGTCGTCGCGGCGGCCGCCTGCGAGGCCTGGCACCAGCGCAGGCAGCTCGGCCGGGTCCCCCCGGGGCTGTGGGCGGGCGCGGTGCTCGCCCCGCTCGGCTGGAGCGCGTACCTGCTGTGGGTGGGCCGGCGGACCGGGGACCTGTTCGGCGGCTACTTCAGGGTGCAGGCGGGCTGGGGCTCCCGCTTCGACCTCGGCCACGACGCGCTCCGGTTCACCCGGATCCTCCTGCTGTACAAGGCCCGGTTCGTCTTCCCGATGTCGCTGGTGATCGTCGCGGCGGCGGTGCTCCTGTACGTCCTGCTGCTCCTGGACCGCCCGCCGCTCCCGCTGGTCGTCTACACCAGCGTCCTGATGCTGGTCGCCCTCGGCGGCGCCGGCTTCTTCGAGTGCAAGCCGCGCTTCCTGCTGCCCGCCTTCCCGCTGCTGCTGCCGCCCGCGCGGGCGCTGGTGCGCACGGCGAGAGCCCGGCCCTGGCACGCGACCGTGGTGGTCGGCGCCCTGGCCGGGCTCTCGTTCGTCTACGGCGCGTACCTGGTAGCGATCGCGCACGCGCCGTTGTAGGACCCGGGGACGGGCTGCCCCGCCCTGGGACCCGGAGGCGGACTACTTCTCGCCTTCGCCCTCCTCGGGCTCCTCCGAGTCGTTGACGTCCTGCTCCAGGCCGAGCTGCTCCACGAGCCACTTGTCGAACTCGATGGCGGCCCGCACCCAGCTGACCGTCGACGACACGAAGTGCTCAAGGGCGACGCCGGTGCCGATCAGCATCTGCGCCTCGCCGATGAGGCGGACGGTGCCGTCGTCGTGCGTGTGCGTGTAGACCTTGGGCCACAGCGTGCGACGGTTCCAGTCGTCGATGGACTCCAGCAGCTGCGGCTTCTCGTCGATCTTGTGCGGACGGTCGTAGAAGGTCCGCACCGAGAACACCTGCTGGTCGGCCTCGCCACGGAACATGAAGTACGTGCGGAACTGCTCCCAGGGCGCCGCGAGGTCGCCCTCCTCGTCCACGACGTACTTCAGCTCCATCTGGTCGAGGAGCTGCTTCACGAGGTCCTGATCCGGGATAACGGGGCCCGCCGGTCCCTGCGGCTGTGGCTCGGGCTGGCCCCCGAAGTTCGGAATCGAGGACGGGTCGATGGTCACCGTGAATTTCCCTTCGTACGGATGCTGCCATCCTCTCCCATCCGGCACGGGGAGTGGCAACCCCGGGCGGGCCTGTCGCGGCGGTCCGTCCGCCGCCGTACCGGGCGGCACCGCGTCGGGCGCGGTGCCGCCCGTGCGTCACAGCGTCTTGCCGGTCGCCGGACCCACGATCAGGCCGTCGCCGAACGCGTCGACCCGGACCGTGTCGCCGTCCTTGACCTCGCCGGACAGGATCTCCCTGGCCAGCCGGTCGCCGATGGCCGTCTGGACCAGCCGGCGCAGCGGCCGGGCGCCGTAGGCGGGGTCGTTGCCCTCGTCGGCGAGCCAGGCCAGGGCCTCGTCGGTGATCTCCAGGGTGAGCCGCCGCTCGGCCAGCCGCCGGGCGAGCCGGTCGATCTGGAGGCGGGCGATCCGGCCCAGCTCCTCCTTGGACAGGGCCGAGAAGACGACCAGGTCGTCGAGCCGGTTGAGGAACTCCGGCTTGAAGGACGCCCGGACCACCTCCAGCACCTGCTGCTTCTTCTCCGCCTCGCCCACGGTCGGGTCGACCAGGAACTGGCTGCCCAGGTTGGAGGTGAGCACCAGGATGACGTTGCGGAAGTCGACCGTCCGGCCCTGGCCGTCGGTCAGCCGGCCGTCGTCCAGCACCTGGAGCAGGACGTCGAAGACCTCGGGGTGCGCCTTCTCCACCTCGTCCAGCAGCACGACGCTGTACGGGCGGCGGCGGACCGCCTCGGTGAGCTGGCCGCCCTCCTCGTAGCCGACGTAGCCGGGCGGGGCACCGACCAGCCGGGCCACGCTGTGCTTCTCGCCGTACTCCGACATGTCGATGCGGATCATCGCCCGCTCGTCGTCGAAGAGGAAGTCCGCGAGCGCCTTGGCCAGCTCGGTCTTGCCGACACCGGTCGGACCGAGGAAGAGGAAGGAGCCGGTGGGCCGGTCCGGGTCGGAGATGCCCGCGCGGCTGCGCCGCACCGCGTCGGAGACGGCCCGTACGGCCTCGGACTGGCCGATGAGCCGCTTGCCGAGCTCGTCCTCCATGCGCAGCAGCTTCTGCGTCTCGCCCTCCAGCAGGCGGCCCGCCGGGATCCCGGTCCAGGCGGCGACCACGTCAGCGATGTCGTCGGAGCCGACCTCCTCCTTCACCATGGTGTCCCGGGAGGCCTCCTCCTCGGCCTCGGACGCGGCCTCCAGGTCGCGCTCCAGGGTCGGGATCTCGCCGTACAGCAGCTTGGAGGCGGTGTCGAAGTCGCCGTCGCGCTGGGCCCGTTCGGCCTGGCCGCGCAGGCCGTCGAGGCGCTCCTTCAGCTCGCCGACCCGGTTGAGGGACTGCTTCTCCTTCTCCCAGCGGGCGGTGAGACCACGCAGCTCCTCCTCCTTGTCGGCGAGGTCGCGGCGCAGCTTCTCCAGCCGTTCCCGGCTGGCGGCGTCGGTCTCCTTGCCGATCGCCAGCTCCTCCATCTTCAGCCGGTCCACGACCCGCTGGAGCTCGTCGATCTCGACCGGCGAGGAGTCGATCTCCATGCGCAGCCGGGAGGCCGCCTCGTCGACCAGGTCGATGGCCTTGTCGGGCAGGAAGCGGGAGGTGATGTACCGGTCGGACAGGGTGGCCGCCGCGACCAGCGCGCTGTCGGCGATCTGGACCTTGTGGTGGGCCTCGTAGCGCCCCTTGAGCCCGCGCAGGATGGCGATGGTGTCCTCGACGGTCGGCTCGGCCACCAGCACCTGCTGGAACCGCCGCTCCAGGGCCGGGTCCTTCTCGATCCGCTCCCGGTACTCGTCCAGCGTGGTGGCGCCCACCATGCGCAGTTCACCGCGCGCGAGCATGGGCTTGAGCATGTTGCCCGCGTCCATCGCCGAGTCGCCGCCGGCGCCCGCGCCCACGACGGTGTGCAGCTCGTCGATGAAGGTGATGACCTGCCCGTCGGAGTTCTTGATCTCGGCGAGGACGGTCTTCAGCCGCTCCTCGAACTCGCCCCGGTACTTCGCTCCGGCCACCATGGCGCCGAGGTCCAGCGCGACCAGCCGCTTGTTCCTCAGGGACTCGGGCACGTCCCCCTTCACGATCCGCTGCGCGAGCCCCTCCACGACGGCGGTCTTGCCCACGCCGGGCTCGCCGATGAGCACCGGGTTGTTCTTGGTGCGGCGGGACAGCACCTGCACGACCCGCCGGATCTCGTGGTCGCGTCCGATGACGGGGTCGAGCCTGCCCTCCCGCGCGGCGGCGGTGAAGTCGGTGCCGAACTTCTCCAGCGCCTTGTACTGCCCCTCGGGGTCCGCGGTGGTCACCCGGCGCCCGCCCCTCGACTTGCGGAAGGCCTCCTGGAGCTGCTCCGCCCCGGCACCGCGCCGGGAGAGCACCTCGCCGGCCGCGCCGCCCTTCGCGGCGGTGCCGATCAGCAGGTGCTCGGTGGAGACGTAGTCGTCGCCGAGGTCCTTGGCGCGCCGCTGGGCGTCGGCGAGGACGGCGAGCAGTTCGCGGTTGGGCTGCGGGGGCGCGACGGTGGACCCGGTCACGCTGGGCAGCTGGGCCAGCGCCCGTTCGGCGTCGGCGCGCACGGTGGCCTGGTCCGCGCCGACGGCGGCCAGCAGGTCGATGATGTTCTCGTTGTCCTGCCCCGCGAGCAGCGCGAGCAGCAGATGGGCGGGGGTGAGGTCCGGATGGCCCTCGGACACGGCCCGGCTGCCGGCCGCGTTGATCGCGTCCCGGCTCCTGTTGGTCAGCTCGGCGTCCACGTTCGCTTTCTCCTCCCAGCGTCGGCGTACTGCCCACGTCTCCCGGTCCTGACTCAACCAACGTACACAAAGTTGAGTCTATTCCGCTCAAGAAGAGGCCGGGAGTCCGGCGGGGGACTAAATTCCCGGGCATGGCCGCATATCCGCAGCACCCGGGCAGCCCGGACCAGCCGTATCTCGCCTTCTGGCGGGAACGGCACCTGTGCACGCTGACGACGATCCGCCAGGACGGCACCCCGCACGTCGTACCCGTCGGAGTGACATACGACCCCGAGGCGCGATTGGCTCGGGTGATCACGAACAAGGCGAGCGCGAAGGTGGCGCACGTGGGCGCCGCGGGGGCGGCGGGCGCGCCCGTCGCGGTGTGCCAGGTCGACGGCCGCCGCTGGGCCACGCTGGAGGGCCGGGCCTTCGTGCGCACCGACCCGGAGCGGATCGCGGAGGCGGAACGGCGCTACGCCGAGCGCTACGAGCGGGTGCCCGCGCCCAACCCGTCCCGCGTCGTGATCGAGATCGAGCTGACCCGGGCGATGGGGCGGGGCTGAGGATGCGGGCGGACCTCGGGGGAACACCGGCGGACGATCCTTTTCGGTCACCCGTGGAACGCCCCCATTCCCGGAAATGTCCCGTAAAACTGCAGCGGCGTCACCGTGTTCAGGTCACGGTGACGCCGCTGCGGGGGGAAGTACCTGCGCGATCTTTTACGACGGGGGAATCGCGTCAGGCACTGCGGGGGGTGGCCGAGATGGTCCTGATGTCAGGAACGTCCGGCTCCGCAAGCCGGTGGTCCCGCCGATCCAGGTTCACAAAGATCATTCCGTACCGGATGGCGCACCGCACGGGCTGCGGCGCACCGCGAGGCCGTCGCAGGCACCGGTACGCCCGTACGTCCTCGTCCTCGTCCCGTGTGACGACGACCGGCTCACCGAAGACGGTCACCATCAGCGAGTCGCCGCTGTGGGGGATGGCGGTGACCAGGTCGATGAAGTGCCAGCCGGAGCGGTAGGCGGTGGCCATCTCGCGTCGGAAGGAGCGGTCGTCGGGTGGGGTGGTCACGTCAACTCCACACGGTGTCATTCGGTGTGACGACGGTGTCGCCGTCGCCGGCCGCGGCGTTGGCGCCCGGCACTGACCAGACGGTGTCCGCCCGTGCGTCACCCTTCGCACCAGAGAGGCCACTCAGCGTTCCGAAGGCCACAACGGCGGAGAAGGCGGCGACAAGCACCGAGCGAAGCATTCTCTTACGCATAGTCGGCTTCGTCCTCACTTGAAGGTCCCCTCTTCCCCCGTCGAGTAAGACGATGGCTCATTCGGGCACGTCATGGCCACACAATCAATGCATCATGTTCCTGCATGTTCAGGACCCTGGGGGGTGGAGATTTGGCAACGAATCGGACTAACGAGACGCATCCCCACGCCTTGACGGAATGGTGCGAGGACGGCGAACGGCTCTACGCGAATGCCCTGCGCACGGGGCGTATCGCCCGCGCCGAGGTGGAGGCCGCTCCGTGTCTGATGGAGTTCGCCCTGCTGCACCCCGACCCGGACGAGACGGACTGGCTGCTCCCGGTACCCCCCTCGGTCGTCCTGGCCCAGCGCCTCAACGCCATAGAGCGCGAGATCAGTGAGCGGCGACGGCTGTCCACCGACCTGGCCGGGGCCTTCGAGCCGTTCATGGCGCTGAGCGCCCAGGTGACGGCGGCCACGGACTCCGTCCGGGTGCTGGAGGGACTCGACCGGATCAACGCGGCGCTCGACCTGGCCACCGCCCAGTGCCAGCACGAGGTGCTCACGGTCCAGCCGAGCGCCCGTCACCCGGAACGCAGACTCATCGAGGGGCTGGAGCGCGACCGGCCGCTGATCGAACGCGGGGTGCGCATCCGCACCCTGTACCAGCACACCGCGCGCTACAGCCCCGAACGACTCGCCTACGTCGACCAGTTCGCCGACGGCAAGGCGGAGTACCGCACCATCGACGAACTCGTCGAACGGCTGATCATCTGCGACGAGACCGTGGCCTTCATCCCGGTCCGCGAGGACCGCCAGGTCGCCCTGGAACTGCGCCACCCCGGCCTGGTCAGCTATCTGGTCAAGGTGTTCGAGTTCATGTGGAACCGCGCGGTGCCGCTGAGCGCCGGAGCCCCCTACGAAACCGCCCCGGACGGCATCACCGACATCCAGCACTCCATCGCCAAGCTCCTCGTGGAGGGCCACGTGGACGAGGCCATCGCGCGCCGGCTGGGCATGAACGTGCGCACCTGCCGAGCTCACATAGCCAAACTGGCCACCGCCCTGGGCAGCGGCAGCCGTGCCCAACTCGGCTATCTGATAGCGCAGTCGGGGATCCTCAACCAGGACCACCCCGGCGCGGCGGACGACGGCGGGGCGTGACCCGGGGCGCCCTCGCCCGGCCCCCTCACAGGGCGGTCGGGGACCCCTGATCGGGCAGGGCGACCTGCGGCGCACCGGGGGTGGGCGCGGCGCTGTCCAGGCCGACCTGGGCGATCCTGACGCCCAGTTGGGTACGGCTCGCCGCGCCCAGCGTCTCCGACAGCCGCGCGATGTGCGCCCGGCAGGTGCGGACGCTGATGCCGAGCCGCTCCGCGATCACCGCGTCCTGGTGGCCCTCCGCGAGCAGCGCCGCGATGGACTGCTCGCGGTGCGAGATGCCCTCGATGCCGGTGTCGGGCAGCGGGGCGGTGAGCGGGATCGCCAGGCGCCAGAAGCGTTCGAAGACCGTGGCGAAGTAGCCGACCAGGGCCGGATGTCTGAGCTCCAGGGCCATCGTGTGATCGGCGTTGGCGGGGATGAAGGCGACCGTGCGGTCGAACAGGATGAGCCGGTCGACGACCTCGTCGAGGGTGCGCGCCTCGACCGTGTCGCCCATCAGCTCCAGGTAGTTGAGCAGGCCCTGGCCGTGCCGGGCCACATGGTTGTACAGGTCCCGCATCCGCACCCCGCGCCCGCGCAGCGTCAGCGCCCGGTGCAGCCCCTCGGACAGCTCGGCCTCGCGGCGGATGCCGCCCGGCTGGACCGTCAGGACCTCCGTCGTGCAGGCCTCGGTCGCCTCGTCCATCGCCGTCTGGATCCGGGAGAGGCCCTCCAGGACCCTGATCGAGCTGCCCTCGGTGCCGGAGGACGGCAACCGGCCGCCCAGGCCCGCGTACCACTCGACGGCCGCGACCGCCGCGCCCACCCGGTGCCGGCTCGCGCTGACCTCGTCGTGCACCGCGCGCAGCAGCCGGGTCATGACCTCCTGCGGTGCGGTCGGCACCAGCCAGTCCATGTCGTCGGGGTCCGGGTGCAGCAGGGCCAGTTCCAGGAGGCAGGGCACCGGGTCGGCGTCACGACGGCGCACCCGCCCGCGCCGTACGGCCCGGGAATACACCCGATCCCCGGTCTCGCACAGTCGGTCGGCACCGTGTGGATGCTGCTCCGTCCCGTGCCCGGCCATCGCCCGTCCCACCCCCGGTTCCAGCCTCTTCCGCAGGCGCCACTATGCGCGGACCCTACCTGCTCCGCAACACGGCTTCCCCCGGTCCGACCGTGGGAAACAGCTGGTTCGCCCCGCTTTCCGCCTACCGCCGCCCATCGCATCGCCACAAGCTGACGGTGGTGTTCCGTACCCGGCCGGCACAGAGCGGAATCCATTCCCCCGGGTGACGGCCGCCCACGCGTTCCCGTCGTGTCCGCCCTCTCCCTTTTCGGCCCCGACGGCCCGACACTTCCCGTATGCCGAAAGGGCGCCTGCCGAGGGCACTGATGTGGACGACGCTGGCCGCGCTGACGCTGCCCGTCGCGGGCTGCGACGCGGGCGGTGGGGGTCCGGCCGCCCCGTCGCCCTCCGCGGCCGTACAGCGGCCCTCCAGGGCCTACAAGGATGGACACCTCACGTTCACCTTGCTGTCCCTGCGTTGTGGCCTCACGGCTGTCTCGGGATCGCATAGTGAGGCTCAGCCGGACGGTCAGTTCTGCGCGGTCCGGCTGCGGGTGGAGAACAAGGACCCCGAGTTCCACACGTACGTCGTCGCGCGGCAGCGGCTGGAGGGCGTCGCCGGCCGGCGCGGCCGGGCGGACACCTTCGCCATGGCGGTACGGCGTCAGCACGACCAGGTGGAGATCGGCGGACACGATCTCGTCGAGGTCGAGATCTGGTACGACGTGCCGCGCGACGCGAAGGTGACGGGCGTGCGCGTCTCGGGCGACCGGGACCGGGCCGGTTTCATGGACAGCAGTCCGGTGGAGCACGCCCCGGAGGGCGTGCTCATCCCGATGAAGCCACTCGTGGGCTGGTGAGGCGTCCGTGGGCCGCCGAGACGGTCGGCCCGAGGGCCGTCGGTCGGCCCGTGCGGCGCTCGGCCCTACTTGAGGCCGAGCGCGGAGCAGGCCGCCTTGTAGTCGGCCGTGCAGATGTCGGACGCCTTGTAGATGCCGTCCGCGATGACGGTGTCCTTGATGTTGTCCTTGGTCAGCGCGACCACGCTCACCAGCAGCGAGGGGATGTTCTTGTTCGTGGGGCTGTCGACCTTGTCGCGGGTCAGGGCGTCGAACTGGATGTCGTGGCCCTGGATCTTGGCGACGGCCATCTGCGCGGCGGCCTCGGCCTCCTCCGGGTACGACTTGTAGACGCTCATGTACTGCTGGCCGGCGACGATCCGCTGAACACCCGCCAGCTCCGCGTCCTGACCGGTGATCGGCGGCATGTTGGTGACACCCGCGGCCTGGAAGGCCTTGATGACACCGCCGGCCATACCGTCGTTGGCCGCGTAGACGCCGGCGATGTTGTTCTTGCCGATCCGCTCGATCGCCTTGGTCATCTTGGCCTGGGCCACGTCGGGGTTCCAGTCCTTGGTGTCCCACTTGTCGGCGATGACGACCTTGCCGTCGAGCTCGGAGAGCGCGCCCGCCTTGAACTGCTTGGCGTTCGGGTCGGTGGGCGAGCCGTTGACCATGACGATCTTGCCGGAGCTGTTGTCCACCTGCTCGGCCAGGGTGCGGCCCTGCACCTCGCCGACGAGCTCGTTGTCGAAGGAGATGTAGGCGTCGATCGGACCCTCGGACAGGCGGTCGTAGGCGATGACCGGGATGCCCGCGTCCTTGGCCTTCTTCACCATGCCCGCGATGGCGTGCGAGTCGACGGCGTCCAGCAGGATGATGTCGACCTTGTCGTCGATCATCTTCTGCATCTGGGTCGCCTGCACGTCCGCGTCGGAACCGGCGTTGGCGTAGGCGGTCCGGCCCTGGTTGTTGGTCAGGGAGGCGACCTTCGCCTTGATGATGGGGTAGTCGAAGTCCGCGTAGCGCGTGTTCGTCTTCTCCGGCATCAGGATGCCCACGGTGACGTCGTTGCCCTTCGTCGGGGTCGCTTCGGCAGCGTTCCCCGACGCGCCGAGCATGCCGCAGCCTGCCAACGAGAGGGTCATGGTGGACGCGGCCACGGATATGGCGATACGACGCATTCGGGGGCTCACTTCAAGTGCGATCCGGACATGGGTACGGCATGGTGACCCAGGTGTCTGAAAAGCCAACGCGTCAACAACGGTCGGCGTCAAGCCGAACCACTTAACGAGATAGCAACATCATGCTCCGCTTCGCTCACAGTCGGTCGTGAAGGCCCAGGAGATTCTTCGCCAAACGCCCTTTTACGGTCCCTTCACTCAACGGAAGTTCATAGGAAAGTAAAGTTTCACACAGTCGATTACGGCTCGACGATCCATGATCACGAAGGGTGCCGACGCCCGGCGAGGCCCGCCGCCGAGCGCACGCGAAAGGGGCCCGGGAGATCTCCCGGGCCCCTTCGCACACATGCCGTCGCGTCGTACCGCCGCGTCGCGGCCCTCAGTCCGAGGACCCCGGCCGCTTCGGCCGCCACACCACCAGCGCGCTGGTCTGCTGGACCTCCTGGTACGGGACCAGGTCCCGCCGGTAGGAGGCGTGCACCGCGGCCTCGCGCTGTCGCATCGTGGCCGCCGCGCCCTCCAGCGCCGCCTCCATCTCCGCGACGCGGGACTGGAGCGCGGCGACCTGGTTCTCCAGTTCGATGATCCGCTTGATGCCGGCCAGGTTGATGCCCTCGTCCTGCGACAACTGCTGGACGGTGCGCAGCAGTTCGATGTCGCGGGCCGAGTAGCGCCGACCCCGTCCGGCGGTGCGGTCGGGGGAGACCAGACCCAGGCGGTCGTACTGACGCAGCGTCTGCGGATGCAGACCGGAGAGCTGGGCCGCCACCGAGATGACGTAGACCGGGGTCTCCTCGTTCAGTTCGTACGGGTTGCGCCGACGGCCGTCCATCACGCTCAAGCTCCCTTCGCGGCCTCGAACAGCTCCGCCCGCGGGTCCTCCCCCGCGGTCGCCTCGCGATACGCCTCCAGTGCGTCACGAGCATTCCCCGACAGATCCTTCGGAACACTCACCTCGACGGTGACCAGCAGGTCGCCGCGGGTGCCGTCCTTGCGGACCGCGCCCCTGCCACGGGCGCGCATGGTGCGGCCGTTGGGGGTGCCCGGGGGGAGCTTCAGCGTCACCGGCGGACCGCCGAGGGTCGGGACCCGCACCTCGCCGCCGAGTGCCGCCTCCGTGAACGTCACCGGGACGGTGACGGTGAGGTTGTCGTCCTTGCGGCCGAACACCGGGTGCGCGTCGACGTGCACGACGACATAGAGGTCGCCCGCCGGTCCGCCCCGCTCGCCGGGCGCGCCCTTGCCGCGCAGCCGGATCCGCTGCCCGTCGGTGACACCCGCCGGGATGCGGACCTGCATGGTGCGCGAGGACTTGGCACGGCCGCTGCCCTTGCACTCCATGCAGGGGTGCTCGGCGATCAGGCCGCGGCCCTTGCAGTCCGGGCAGGGGTCCGTCAGCGAGAAGCCGCCGCCGGAGCCCCGCGCCACCTGTCCGGTGCCGACGCAGGTCGGGCAC
This sequence comes from Streptomyces adustus, assembly GCF_009377175.1. Lineage (GTDB taxonomy): Bacteria > Actinomycetota > Actinomycetes > Streptomycetales > Streptomycetaceae > Streptomyces > Streptomyces adustus. The sequence goes on from NZ_VJZD01000035.1 coordinate 35,510, forward strand.
ACCCGCGGGGTGCCGTTCTTGTCGCCGGTGCCGGAACAGGCCTTGCACGCCTGCTGCGAGGTCATCCGCAACGGGACCGTCGCGCCCTCGATCGCCTCGGTGAAGCTGAGGGTGACCTCGGTGTCGATGTCCTGGCCGCGCCGGGGCTGGGTGCGCGTGCCGGTGCCCGCGCCGCCCCGGTTGAACAGGCCCCCGAAGACGTCACCGATGCCGCCGCCGAAGCCGCCGGCGCCACCGCCGCCGCCCTGGGGGCCGCCGCCGAAGAGGTCGCCCAGGTCGAAGTTGAAGTTGCCGCCGCCCGCGCCCGGTCCCGGGCGGAACCCGCCGGCACCGAAGAGGGCGCGGGCCTCGTCGTACTCCTTGCGCTTCTTGGGGTCGCCGAGGACGTCGTTCGCCTCGGAGATCTCCTTGAACCGCTCCTCGGCCTTGTCGTTGCCCTTGTTGGCGTCCGGGTGGAACTCGCGGGCGAGCTTCCGGTACGCCTTCTTGATCTCGGCCTCGGTCGCGTCCTTGGGGACGCCGAGGACCTTGTAGTAGTCCTTCTCGATGAAGTCCTTGGTGCTCATCCCCGACGCCCCTCCTTCCGCTTCCGTGTCTGAGCGTCAGCCCTCGTCCGGGCCACCGCTCTCCTTGTCGTCACCCGTCTCGGCCGAGTCCTCGGCCTTGACCGTCTGCGCCCCCGGCTGGGGCTCGGCCACCGCCACCCGCGCGGGGCGGATGGTGCGCTCGCCGAACCGATACCCGGGCTGCAGAATCGCCACGCAGGTCGTCTCGGTGACGTCCGGCGCGTAGCTGTGCATCAGCGCCTCGTGGATCGTCGGGTCGAAGGGCTCGCCCTCCTTGCCGAACTGCTGGAGGCCCATCTTCGCCGCGACGGTCTCCAGCGACTCCGCGACGGACTTGAACCCGCCGACCAGCTCGCCGTGATCGCGTGCGCGCCCGATGTCGTCGAGCACGGGCAGGAGCTCGGTCAGGAGGTTCGCGATGGCGATCTCCCGGACCGCGATCCGGTCCCGCTCGACCCGGCGACGGTAGTTCTGGTACTCGGCCTGGAGCCGCTGGAGGTCCGCGGTGCGCTCACCGAGCGCGGTACGCACCTGGTCCAGCTGGGCCACCAGGGCCGCGGTCTGGTGCGCGTCCCCGGCCGGGGCCGCCGCCTCCTCCGCGGAGGAGGCGGCGGCCGTCGGCTCGGCGTCGTCAGAGGTGGCGCCGGAGGGGACGTCGGGCTTCTCGTCAAAGCCCGGGGTCTCCTCCGTCACGCGACACCGTCCCGGCGCTCGTCGTCGACGATCTCGGCGTCCACGACGTCGTCGTCGGCGCGGGCCTCACCGGCACCGGCGGACGCGCCACCGGCGGCCTGCGCTGCCTGGGCGTCGGCGTACATGGCCTGGCCCAGCTTCTGCGAGACGGCGGCGACCTTCTCCGTGGCGGTGCGGATCTGGGCGGAGTCCTCGCCCTTGAGCGCGGCCTTCAGCTCCTCGACGGAGGCCTCGACCTCGGTCTTGATCTCGCCCGGGACCTTGTCCTCGTTGTCCTTGAGGAACTTCTCGGTCTGGTAGACGAGCTGCTCGCCCTGGTTGCGGGCCTCGGCCGCCTCACGGCGGGCGTGGTCCTCCTCCGCGTACTTCTCGGCCTCCTGGCGCATGCGGTCGACCTCGTCCTTCGGCAGCGAGGAGCCGCCGGTGACGGTCATCTTCTGCTCCTTGCCGGTGCCGAGGTCCTTGGCCGTGACGTGCATGATGCCGTTGGCGTCGATGTCGAAGGCGACCTCGATCTGCGGCACGCTGCGCGGGGCCGGCGGCAGACCGGTCAGCTCGAACATGCCGAGCTTCTTGTTGTACGCCGCGATCTCGCGCTCGCCCTGGTAGACCTGGATCTGCACGGAGGGCTGGTTGTCCTCGGCGGTGGTGAAGATCTCGGACCGCTTGGTCGGGATCGTCGTGTTCCGCTCGATGAGCTTGGTCATGATGCCGCCCTTGGTCTCGATGCCGAGGGACAGCGGGGTCACGTCGAGGAGCAGGACGTCCTTGACCTCACCCTTGAGGACACCGGCCTGGAGCGCGGCGCCGATGGCGACGACCTCGTCCGGGTTCACACCCTTGTTGGCCTCGTTGCCGCCGGTCAGCTCCTTGACGAGCTCGGCGACGGCGGGCATACGGGTCGAGCCGCCGACGAGGACGACGTGGTCGATCTCGGACAGCTGGATGCCGGCGTCCTTGATGACGTTGTGGAACGGCGTCTTGCAGCGCTCCAGCAGGTCGGCCGTCAGCTGCTGGAACTGGGCGCGCGTGAGCTTCTCGTCCAGGTGCAGCGGGCCCTCGGCGGAGGCCGTGATGTAGGGCAGGTTGATCGAGGTCTCGGTGGACGAGGACAGCTCGATCTTGGCCTTCTCGGCAGCCTCACGCAGACGCTGGAGGGCCATCTTGTCCTTGGCGAGGTCCACACCGTGACCGGAGCGGAACTGCTGCACCAGGTAGTCGACGACGCGCTGGTCCCAGTCGTCACCACCGAGGTGGTTGTCACCGTTGGTGGCCTTCACCTCGACGACGCCGTCGCCGATCTCCAGGAGGGACACGTCGAAGGTGCCGCCACCGAGGTCGAAGACGAGGATCGTCTGGTCGTCCTTGTCGAGGCCGTAGGCGAGCGCGGCCGCGGTGGGCTCGTTGACGATACGAAGGACGTTGAGACCGGCGATCTCACCGGCTTCCTTCGTCGCCTGGCGCTCGGAGTCGTTGAAGTACGCCGGGACGGTGATGACCGCGTCGGCCACCTTCTCGCCCAGGTACGCCTCGGCGTCGCGCTTCAGCTTCTGCAGGATGAACGCGCTCATCTGCTGCGGGTTGAAGTGCTTCCCGTCGAGCTCGATCTTCCAGTCGGTGCCCATGTGGCGCTTCACCGAGCGGATGGTCCGGTCCACGTTCGTGACCGCCTGGCGCTTGGCGACCTCGCCGACCAGCACCTCACCGTTCTTCGCGAAGGCGACGACGGACGGCGTGGTCCTGGCACCCTCGGCGTTGGTGATGACGGTGGGCTCGCCGCCCTCCAGAACGCTGACGACGGAGTTAGTCGTGCCCAGGTCGATGCCGACCGCACGTGCCATGGTGATTTCCTCCAGCTGACTTGAGTGGAACGGACTCAAGTGTGCACGACCGCCACCCCGCGGTCAACAGAGCTGAGCCACAGCGACTCAACTCTTATCCGTTCCTTACACGCAACTGAGCCCTGACCTGCGTGGATGCGGGCCGTCGCGAACCGTTCACCGGAAATCGAAGTACCCCCCACAGGGCGATCAGCACCACCAGCGCCACCCAGAACGCGGCCTGCGCGCCGAGCCACCCGGTATGCATCAGCACCGCGACGAGCACCGCCGGGAACGCCGCGGCGCCGAGCACCACGGTCGCCCCCTGCGGGGTGAGCCCGAGCCGGCGCAGCCGGTGTCCGAGGTGGTCGGGCCCGCGGCGCAGCAGCGGGCGCCCGGCGATCCGCCGCGCCACGACCACGAGGACGGCGTCGGCGCCGGCGACCGCGGTGAGCGCGAACAGCACGCCCACGCTGGAACCGAACCCGTACCCGGCGCGGACCTGCACGGCGGACGAGGCGAGCACGAAACCGGTGAACAGCGACCCGCAGGCGCCGAGGCCGACCCGCGCGGGATGCCAGTTGTGCATGAGGAAGCCGGTCAGCGCGGCGGCCAGCACGCTGAGCAGCACCGCGAGCCCGTCCATGACCTCGGCGGCGGCGCAGGCGCCCGCCCCGAAGGCGGTGACGACCCCGACGGTGCCCACGAGCCCGTCGGCGTGGTCGAGCCCCTTGAAGGCGACCGTCACGCACACGATCCAGCCCACGGCCGGCAGCCCGGCGGCCACACCCGTCTCCGTGTACGGCACGACGCAGGCCGCCGCCACGGCCGTGCCGACGACGAGGAACCGGGTCTTCAGCCGCCACACGTCGGCGGCCAGCCCGAGCGCGGCGAGCGCGGCGCCCGCGCCGAGCAGCTGCCCGATCCCGGTGCCGAGCGGCGCGACCCCCGTCCAGTCGCCCACCGCCGCGACGGCGCAGGTGGCCACCGTCACGGCCACCCCCCCGAACAGCGGCAGCGGCCGCTGCCGCCGCCGGTCGACCACCCCGAGCCGGCGGGCGGGCGACCGGAGCAGCGCCGCGAGGACGGCGGCGAGAAGGAGGGCGGCGGTGGCGGCGGTGATCCCGTAGAGCACGGATATAAGTTAGAGGTAAATGTACTGATTTGGTACGAATAACACGATCAGATCCCGACCGCTCCCGACCGCTCCCGACCGGCCCGGACCACCCCGGACCACCCCGGACCACCCCGGACCAGCCTCGCGACCCGGATCATGAGGCAAGCCTCAGCGACACAGATCACCGAGCGGCTGACTACAGTGCGGCGGAGGATGCGGGTAGTCTCAGACGGACTGCATAAGTTACCGCTTAGTAATCTCGATCGAGAATCCCTCGCAGGCCCGAGGAGCCCCGAAATGCAACTCGCCGCGATCATCGTGTCGCTGGTCCTGACCGTGGTCGGCGTGGCGCTGCTCGCACGCGCCGTCGGCCAGTTCGTCCGGTACTTCAAGCTGGGACAGCCCGTGCCCGCCGGGAGCCGGACGGACAACCCCTACCAGCGCAGCGTGACGCTGGTCCGGGAGTTCCTCGGCCACACCCGGATGAACCGGTGGGGCATCGTGGGCTTCGCCCACTGGTTCGTGGCCGTCGGCTTCCTGACGCTGCCGCCGACCCTGGCGCAGGCCTTCGGGCAGCTCTTCCAGGCCGACTGGACGCTGCCGATCATCGGCGACTTCCTGCCGTTCGAGATGTACACCGAGTTCATCGGTGTGATGACCATCCTCGGCATCGTCGTCCTGATGGCGATCCGGCTGCTGAACCTGCCCTCGCGACCGGGCCGCAAGTCCCGCTTCGCGGGCTCCAAGTCCGGCCAGGCGTACTTCGTCGAGTACGTCATCCTCACCATCGGCCTGGCCATCTACACCCTGCGCGGCCTCGAGGGCGCCATCCACCACGTCGACGGCTACGAGGCCGGCTACTTCGCCTCGTACCCGCTGGTGCTGGCCTTCAAGGGCCTGAGCGTCGCCACCCTCCAGAACCTGGTCTACCTGGTCGCCATGATCAAGATCAGCGTCTCCTTCATCTGGATGATCGTGGTGTCGCTGAACACCAACATGGGCGTCGCCTGGCACCGCTTCCTGGGCTTCCCGAACATCTGGTTCAAGCGCAACGCGACCGGCGGCACGGCCCTCGGCGCCCTCCAGCCGATGACCTCCGGCGGCAAGCCGATCGACTTCACCGACCCCGGTGACGACGACGTCTTCGGCGTCTCCCAGGTCGAGCAGTTCTCCTGGAAGGGCCTGCTCGACTTCTCCACCTGCACCGAGTGCGGCCGCTGCCAGTCGCAGTGCCCCGCCTGGAACACCGGCAAGCCGCTCTCCCCGAAGCTGCTGATCATGTCGCTGCGCGACCACGCGCACGCCAAGGCCCCCTACCTGCTGGCCGGCGGCGGCAAGACGATGGAGGGCGAGGAGAAGGCGTCCGAGGAGCAGCTGGCGGGCGTGCCCGCCGCGGCCCTCGCCGAGGCCGAGCGCCCGCTCATCGGCACCGCCGAGGAGAACGGCGTCATCGACCCGGACGTCCTGTGGTCCTGCACCACCTGCGGCGCCTGCGTCGAGCAGTGCCCGGTGGACATCGAGCACGTCGACCACATCGTCGACATGCGCCGCTACCAGGTCATGATCGAGTCCAGCTTCCCCTCCGAGGCGGGCACGATGCTCAAGAACCTGGAGAAGAAGGGCAACCCCTGGGGCCTGGCCAAGAAGCAGCGCCTGGAGTGGACGAAGGAACTCGACTTCGAGGTGCCGGTCGTCGGCCGCGACATCGAGGACCTCACCGAGGTCGAGTACCTGTACTGGGTCGGCTGCGCGGGTGCGCTGGAGGACCGGGCCAAGAAGACCACGAAGGCGTTCGCCGAACTCCTCAACATCGCGGGCGTCAAGTTCGCGATCATGGGCGGCGACGAGAAGTGCACCGGTGACTCCGCCCGCCGCCTCGGCAACGAGCCCCTCTTCCAGGAGCTCGGCATGGAGAACGTCGCCGCGCTGAACATGGCGTTCGGCGAGGACGACGAGGACGAGTCGACGAAGAAGCCCAAGTCGGCCAAGAAGATCGTCGCGACCTGCCCGCACTGCCTCAACACGATCGGCAACGAGTACCCGCAGCTCGGCGGCGACTACGAGGTCATCCACCACACCCAGCTGCTCCAGCACCTCATCGACGAGGGCAAGCTGCTCCCGGTGACCCCGGTCGAGGGTCTGATCACGTACCACGACCCCTGCTACCTGGGCCGCCACAACAAGATCTACACGCCGCCGCGCGAGATCATGACCGCCGTCCCGGGCCTGCGCCAGCAGGAGATGCACCGCCACAAGGAGCGCGGCTTCTGCTGCGGCGCCGGCGGCGCGCGGATGTGGATGGAGGAGCGGATCGGCAAGCGCATCAACAACGAGCGCGTCGACGAGGCCCTGTCGCTGAACCCGGACATCGTCTCCACCGCCTGCCCGTTCTGCCTCGTCATGCTGACCGACTCGGTCAACGGCAAGAAGAACGAGGGCAAGGCCAAGGAGTCCGTCCAGGTCGTGGACGTCGCCCAGCTGCTCCTGGACTCCGTCAGGACGCCGGTCGCGGACGAGCCCCCGGCGGGCGAGTCGCAGTCGGAGACCGAGTCGGAGCCGGAGCCGGTGAAGTAACCGCCGTTCCCACCCGCCGTGCGCGAAACCCTCCGACCCCCGGGAAAGCCCCAGTTACCCCCCTTAGGGGATGTCACAGCTCGGCAGCAAAGCCCGGCCCGGAACCCCCGTCCCGGCCCCTCACCCTCCAGGACCAGGTACGTTCGAAGGCGTGGCTGGATTCAGGATCGGACGCGGCGGCCGGGACGACCGCGCCCCGCAAGCGCGACCGCACAACCCTCCGTACGGGCAGCAGGCGCCCCAGGGGCCGCCGTCCTACGGCTACCCGTCGGCTCCGCAGCCGTACCCGCAGCAACCGCAGTACCGGGGCGGCCAGCAGCCGCCGCACGGCGGCTCGGGCGGGGCCCAGTGGCCGCGGGGCAACGCGGGCGGCTACGGCGGCCAGGGCGGCGACGAGCCGGAGTACTTCGGCGCGGCCGACCCGTACGGCCAGCCGGGCGGCGCCCCGCACGACCCGTACGCGGCGAACCAGGCGGGGCACACCCAGGCGTTCTCGATCGACGAGCACGCCTCCTACACCCAGGGCGGCACCTACCACGCGGGCGCCACGCCCCCGTCGGCCCCGGTCGGCCCGCCGCTGCACTGGAAGGCGCTGCTGCGGGGCATCGTGGCCGCCCCCGACCAGACCTTCCTGCGGATGCGCGACTACACGATGTGGGCCCCGGCCCTGATCGTGACGTTCCTCTACGGCCTGCTCGCGGTCTTCGGCTTCGACGGCGCCCGCGCGGACGCCATCAACGCCACCCTCTCCAACGCCGTCCCGATCGTCCTGATGACGTCGGTCGCGATGGTGCTCAGCGCCTTCGTCCTCGGCGTGGTCACCCACACCCTGGCCCGCCAGCTCGGCGGCGACGGCGCCTGGCAGCCCACCGTGGGCCTGTCGATGCTGATCATGTCCCTCACGGACGCGCCGCGACTGCTGCTCGCCATGTTCTTCGGCGGCAACGCGACCTTCGTCCAGGCCGTGGGCTGGGCGACCTGGGTGGCCGCCGGGGTGCTGCTGACCATGATGGTCCGCCGCTCCCACGACCTGCCCTGGCCCAAGGCGCTGGGCGCGTCGGCGATCCAGCTGATCGCGCTGCTGTCGATCGTGAAGCTGGGCACGTTCTAGCGATCGGCCCCACCGGCACCGGCAAGAAGGGGCTCACCGTCCACACGGACGACGAGCCCCTTCTTCCGTTTCGGTCGTCCCGCGCCGGCGGCTCGGGTCAGAGTGCTTCCCGGTTGGGCCGGGCGGCCTCTCCCGACTTGTGGACGGGCGGCAGGACGCTCCACGGGAAGTTGATCCACGCGTCCGTGCGCTTCCACACGTACTCGCACCTGACGAGGGAGTGCGGCTTCTCGTAGATCACCGCGGAGCGCACCTCGGCGACGTGCTCGACGCAGAAGTCGTGCACGAGCTTGAGGGTCTTGCCGGTGTCGGCGACGTCGTCGGCGATCAGCACCTTCTTGTCGGTGAAGTCGATCGCGTTCGGGACGGGCGCCAGCATGACCGGCATCTCCAGCGTCTCGCCCACACCCGTGTAGAACTCCACGTTCACGAGGTGGAGGTTCTTGCAGTCGAGGGCGTAGGCGAGCCCGCCGGCCACGAAGACGCCCCCGCGGGCGATGGAGAGCACGATGTCCGGCTCGAACCCGTCGTCGGCGATCGTCTGCGCGAGCTCGCGGACGGCGACGCCGAACTGCTCGTAGGTCAGGTTCTCCCGCTCGTCCGCGGCGCTCACACCTGCGTCCGGTGGAAGTCGATGAAGGAGCGGGAGGCGGTCGGACCGCGCTGCCCCTGGTACCGCGAGCCGTACCGCTCACTGCCGTACGGGGACTCGGCGGGCGAGCTGAGCCGGAACATGCACAGCTGCCCGATCTTCATGCCCGGCCACAGCTTGATGGGAAGGGTCGCGAGGTTCGACAGCTCCAGCGTCACGTGCCCGGAGAACCCGGGGTCGATGAACCCCGCGGTGGAGTGGGTGACGAGCCCGAGCCGCCCCAGCGAGCTCTTCCCCTCGAGCCGGGAGGCGAGATCATCGGGCAGCGTGATGACCTCGTACGTGCTGGCGAGCACGAACTCCCCGGGGTGGAGGATGAACGGCTCGTCGCCCTCGGGCTCCACCAGCCGGGTCAGGTCGGCCTGCTCGACGGAGGGGTCGATGTGGGGGTACCGATGGTTCTCGAAAACCCGGAAGAACCGGTCGAGGCGTACGTCGATGCTGGACGGCTGCACCATGGATTCGTCGTAGGGATCGATCCGCACCCGCCCGGCGTCGATCTCGGCCCGGATGTCCTTGTCTGAGAGAAGCACGTCCCGAGGATACGCAAGGCGCGCGGACCCACCACCATCGTGGCGTCCCCGCGCGCCTGCCACCACGGTCCGCTACTGCCGCTGCTGCCCGAGGCTGACGAGCACCGAACTGCGCAGCCGCGCGCAGCGCGGACACCGGACGAGCCGCCCGGGACCGAGTCGCCCGGTCTGCTGCATCGGGAACGAAGTGGTGTTGAACACGTGCCCATCGGCACAACGGACGACGGTGCGCTCCATCAAGTCCTGGAGTCCTTCCACAAAGAGCCGTGACTGGCTGGGCTGCCTGACGGCGAAAGCCACATTACGGGACGAAAGGGATGGCACTCCAGGCGGCACTCCGCACCCGCCGGGGCCCTCTCCCGTCCCTCCACGGTACGCCCCAACTCCCGTTGCCCACAGTCCCGCCACTCCCCGAAGACGCACACAGGCCCCACGGCTTCAGCGCCGGGGGCCTGGCATGAGGTACAGTGAGCGAGCATTCGGGCACCGGATCAACCGGCGTCTTACGCGGGTGTAGTTTAATGGTAGAACATCAGCTTCCCAAGCTGAGAGCGCGAGTTCGATTCTCGTCACCCGCTCCACGGAGAAGGCCCAGGTCACCGACCCGGGCCTTTTTGCTTTGCGTTGTGATCAGTTGTCGCGTGCCAGATCCGTGCCAGAACGCTGATCGTCTGGATCACCGGTGTCTTCCACTGGCACGGCGGCAGCCTTCTGGCGAGCCTTGCGGACGGTCGCGTCGAGGCCGGCGGCGACCTCTTCCTGTCGCTCGTCGTCGGAGTGCTGATAGATCAGCGCCGCCTTCTCGGAGGACTGCCCGGCCCGCACCATCGTGTCCTTGAGAGTCGCGCCGGAACGGGTGGACAACGTGTGAACGGTGTGGCGGAGATCGTAGAAGCGGAAGCCCTCGGGCATCCCGACGACCTCTCGGGCCCTGCGCCACCTCCGCCCGAAGGTGCTGCGCCGGAAGGGAGCTCCCTTCTCACCGACGAACAGGAGCCCGTCCGGACCCAGTTCGGCGTAGCTCTCCAGATGCCAACGGAGCTCCCGGTGAAGGAACGCGGGAAGAATCACAGTCCGCGTTCCCGCCTCCGACTTGGTGTCGCCCTGGACCCGTCGTCCGTTCATCCGCTCCGGCTCCGCGAGACGAACACGGACACGGAGGGGGTCGAGGTCGACATCCCGGCGACGCAGGCCGGCCAGCTCCTCCGGCCTCAAGGGCCCGTAAGCGCCGAGATAGACCATGAGCCGCCACCGCATCCCCACCGCTGCGGCAAGGGCGTCGACCTGGGCGACGGTGGCGATACGCCGCTCGGCGGCCTTCTCCTTGCCGCCGCCCTTGATCCGGCAGGGATTGCGCTGGATCAACTCGTCGTCGACGGCCGTCTCCATGATGCCCTTGAGCAGACGGTACGCCTTGGCGGTGATCGTCTTGGCCCCGGTCACCCGCAGCCGTTCGGCACGCCATTCGCGCACGCGGGGCGCGGTGATCTCGTCCAGGTCCAGGTCCGCGAAGGCGGTCAGGTGCTTGTCGAGGAGGTAGCGGTAGAGGTCCCGCGTCAGCGGCGCCAGCTCCCGTTCCTCCACCCACTTGTCGGCGTAGGCCCGGAAGCCAACCGCCCCGGCATCGGGGTCCCGCCACTCCCCCCGACGAATCTCGGTCTGCTTCTCGGCAAGCCAGTCGTCGGCGTCCGCGATCGTGGCGAAGGTGAAGGGCGCCGGACGCATCACACCGTCCGGCCCCAGATAGCACGCCTGATACCGGCCCGAGGGGAGCCGCCTGATCGCTCCGAACCGGCGGCGCCTGCCCTTGTCGTTGGCCATCAGGCAGCCCTTCTCTTGAGAAGCGAGCGGACGACGACGGCGCAGACGGCGACGGACACGGCCGTGATGGCGGCGACGGCAAGGAGCATCGAGACCAGGACGGCCCCGACGACCAGGACGGCGGCGGCACCTCCCGCGACGAGGTGCCGAGTTCGGTGCAAGGGACGCCGCCGGGGCGTCTGAGTCGTCGTGCACCGGTGCCGGACGGGCTGGGGATTCCGGATTTCGGGGGGTGTGCGCGAGCAAGGTGCCCCCGAAGAACGCGACGGCCGGCCAGCCCGCCACGATCACGCGGAGCAGCGCGGGAACGTCGTCCAGGTCGAGGAGTCCGGCGGTGGCGATGTTCGCTCCGAGGGACGCGGCAAGCGCGACGAGAAACCACAGCCGCGATCCACCCGCCGGGAGCCCGGTGCGTTGCTGCTCACGCATCCGGCGCCATGCGGCGACCAGAAGCAGGTCAACCGAGATCGGGTAGGCCCAGGCTTTCCAGCCGCCCTGTCCAGCCGCTTCGGCCAGGTCGTGCAGGCGAACCAGGAATTCGAGGCGCGGGCCGGCCAGTTCCGGAAGCAGCAGCAGATCGCGAAGGGGGGAGACACCATCAGGCAGTACGAGATCGCCACGGCACGGCTGAAAATCCTCAGCACGATCGTGCGACAGAATCCGACCTGCTTCGACGCCGGGACGCGCGCGACAGCGGCGTATCTCCAGCAACACCCATCCGAGAGTCAGGAAGACGCGGCCGCATGTGAACTCGCTGGCATCCCTTCCAAAGACTGCACAATCTCCGTTGACTGACATGAGCGTCTGCCGTTCGAAGGCCCCTGGAGGCTCCCCGTGCACACCACCATTTTCCTGCTGCGCGACGCGCTGGGCCTTGGCGCCGGTCTGGTGCTCATGTGGGAGCTGAACCGCCAGGCTTCGGGACCGGGCTGGAGGAAGCCGCGGGTCTTCACAGCTATGGGGGCTGGGCTACTTGTCGCGCTGCTGGCCGCCTACGCCTAGAGGGCGCCAGTCGACGTGCCCCTCTCGTACCCGTTCGGTCGGGAAACAGCGGGGAGTTACGGGCACTAGTGGACACTGGCCACGAGAACGGACCCTGACCGATTTACCTGGTCAGGGTCCGTTTCTGCTGGCGGTGGGTGGGGGATTTGAACCCACGGTGACTCGCGCCACGACGGTTTTCAAGACCGTGCGCCGGACACGGCTTGCCGGCGCAGTCCCCACGCCCTGAACCGGCCACTCACGAAGATGCCGACGCTGACGGACAGCGCAATCAGCACGATGGAGGCGCCACCCTCCACCGTGACGTGGCGACCCCGGGCTACCGTGGCCCCGAGAAAGGCCACGAGCGCAGTGAAGGTCGCGGCGGCTACGGCAAGGAAGGTCGCCATTTCAGCCCACCACATCGCCTGCGTCGGTCGAGTCGTCATGGCGTAGTTGTACCTCACGCTCGCCCGCCGTAGCGCAGCAAGGTCCAGCAACCAGACCCAGCAGGCCCCAGGGACCGTCTCACCCAATAGTTCGCATCGAGAGGGCTAAGGCTCAACCGGCCGCATGATCAAGCTCACGGCACGTGCCACGACCGTGCCAGAAACCTCGCTCCTAACTCGGTGATCCAGGCTTCCAAACTAGTGCTCCAAGCCCCAGGCAGCGGCGCTTGACTCCAGGTCAAAGTCGCTACACCGACCGCGTGGGCGACCCAGCCGGTGTCCGTACCTGTCGCTAGCATCGCGGCAGTCTCTGGGAGGAAGCGATCGCAGACCCTCGAAAGCGTGGAGTGCAGCTCGCTCTGAGCCTGACATGAAGGTGGGGGCCGGACGGTCTCCCGTCCGGCCCCCACCCTGCGTTCTCGTTCGGGCAGCCCAGTCAGACTTCACGTCGTTCCGGTGCCGGCAGAGCCGGGATTGCCTCGCTTACTTCCTGACGGTGAAGTACTGCCAGGAGCTCCAGGTGTTGAGGTTGGTGTTGTCCTTGGTGCTGTGGGCGTATTCGGCGGCCATCCGGTATTTGCCGTTGATCGCGCCGCTGGTGAGGGTCAGCTTCAGGTATCCGGTGCTTGTGGAGCTCAGGGTGTGGCAGGAGGAGGTGGACTGGGTGTGCCAGGCGCCGCTGTAGTACTTCTGCAGCCGGAAGATCAGGCACTGGCCGGCCTTGTTGGGCGTGACCGCGGCGTTGAACTGGGCCTTCGCGGTGTGGTGGTAGACGCGGTAGCGGGTGCTGCCGTAGTAGGTGCTGGTGTAGTAGCCCGACTGCGACTCCGCCACCCCCGCATAGCCGTAGGCGGTCCTGGACGCCGTCGCTGGGGTGTACTCGAGGTCGCCGGAGAAGGCGGTGGTGAAGACGGTGTTCCGGGTGACCTTGTACGAGGCCACCAGGTTGCCGTGGCTGTCCACCGTGCCCGTCTTGACCAGCGTCTTCGTACCGCCGTACGGCTGAGCGTAGATCGAGACGGTGCGGTTGCTGTACGTCGGGCCGAGGTGCGCAGTGACCGTCGCCGTCGCGCCGTACGCATACGAGGAGGCCTTGGTGGTCAGCGACAGGGCCGTGCTGAAGCGGATCGTCGGAACGGTCATCGAGGTGGTCGTGGACGCGGTGTTGCCGGCCCAGTCCGTCTCGGTGAGCCTGACCGTGTAGGTGCCGGGCTTGGCATAGGTGTGGGTGTCCGTGGTGGCGGTGCCCTCGTCGACGGGCGCGCTGCCGTCACCGAAGTCGATCTTGCGGTTGGTGATGGCCCACGCATCGGTCGAGGCGGAGGTGTCCGCCGTAACGGTCAGCCAGCCGATGGCAGAAGGAGGTGTGGTCAGCTTCAGCGCCGGTACCAACGGGGCGGGCTCGTTGACCAAGACGTAACCGATCCGGGGCACTAGCGTCCGGGCGGCGGTCGTGGCAATCACGCTCACCGTGTAGTAGCTGCCGTTGGCAGGCCGCGCGGTGTAGGTGTGCTGTGCGCTCGGCGTAGTGGTGACCACCGGTGCGCTGCCGTCACCGAAGTCAAAGGTGTAGGACTCCACCGGCGTGGACCACGGGTTCAGCTCCACGGCGGTCACCGTGACCGGCAGCGGGTACGGCCCCTGATCCGGGGTGACCGTGACCGAGCTGATGTTGTACGGGTCCTGGAACTCGCCGGCGCCGCGATCCCGGAAAGTGACGCTTCCCGCCCCCGTGTCCGCCAGGAGCGGGTCGTCGACAGAGGTGTATCCGTACAGGTCGGTGGGCAACTCGCCGGGAGCGTCGGCATCAGCCGAGTCACGGGCCGGACTACTGTCCGACGACAAGTCTGGCTGCGCCACGAGGTCGTGGCCGCCTTGGCCGGTCGCCGCCAGCAGCGATTCAGGGTCGGCGTACGAGGCTCCGGCCCAGTCGTACGGTGCGGCGCCGGACCCCGGCGGCTGGATCAGGTTGTAGTCACCGATGGTCCGCGGAGCCGAGTCCGACGAAATCGAGATCTTCGCGTGTGCTGCGGGGGCCGACGCACACTGTTTGTCGTCGCCGATGCCATCCGCCAGGATGTTGTTCTCGAGGGTGGAACCTGTCGAGGCGCCAACCAGTGCGATCTGGGGAGTGCAGTCGCCGGAGATGCTGTTGCTGGTCACCACAGTGCCCGGCGCGTCCATCGCAAGTACGGCGCTGCCCCCGTAGCCGCTGAGCCAGTTGGTCGTGATCACCGTACCGGTGACGCCGGGCGCGACAAGGACCTCCTCCGCCGCGGAGCCGTACATCTGGTTGCGGCTGACCGTCACGTCACTGCTCTGACCGGTGATCCTGATGCCGGGGATTCGACTCCCGGTGCCCAGGATGTTGACACTGGGGACCCGGTTCTGGTCGATCGTGATGCGGCTCGAATCGGTGACGACTACGTTCTCGGCACTGCTGGAGATGGAGAAGCCGTGGATGACAACGTCGTGTGCTCCTGAGACCGTAAACGCGTGAGGGTCGCCATAGACGAACGCCGCCCCCCTCTTGGCCGCAGTAAAGGTGATCGGCGCATCCGGGGTACCCGACCGTGTGATGTCCACCTCGCCCTTGTACGTACCGCCCGTGACCTCGACGGTCTGTCCCGGCTGTACGGCCGCCGCGGCGGTCTGCAGAGTGCAGTAGGGCTGATCCTGGGTGCCAGACCCGGCGTCTGAGCAGTTGGCCCGAGTTGCGTTGTTCACGTAAAGGGTGTCCGGGGCCGCGACGGCGGGCTGCACGCACACGGCCGTCCCACCGGCCAGGGCAATGACAGTGAAGGCCGCCAATGGCCGTATTCGCACGAAGAACTCCAAAGCGCAGCTTGATCATTACGGGTAGCCGGCACCCTACGCCCACGCACCGCAGCGCCACCACAAGCGCAGCGCACTAATAACGGTCTTGTACGTGATTGACCGTTGAGCAGTGCGTGTCTGACTGCGTGACAACGCCGGCGGACACCGGCGGACGAGCACGGACGCCTGCGGACCATCGGCGCAGGTGAGGAGCACACCACCCCAGGGCGGCGCCCCCGTACAACTTGCTTCGGGACGAAGAGGTCATCACGCATGTCTCGCTGTACCGTTCTCGTCGTCGCGGCCGGCCCGGGGTACGCGATGCTTGGGGTATGGCTCCTGAACCCAGCGCTGCTCCTTCGTTGACCACTCACCTGAGTGCAGTGACCGACGGAACCACCAGAGTTTTCACGTGGGAGGAAGGCGCACGCATCGAGGTCCGCAACCTGGGCAGCGAGATCGTCATCGAGGCAAACGCTGCTGGGTTGAAGACCCTGGCTGGCCACCTCTTCACGCTCGCCCAGGACGACGTACCGGACGGCGCTCATCTCCATCTGGAGGAGAACAACGGGCTCGAAGATGGCTCCGTAGGCCTGGTCTTGGAGCGGTGCGACGACGAATGACTCGTGCCAGACGCGTGCCAGATCGTGCGGAGAACCACGGGGAACAACGGGGAACCAATCGACCGTCTACCACGCGTCTGCGCTGCGCCGCCGCAGGTCAGGACCGTATCAAGCCCTGGACGCCCTGAGCTTCCCAAGCTGAGAGCGCGAGTTCGATTCTCGTCACCCGCTCCATAGAGAAGGCCCAGGTCATCGACCCGGGCCTTTTTGCTGTCCGTCGTGATCAGTACAACCTTCGTCCTACCGCACGAGTCTCTCCGCTGTACGTCTTGCATTCACAGCGCGAAAGGTTCCTGTGCGCCAGAAGAGTCTCCTCGCAGCCCGAACCGGTGGTGCGATGTCCGCCGTCGTCCTCGGCAGCCTGCTGGCCGCTGCTCCGCAGGCGGCAGCCGCCGACGTCACCTGCTCGGCCAACGTCTACAAGCGGACGTTCTACAAGAACACCTCGTTCTCCGGTTCCCCGGTGAGGACCGACTGCGACAGCGCCATCAGCGAAAGCTGGTCGGGCCGCCCGGCTTCCGGCGTGCCGTCCGACAACTTCGCCGTCCGCTGGTCGGTGACCCGCGACTTCGGCTCCGGCGGCCCCTTCACGTTCGCCGCCTCCGCCACCGACGGCGTCCGCGTCTACCTGGACGGCGCCCGCAAGATCGACCTGTGGAAGAACACCGGGAACACCGCCCGCGCCAAGAGCGTCAACCTCACCGTCCCCTCCGGTAAGCACACCCTCCGCGTCGACTACGTGAACTGGACCGGCGCCGCCAAGGTCAAGTACACGTACACGCCCCGGACCTCGGCCGCGTACGACAGGACGAAGCCACTCGCTCCCACCGGTGTGAGGACCTCCTACAACACCACGACCCGCAGGACGACCATCTCCTGGTCCGCCAACAAGGAGATGGACCTGGCGAGTTACTCCCTCTACCGGCGGCCCGTCGACTCCGGCACCTGGACGGCGGTCACGACGACCACCGCCCGCAGCCACACCGACCCCCTGGTGAACCCCGACGACCGCACGCCCTACTACTACGAGGTCCGGGCCAAGGACAAGGCGGGCAACACCTCGTCGGGAAGCACGGACACCATCGTCCGTCCCCTGCCCGTCGTCACCTCCCTGACCGGCACCTACGACAAGGCGACCGGCAAGGTCACCCTGAAGTGGCCACTCAACACCGAGCCGCAGTTCGACCACTACACGGTCCTGAGCAACGACCTGGTGAACGGCTCCTACGTCTGGGTCCCGCTCGGCACCACCAAGGGCAACACCTGGACCACCGGCCCCGTCACCGCGGACGGTGAGACCCGCCACTACCGCGTCCTCGTCACCAACGACGGCGGCACCACCACCTACAACCCCGCCTGGCTCCAGCCCGCCGCGCTCAATGAGCTCTGGCTCGAAATCCCCGACGGCATCGCCCCCGCCTACGCCCCCGACCTGACTCTGGGCTCCTGCGCGAGCGGCATCCAGGCGACTGTCAGCGACAGCACGCCTGCTCCGATCCGCGACTTCACCGGCTTCGAGATCGAGCGCGGCGAGGCGGGGACGGACACCTGGTCGGTCGTCCTGCACCAGGGATACAACCCGCGACTCGGCGTCGCCACGGCCACCGTCTGCGACCCGCTGCCGACCGACGGACACACGTACGAGTACCGGGCCCGTAGCTATGACGCGGCCGGCAACTACTCGCCGTACAGCGAGATCCGTGCCATGACCATGTCGGCCGGCTGACGGCCCCCGGGACACTCGGCAGGGTTCCCGTCCTCGGTCCCGCCGGCTCTGGCGGGTGAGGCATGACAGCGAGGTGCCGAGCCTGTGGAGCTCCGATCGAGAGTGGCGGGC
>NZ_VJZD01000360.1 GCF_009377175.1 Streptomyces adustus
GCCGTCCCCTCCACCCGCCACCGTCCGGCCCGCGACGGCCGGGCGACGCCCGTGCATCGGGCGCCCGCCGGTGATCCCGATGGTGGTGTGCAGGTCGGCCGGTCGGCCTCCGACGACGTGACGCCGCAGTACGGCGAGGCGCCGGTCGTCCCCATGGACCGGCGGCTTCCGCTGTGGTCCGTGTCCGGCCCCACGACGGGCGCGGACGCCACCGGGGGGACCGGGGACAGGCGGCAGGACATCCCCGTATCCCCCGCCTAGCGGGGTGACCCCCCCTCGCCGCCGGCCTGCCGCGCGGTGCGACCGGTCCGACCCCTGTGGGGGCTCCGGACTCCGTCCCTCTCCCGTCCCGCGCCCACGCCCGCGCGGGATCGTGCGACGGACGTTCTGTGCACACAGAGTGTGCACAGAAGGGGGAACATGCGACCTGTCGCCCGCGGCAACACGTACTCCGGCGCAGGCCGACAAGCGACTCCGCGGAACCGAAGGACCCGGACGGCCGAAAGCCGTCGGTCGGTTCGGGCCGGTTCCCGCGGAGGAGGACGGAAGGATCCCCATTGGGGTGAGGATCAGCCGTCCTGCTCCCTTCCGGGAGCCGTTCCAGGGGCCTCACCGGGTCAACCCCAGCCCGGTGAGGCCCTGCCTTCGCGGCACGGCGTGCCAAAGCGTGCCGGATACACGGCATCATGTGACAGGTATCACCGCTGTGGTGTGACCCTCGATTTAGAGACCCTCCGCAACCGGCGATAACCTGCGAGACGGACATGCCGCGCGCTCGGACACCGTGTGCGCACCCCCTGTGACACAGCGGTCGTCACGTTGCCCTCGCGGCACGCCCACGCATCCAACGAACCGCGAGATCACTGATAGGGACGGAAGCGCGTGGACCTGTTCGAGTACCAGGCGAGGGACCTCTTCGCCAAGCACGATGTACCGGTGCTGGCCGGTGAAGTCATCGACACGCCTGAGGCGGCCCGCGCAGCCACTGAGCGTCTCGGTGGCAAGTCCGTCGTCAAGGCACAGGTGAAGGTCGGTGGCCGCGGCAAGGCCGGCGGCGTGAAGCTGGCCGCGACCCCGGACGAGGCCGTCGCCCGTGCGACGGACATCCTCGGCATGGACATCAAGGGCCACACGGTCCACAAGGTGATGATCGCCGAGACGGCCCCGGAGATCCTGGAGGAGTACTACGTCTCCTTCCTCCTGGACCGTGCCAACCGCACCTTCCTCTCCATCGCCTCCGTCGAGGGCGGCATGGAGATCGAGGAGGTGGCCGCCACCCGTCCGGAGGCCGTCGCCAAGACCCCGATCGACGCCAACGAGGGTGTGACCCCCGAGAAGGCCCGCGAGATCGTCGAGGCCGCGAACTTCCCGGCCGAGGTCGCCGACAAGGTCGCGAACGTCCTGGTCACCCTGTGGAAGACCTTCATCGCCGAGGACGCGCTCCTCGTCGAGGTCAACCCGCTGGCCAAGGTCGCCTCCGGTGACGTCATCGCCCTGGACGGCAAGGTCTCCCTGGACGAGAACGCCGAGTTCCGCCAGCCGGAGCACGAGGCCCTCCAGGACAAGGAGTCCGCCAACCCGCTCGAGGCCGCCGCCAAGGCGAAGAACCTCAACTACGTCAAGCTCGACGGCGAGGTCGGCATCATCGGCAACGGCGCGGGTCTCGTCATGAGCACCCTGGACGTCGTCGCGTACGCCGGTGAGAACCACGGTGGCGTCAAGCCCGCCAACTTCCTCGACATCGGCGGCGGCGCGTCCGCGGCCGTGATGGCGAACGGCCTGGAGATCATCCTGGGCGACCCGGACGTCAAGTCCGTGTTCGTCAACGTCTTCGGTGGCATCACCGCCTGTGACGAGGTCGCCAACGGCATCGTGCAGGCGCTCCAGCTGCTCGCGGACAAGGGCGAGGAAGTCACCAAGCCGCTCGTCGTCCGTCTGGACGGCAACAACGCCGAGCTGGGTCGCAAGATCCTCTCCGACGCCAACCACCCGCTGGTCCAGCGCGTGGACACCATGGACGGCGCGGCCGACAAGGCCGCCGAGCTCGCGGCTGCGAAGTAAGGAAGAGGGACTCAGACAGCCATGGCTATCTTCCTCAACAAGGACTCCAAGGTCATCGTCCAGGGCATGACCGGTGCCACGGGCATGAAGCACACCAAGCTCATGCTGGCCGACGGCACGAACATCGTCGGTGGCGTGAACCCCCGCAAGGCGGGCACCTCCGTCGACTTCGACGGCACCGAGATCCCGGTCTTCGGCTCGGTGGCCGAGGCGATGGAGAAGACGGGCGCGAACGTGTCCGTCCTCTTCGTGCCGCCGGCGTTCGCCAAGGCCGCCGTGGTCGAGGCGATCGACGCGGAGATCCCCCTCGCGGTCGTCATCACCGAGGGCATCGCCGTCCACGACTCGGCCGCGTTCTACGCGTACGCCGTGTCGCAGGGCAACAAGACCCGCATCATCGGCCCCAACTGCCCGGGTCTCATCACCCCCGGCCAGTCGAACGCCGGCATCATCCCGGGCGACATCACCAAGCCGGGCCGTATCGGCCTGGTGTCGAAGTCCGGCACGCTGACGTACCAGATGATGTACGAGCTCCGTGACATCGGCTTCTCGTCGGCCGTCGGCATCGGTGGCGACCCGGTCATCGGCACCACGCACATCGACGCGCTCGCCGCGTTCGAGGCCGACCCCGACACCGACCTGATCGTCATGATCGGTGAGATCGGCGGCGACGCCGAGGAGCGTGCCGCGGCCTACATCGCCGAGCACGTCACCAAGCCGGTCGTCGGCTACGTCGCGGGCTTCACCGCGCCCGAGGGCAAGACCATGGGCCACGCCGGCGCCATCGTCTCCGGCTCCTCCGGCACGGCCGCCGCGAAGAAGGAGGCCCTCGAGGCCGCGGGCGTCAAGGTCGGCAAGACCCCGACCGAGACGGCGAAGCTGGCGCGCGAGATCCTCGCGGGCTGACCGGACTCCGGATCACCGGCCGGCGGACGCCCCGCGCGTCGCGGCCGCGGCAGGGCCCGCACCCTCACGGGGGTGCGGGCCCTGCCGTATGTCCGCCTGCCGTCCCACGCCCGGGCGCCGGGCGGGTCGCCCCTCACCACCGTGCCGGTGGCGACGGGCGCCCTCACCGGGCTTCCGGCGCCAGCCGTTCCGGCCCGTTCTGCGGCTGTGAGCGCAGTTTGTCCCGCAGGATCTCCTGCTCGTACGACAGCGGGCCCGGCGCCGGCTTCGGCGGGACGCCCTGCACCGTCTTCCCGGCCGGCACCGGCTGCCGGTAGCGCGTGGGCGCGGTGTGCAGGGTCAGGACGGTCGCGCCGATGACGGCGGCCGTGAACGCGATCGCGGCCCGGGTCCAGAAGCGCGCCCTGCGTTCCCCGCTCACCCGCACCGTCGTCGGCTTGGTCGTCGGCAGACGTTCGGCGGCGGCCAGACCGGTCAGCCGCCGGTGCAGGCCGGACGGGTCCGCGAGCTCCGGCAGCCGCGCCGCGACGGCCTCGCGCGCGTGCAGCAGCCGCTTCGCGGTCGCCCGTCTGCTCGCCTCCGTCTCCGCCGCCGTCTCCGGCAGACCGAGACCGACCCCGTCGTGCAGCAGCAGGGTGCGGCGGTACGGCGGCGGGAGCCGCAGGAGTACGTCCAGCAGCGCGCGGTCGGCCGCGTCGGCGGGCGGGGGTTCACCGTGCCGGTGACTCGGACGGAACCGGTGCCAGGGGGAGAGCGCGTAGTCGTACGTCGCCGCCCGCGCCCAGCCGGCCGGGTCGCGGTCCTGGGCCACCTCGGGCCAGCGCTGCCAGGCGAGCTGGAAGGCGCGCTCGACCGACTCGCGGGCGAGCGCGCGGCGGCCGGTGAGCAGATACGCCTGCCGGACGAGGGCGGGGGCGCAGAACGCGTACAGCGCGTCGAAGGCCTGAGCCGGTGTCAGGGTCCCGTTCGCCGGGCCGGCTCCCGACGGTTCGGCGTCCGGTGAGGTCTGCCGCTCCAGCGGCTCGGTCGGCTCGGTCGGCTCGGTCGTCTCGGTCCCGTCCGTCCCCCGACCGGCCGTCATGCCGGGGCCGGGCTCCGCGAAGGCGGCCAGCAGCCTGGCGTACTCCTCCCGCTTCCGGCCCCGCGGAGCGGTGCGGCCGGCTTCCCACGCGCGCACCGTCTTCAGGGGGACGCCGATCCGCGCGGCGACCTGATCCTGCGTCAGCGCACCCCGCTCGCGAAGGCGTCGGCGTTCGCCCGGCGAGGGGAGCGGAGGTGCGGGGCTCTGTGTCACAGGACGCCCCTCCGTGCGAAAAAGTACATAAACGTATATTGAGTGACACGTCGGAGGTTCGCCTGTTGCGACGGTAAAGCGCGTGTCGTTGGGAGCATGGCGATGTGATCCACATGACCGCTCGCCGATCGTTGCTGTCGCCCCTGCTCATGCGGATGCGCGACCGTTCGCCGGGAATGGGCGCCAGTCTCCTGGGCGGTGCCGTCGCCGCGGGGCTCGGGCTCGGCGCGCTCGCCGTGCTTGTGATGGTACTCTGGATCAGTTCGCCGTACCCCGACAGCGGCCCGGGGGGCGCCCTGCATGTCGCCGCCGCCCTGTGGCTGCTGGCGCACGGAGCCGAACTGGTCCGTACCGACACCCTCTCCGGTGTCCCGGCCCCCGTGGGCGTCACCCCGCTGCTGCTGTGCGCGCTGCCGGCCTGGCTGGTGTACCGGGCGGCCCGGGACGCGGTGGACGGCGACGGGGACACGGACGTGGACGCGGACGTGCCGCCGGTCGCGGCACACACGGCCTGGGTGGGTGTCGTCCTCGGCTATCTGGCCGTCGGCGCGGCCGCCGCGCTCTATGCCGCGGGCGGCGATCTGCGGCCCTCGTGGAACTGGACGGGGGCGAGCCTGCCGCTAGTCGCCGTGGTGATGGCCGGGGCGGGCGTGTGGACGGCGTACGGGCGGCCCCGCACCCCGGTCGACAGCATGCTGGCCCTGCTGCCGGACGCGCTGCGGCGGCTCGTCCTCGGGGCGGACGCGCGGGCGCGGCTCGGGGCCGCCGTACGGGCCGCGGCCGCCGGGACGGCGGTGTACTTCGGGGGCGGCGCGCTGCTGGTGGGGGTGTCGCTGGTGTGGCACGGGGACGCGGCGCGCGCGTCCTTCTGGCAGCTGACGGAGGGCTGGTCGGGGCGGTTCGCCGTGCTGCTGCTGTGCCTCGCGCTGATGCCGAACGCGGTGGTGTGGGCGGCCGCGTACGCCCTCGGCCCCGGCTTCGCGCTGGGCGTCGGCCATGTCGCGGCCCCCGTCGCCTCGGCTCCCGCTCCGCTGCTCCCGCCGTTCCCGCTGCTGGCCGCGGTCCCGGACGCCGGGCCGGGTACGCCGCTGAACTGGGCTTCCGCGGCGGTGCCGGTGGCGGCCGGGGTCACGGTGGGCTGGTTCACGGCCAGGGCGGCGCTGCGCAGGCCGGGGGCCCGGGGCTGGTCGCGGGAGCGGACCGCGGCCTCGGCCGGACTGGCGGCCGTGCTGTGCGCGGGGGCGCTGGCGGTACTGGCCGCGCTGGCGGGCGGACCGCTCGGCGTCGCCGAGCTCGCCCGGTTCGGGCCGGTGTGGTGGCAGGTGGGGTGCGCGGCGCTCGTCTGGACGGCGGGCATGGGGGTGCCGGTGGCACTGACGGCGCGGTGGTGGCGGCGTCGGGGCGCTGTCCCGGCGGCGGGTTCCGAGTCGACGATCGGCAGACAGCGGGCCGAGGCGGCCAAGTCCACACCCCCTCCGGCGTCGGAGCCGACGCCGGGACGGAGGTGGAAGCTGCTCGCGAGGACGACGACGGGGGCCAGGACGGAGCCGAAGCAGCCCTCGGACCCGACACCCGCACCGACACCCGCACCCGCACCGGCACCGGCACCGGCTCCGGCCCCTGAGCCGGAGTCGGAGTCGGCGTCGGAGCCGACGCCGGGGCCCGAGCCGAAGCGGACGTGGAAGCTGATCGTGAGGACGAGGGCGGGAACGGGGACCGGGACGGAGCCGACCTCGGCCGCGGAGCTCAGGTCGGTCTCGGCCGCGGAGTCCAGGTCGGTCTCGGCCGCGGAGCCCAGGTCGGCCTCGGCCTCGGCGCCTGCCCCGGCCTCGGCCTCGGCCCCGGCTCCGGCCCCGGCGCCGGAGGCGACGCCCGTCCCGAGACCGGCCCCGACGCCGAAGCCGGGGCAGGCGCCGCAGGCGCCCACCGGCACGGCCCCCGAGGCGCCCACCGGGACTGTCCCCGGGCAGACGCCCAAAACGCAGGGGGAGCAGGGAGAGCAGGGGACCCCGGGGGAGCAGGCGGAGCAGGGTGCGCGAGTACGGCCGCGTCTGCCGCGCGTTCCAGGGCGCACGCGGGCCGACTCCCCGGCGAGGCCGGGGCAGGTGCCGAAGCCGGTGCCCCGGCCGGTGCCGGAGCGGACGCCCGCGGCGGAAGCCGGGCAGACGGAGGAGGGCCGGGACGCGCACGGGCGCCGGTTCTGGATGCCGGGGCGCCCGGCGGTCGGCCGGCTGCTGCGGCGCCGGCGTTCGACCGGGCCCGCGACGAAGCCGAGGAGCGCCCGGGACGCGGCACGGCGCCGCGAGGACGAGAGCCCGTACGACCTTCTCCCAGCCGATCCGCCCGCCGTCGAGCCGCTGCCCGGACCCTGGCACGGCGACGCGGCGCGCGCGGCCCGCTGGGCGGCCCTGCGAGACGCGTCCGGTCCCCCGGACGACCCCACCGGCCCGCACCTCTGACCCCGGCTACGGGGAGGGAACTGGCGCCGGCCCCTGCTCGTCGGGAGGAGGGGCCGGCGGTCAGTTGGTGGTCAGTACGCCCCGCAGTTCCTCCGGCAGGAGTTGCTTGCAGGACTGCTTCGCCGCGTTGGTGAGGGCGTCGTTCGTGCAGGTGTAGTAGTCGCGGTAGACGAGCTGGGCGGTGAAGGCCGCCGCGACCAGGGCGATGGCCAGCGAGGCCGTGACCAGGCCGGTCACCGCGGCGGTGGTCTGCGGGCGCCCGGTCGTGGGCTGGGCGGGGGTGTTCGGG
>NZ_VJZD01000361.1 GCF_009377175.1 Streptomyces adustus
GTGCGGGCCGGGCGGGCGAGCGGCGGGTGTGCCCAGCTCAGCCACTGCTCCAGGTCGCTCTCCTCCCCCGGGGCTGTCGTCTGCGCCGGGGCTTTGGTGCGCAGCCGGGCGATCGCCTCGGCCGCGTCCGCCATCCGGCCGTGCCACAGCAGGTGCCGTATCAGCAGCGCCGATTCGGCGAACCGCAGCCGGCCGGCCCGGTCGGCGGTGAGGAGCTGTGGCAGGTTGCGGGCCGCGGTGGCCGGGTCGGACTGGAACTCGGTGTGGGCCAGGCGGGCGAGGATCTCGGCGCGTTCGCTCAGATCGCCGCTGGAGCGCTGGGCGAGTTCCAGGCAGACCCCGGCCGCGTCGGGCCGGTCGGCGAGCAGTTCCTGGTCGGCGGCCTCCAGCAGCACCCGTACCGCCCAGGGTTCGTCGGCGCGCCCGGCGGCCAGCAGGTGCCGGGCGACCCGGCCGGCCGGCGCGCCGCCGTCGTAGCGCAGTGCGGCGGCCCGCCGGTGCAGGGCGGACAGTTCGCGTGGCGGGAGGTCGTCCAGGATCGCCTGGCGGACCTCGGGGTGGCGCAGCGAGGTGTCGGGCAGCAGGAGTCCGATGGTGGTCATCGCGCGCAGGGACGGTTCGAGGGGGACGCCGGCCAGGGCGCTGACCGTGTCGTCGTCGGCGTCGGGGCCGAGTACCGCCAGGGCGCGGGCCAGGGCGAGGGCGGCCTCGTCCCCGCGGTGCAGGCAGCTGAGAGCGGCCAGGCAGTAGGCGGGGCCGATGCTCTCGTCGTCGCCGTTCTCCCAGTCGTCGGCGAGGGCCGTCAGCAGCAGCGGGATGCCGCCGGTGGCCTGGTGGAAGTGCGGGGTGAGGCGGCGTGCGGTCTCAGGTCCCAGGCGCGGGGCGAGGAATGCGGTGACGGCCGCCTCGCTGAGGGGGGCGGCCTTGAGCCGGGTGAGCCCTGGCCGGCGCAGCAGTTCCGCGCGCAGCTGGGGGCTGAGGGGGGCCACGTCGGTGTTGTCGGTGAACACGATGGCGGTGCGGGCCGAGCGCAGCCGGTGGGAGAGCTGCAGCAGCATCCGCAGGGAGGGCTCGTCGGCGTGCTGGACGTCATCGACGGCGATGAGCAGCGGGCTTGTCGCGGAGCGTTCCAGCAGCGCCGTCCACAGCTCGTCGACGGAGCGTGCCGTGGTGTGGTGGCCGGGCGGGGCGTCGTAGCGCAGCAGCTGGTCGACCACCCCGTGGGCGCGGGTGCGCTCGGGCCGGGAGCACAGGGCGTGCAGCAGCCGGAAGCCGGCCGCCTCGGCGCGGTCGGCGAAGGCGTGCAGCAGTTGCGTCCTGCCGGTCGCGGACGGGCCCTCGATGAGCGCCAGCTGGCCCCTCCCGGCGAGCGCGGCCTCCTGGACGCGGCGCAGCCGATCCAGATGTTCCTCGCGTTCGACAAGCATGGCTGATCCCCCAGACGTGGTGGCCGTTCGCGGCCCGTGACCACTATCGGCAGGGCGGGGCCATCGGCGGGGAACCGGTCGGCCAACGGGCCGGGAACCGGTCGGCCAACCCATGGGGAACTGGCCGGCCACCGGCCGGGGCCGGTGTCCGCGCACGCCATCGCCCGCCGGCGCACGGGCGCCGGCGGGCGAGTGGGTCGGGGACGGGATACGAGCGGGTCCCTTGAGGTCAGTTGACCGTCTGGGGTGCGGGCGTCTGGTCGGGCACCTCCGCCGCGGCGGGGGCGTCGGCCTGCTGGGCCGGTGCCTTCTGGGACTTGACGCGGAAGGCCAGGAACGCGCCGGCGATGGCCGCCACGCCACCGACCAGGGCCGACAGCTGGAGGCCATTGACCACGTCGGAGACCGGGTTGACCGCGCCCTCGCCGAGGTCGAGGCCGGAGTTGGCGACCGCGATCAGGGCCGCCATGCCCATCGCGCCGCCGATCTGGGCGGAGGTCTGGGCCAGGGCGGAGGCGACGCCCTGCTCGTCGGGGGCGGCGTCCGAGCCGGCGGCCATGAACATCGCCGGATAGATCATGCCGGCGAACAGGCCCCACAGCAGGACCGCCGGGAGCAGCGGCCAGAAGCTGTGGCTGGTGGACATGGAGGCCGCGAGCACGATCATCGCCGTGCCGACACCGATCATGCCGGCGAAGAGCGCGGTGCGCAGACCCCAGCGCTTGACCACCAGCGGCAGGAGCTTGTTGGAGCCGAGCATGGCGACCGCGCTCATCGGCAGGAAGGCGAGGCCGGCCTGGAGCGGGCTGTAGCCCATGACATCCTGGAGCTGGATGAAGAACAGGTAGTGCAGGGTGTTGATGGCGCCCTGGAAGACGAAGATGATCAGGATCGCCGTCAGCAGGCCGCGGTAGCCGAACAGGCGGGACGGGGCGAGCGGGTCGGCCGTACGGGACTCAAGCGCGAAGAAGCCGACGCCCAGCGCCAGGCCGGCGGCCAGCACGATGATGGTGCGGGCCGAGCCCCAGCCGGCCTCGGGGCCGCTGATCAGGCCGAAGACCAGCAGGGTCGAGGCACCGGTGGCGAGCAGCGCGCCCGGCAGGTCGAAGCCGCGGGAGTCGCCCTGCACCGCGTCGGCGTCGAAGTTCGACAGCAGGCCGGCGATGGCGAGCAGGCACAGCGGGACGTTCACGAAGAACACCCACTCCCAGCCCAGGTAGTTGGTGAGCAGACCGCCGACCATGGAGCCGATGATGGCGCCGGAGGCACCGGCGGTGCCCCACCAGGCGTAGGCCTTGTTGCGCTCGGCGTCCTCCGTGAAGCTGGTGTTGATCAGCGACAGGGTGGCCGGGAAGAGCAGCGCGCCGCCCAGGCCCTGGACCACACGCGCGGCGATCAGCAGACCCGGGGAGCCGGCCAGGCCGCCGGCCATCGAGGCGACGCCGTACAGGCCGAGGGCGAGCACCAGGATCCGGCGGGCGCCGAGGCGGTCCACCGCGCGGCCGCCGATGAGCAGCGCGCCGCCGAGACCGACCGAGTACGCGCTGACCACCCACTGCAGGGACTGTGCCGAGAAGCCGACTTCACGGCCGATCTCCGGCAGCGCGACGTACACGATGTTGTAGTCGACGGAGAAGATGAGCATGCAGAACGCCAGCAGCGCCATCTTCGTACCCGACCGCCCGGCGGACCGGGCAGGCGACGAGGCAGACATATGCCGTTTTTCCTTTCTGGGGGGATTGCTTGGTTGATATGGGTGTTCAGTCAGGTATCAGTTGGTGCGCTGACGTTACGTCTTGTTACTGACACCATCATCTGTAACGATGGCCTGACAGGGAAGGAGGCACTTTTATGTCCCAACGGAACACCGGTGTAACGGACCAGGTCGCGGAGGCCGGGGTCGACGAAGACGCCTGTCCGGTGCGGGAGGTGCTGGACCGGATCAGCGGCAAGTGGAGCATCCAGATCGTCCTGGCGGCGGCCGAGAAACCGGTCCGCTTCACCGAACTGGAGCGCACCATCCCCGGCATCAGCCGGCGCATGCTCACCCTGACCCTGCGCAGCCTGGAGCGGGACGGGCTGCTGGTGCGCACCGTCTACCCCACCGTCCCGGCGAAGGTCGTCTACAGCGTCACCGACAGCGCGCGTGAACTGCACGACGCCTTCGTCACGCTGATGGACTGGGCGGAGCGCAACCGCAGCTTCGTCACCGCGGCCCGGGCGGCCTACGACAGCGCCGCCCTCGCCGCCGCCCAGGAGGAGGAGCCGGCGGGCGCCGCGCGCTGAGCCGCGGGTCTCCCGCGAGCCGTTCACGGCCGTCGACTCCCCTTTCTCCTGGACGCCGTTGCCGCCCTACGCCGTCACGCGCAGGAGGGTCGGGTCCTCGGGGTCGGCGGCCGCGGTGAAGCCGGCCGCGGTGATCGGTGCGACGTAGTCGTCGCGGTCGCCCCCGTCGAGGCGGGCGACCAGGATCGGCGCGCCGCCCTCGACCGCGAAGCCGGGCGCCTTGTCGGAGAACTCCACAAGGCCCGCTTCGCGCAGTGCGGCCCTGATCCGCTCGGCGTCGCGGTCCTCGGCCGTCCACAGGGGACGCCCGTGGCCGCCGTGACCGAACTGCGGCTGTGTGCCCTCGGGTTCGTGCCGGGCGGCGCGCACGATCTCGGCGGTCAGCGAGGGCTCCCACAGGGCCATCGGCGACGCGAGCAGGTGCTGCACCGAGAGGATGACCTTGCGGACCTCGCCGGAGACCTGCGCGGCCAGCTGTGCCTGGGTGGAGTAGCGGCCGAACAGCTCGGCGGCGTACGGGCGCCGGCCGGCCGTCTCGGCATAGTCGAAGTCCCCGCCGATGGCGGCCTGCCACGGCACGAACAGCACTCCCGCGGCCTCCTGGTAGAAGGCGCGGGCCAGGTCGGCCGTGACGCCCTCGTGCTCGGCGAGCAGCCGGCCCAGGGCGAGCGCCTCCTGCGCGGCGCAGGTCATGCCCTGCCCGTAGAGGGGGTTGAAGCTGCAGATGGCGTCGCCGAGGGCCAGATAGCCGGCCGGCACCTGCGTCAGCTCCTCGAAGTGCCGCCGCCGGTTGGCGGGGTACTGGAAGGCGACCGGCTCGGTGAGCGGCTCGGCCTGGCGGACCAGCTTGGCGATGATCGGGTCCGGCAGGCTCTCCGCGTGCGCCAGGAAGCCGTCCTCGGTGGCGGCCGGGTAGTCGCGGTGCCAGCCGCCGACCGAGACCAGCCACTGGTCGTCCTCGATCAGCAGTGCGGCGCCGATGCGCTTCTCGGCGGGCGGGGTGGGCTGCACGAACGCGGCCTTCACGTCGAGGTCGCCGGGCGTGTGCCGGTAGATGCGGCTGACGTAGCCGACGTTGACCTTGAC
Source organism: Streptomyces adustus (assembly GCF_009377175.1). Lineage (GTDB taxonomy): Bacteria > Actinomycetota > Actinomycetes > Streptomycetales > Streptomycetaceae > Streptomyces > Streptomyces adustus. The sequence goes on from NZ_VJZD01000361.1 coordinate 4,800, forward strand.
CTCCTCCACCTCCGGGGTGGGAAAGCCCAGGGCGGCCAGCCAGCGGTCGGAGCGGCTGCCGCGGCCGGTGGTGTCTACGACCAGGTCGGCGGAGAGCCGCTCGCCGTCCAGGAGCACCTCGGTGACGCGGCCGTCCGCGCCGCCGAGCCCGGACACCGAAGTGTTGGGGCGGACCGTGACGTTGGGCAGCGCCTGGACGCGGCGGCGGATCGTGTACTCCAGCAGCGGGCGGCTCATGGAGACGAACGGCTGCCCGCTGTGCACCGGGTTCCAGGCCGCGCCGAGCCGGTAGAGGTGGAGGTCCGCGCCGGAGTCGAAGACCTGGGCGCCGGCCGCGACGAGCTCCTCGCCCAGGCCCGGGAAGAGCTCCTCCAGGGCGCGCTGGCCCGCCACGAGCAGGACGTGCGAGTGCTGGCCCTGCGGCACGCCGCGGCGCGGCCGGCCGCCGTCCGGCAGCTCGTCGCGGTCGACGACCACGACGGTGTCGAACGCCTGGGACAGCGACTTGGCAGCGGTCAGACCCGCGATGCCGGCGCCGATGACCACGGCGGTGCGGCGGCCCGTCGGGTTACTCATGATCAGTTCTCCTTGGTCGGGGGGCGTGGCGTCACTGCGTGGTGCTGCCGATGGAGCGGGGGTGACGGAAGAAGTTCTGGGGGTCGTAACGGCGCTTGACGCCCAGCAGCCGCTGGTAGTTGTCGCCGTAGTACTGGGTCGCCCAGTCGGGCAGCTCGGAGCCGGGGAAGTTGACGTACGCGCCGTCGCCCAGCGGGTCGAGCAGCGCGGCGCCGCTCTCCACGAACGCGGTCGCGGCCTGCTCGTCGCCGGGCTGCGTCGGCTGGTCGAGCTGGGTGGTGAAGCCGACGATGAAGTTGGCGGAGCGGTGCGGGAAGGCGGTGGCGGTAGGGGCCACGTTGTTGGCGGCGCCGCCGACGGACATGCAGTGCAGGAAGCGGCGCTGGCCCGGGCGGCGGTCGGCGTCCCAGGCCGTGACGATCCGGTTCAGGTCGGTCGGTGAGAACGGCTTGTCGAAGAACCGGTAGGCCTCGCGCAGCCAGCCGACGCGGTGCAGCAGCGCGTCCGGGGCGGTGCCCTCGCGGTGGCACTGGTCCTGGGTGAGGTCGCCGCAGCCGTAGGCCGTCTTCATCGCCTCGTGGTACGGCAGGTCGGTGGCGGACCGGCTGGTCGGCTGGGCGCCGACCAGGGAGGTCAGCCGGTCCAGGGCGGCGTCCGCGTCGGCCGCCAAGCCGTGGTAGCCGCCGGTGACGATGATCTGCGGGACCTCGCCGGGGGCTGCGTCCGGGAGCATGAAGATGAGGGCGGAGCCCAGGGCGAGGGGGCTGCTGAGCTGCCAGGTCTGCCAGGCGGCGAAGACCTCCTCGGCGCGGTCCCAGGACCAGGTGGTGTCGAAGACGACCATGCGCGGCGCGTCGATGGGGGTGACCTCGTACTCGGTCACGACGCCGAAGTTGCCGCCGCCCGCGCCGCGCAGGGCCCAGTACAGGTCGGGGTTCTGCGAGGCCGAGGCGCGCACCAGGCGGCCGTCGGCGAGCACGAGCTGGACGGACCTGACGTGGTCCAGGCCCATGCCGAACTTGCGGGTCTGGTAGCCGATGCCGCCGCCGGAGAGGAAGCCGCCGGGGCAGACGGTGGGGCAGGTGCCGCAGATGATCTGCTTGCCGTGCGGGGCGAGAGCGGTCAGCGCGTCGACGGACTGCAGTCCCGGGCCGATGCGGACCGTGGACGTGCCGACGACGGCGTGGCGGATGCGGGACACGTCGACGACGAGGCCCTCGCCGGTGGACCAGCCGCGGTAGTTGTGACCGCCGCTGCGTGTGCGGACGGATATCTCCTGCTCGCGGGCGAATCTTATGCAGGCCTGGACGTCCGCCGGACTCGCGCAGTACGCGACGGCCGTCGGGTGCACGGCGTCGAACTCGGCGAACTGGTTCTGCTTGGCGAGCTCGTAGCCGGCGTCGGCGGGCAGCACGAGGTCGCCCTGGAGCCGTGCTCCGAGCCCCCTCCAGTCGGCGTCGGCCACGGCCGCACCGGGCACACCCGCGGCGACGGCACCGGCCCCCGCGGCCGACGCGGCCAGCGCCAGCCCGGCTCCTGCTCCAGCTCCGGCCCGGAGAACGTTTCGACGTGTGTACACAGCACTCCTCGAAGAGAGTCATGGATAGGAGGGGGCGCCGCCGGGCCGGGGG
>NZ_VJZD01000362.1 GCF_009377175.1 Streptomyces adustus
GGCCTGGCTGGGGCTCGGGGTGCTGTGGGCGGTGATCCTGCTCTGCCACCAGTTCTCGGGGGTCGTGGCCTCGCTGGGCGCACTCGCCACGGTGCTCGCCGCGCGGCCCGCGCGAGCCGTGTGGGGCCGGGCGGCGGCGGGCCTGGCACTGGGGCTGCTGGTGCTGTGGCTGTGGCCGTACTACGACTTCTTCGCGCTCTTCGGGGCCGGTTCGGGGCTGGAGTCGGTGCACCGGGCGCTGTACCGGGACCTGGTGGGACGGTTCTGGCTGGTGCTGCTCGGCGTGGTGGCGCTGGGGCTGCGATGGCGGCGCGACCGGTGGGATCCGCTGGTCCTGTTCTTCGCGCTCGGGCTCGTGGTGTGCGCGGGGGGCTGGCTGAGCGGGCACTACTCCTGGGGGCGTGCGCTGCCCGCGGTGCTGATCCCGGCGCAGACCGCCGCCGCGCTGGAAGCGGTGACGGCCGGACGGCGCCGGGTGCGGACCGCGTGGGCCTGCGTGCTCGGCGCGGCACTGCTGGTGGGGGCGTGGACCCAGGCCGGGACGCTGGGGTACGTGGTTCCGCCCGGGCGGCTGCCCGAGGCGGTGGCGGCGAAGTACCGGCAGCCCTGGGTCGGGTACCGGTGGATCACCCCGTGGGTGAGGTACGGGGACGTGGTGCTGGCCCGGACGTCCGAGGCGCGGCAGATCCCGGCCTACGGGCCCTACACCGTGGCTCCCGGGTATCCCGACTTCTTCCTGCCGGACGAGGCCCGGCGGGCGGACGCGGTGCGCAGGTACTTCGCGGCGGGGACGGCACCGGGGGTGCGACAGGACATCGTCCGGTCGTACGGGGTGCGGTGGGTGGTGGACCGGGGGGCGCCGCGGGAGACCGGCGGGCTGCGCAGGGTGGCCCGGGGGCCGGGCGGACAGGTGCTGTACGCCGTCGTGCCGTGACATCCCCTCGCCGGCCGGCCCGCGTGACCGGCCTTCGCCGACCGGCCCCTGGAGGCCGGTCCGCGCGAACGCTCTCGCCGCCGTGCGCCGTCACCTCAGCGCGCTGCGCACCAGCCGGGCCGCCCGTCGCACCTTCGGCGGTGCCACCTTCTGCACCAGCGGCCGTACGAGGCGTGCGGTCGTGCCCACCGGCACCCACCGCACCTGGAGACGGCCCGGGTTGCGGCCCTCCGGTTCCACCGTCACCTGGTGGGGCGAGGTGCCGGAGCGGTAGCCGACGCGGGCGGTGAGGGCCGGGAAGTCGAGCGGCGCCAGGAGGAGCGAGGTGTGCGGCAGGCCGTTCTGTTCGAGGCGGAGCAGCGGATGACGCACCCCGGCGAAGCCCTGGAGGGGTGGGGCGGCCGCCACGAGATCGAGGTGGACGTGCCCCTCGAAGACGCCGGGGCGCACCGGGAGCAGCCGGAAGGGCACCGTGAGCCGCCGGCCGGGGGTGAGCAGAAGACAGGCGCGCTGCGGGCCGACGGCCAGCCGCAGCCCCGGGTCGTAGGTGCGTACGGCCAGGTCCAGCGAGGCGCCGGGACCCGGGGCCAGTTCGACGATCTCGTGACGCAGCAGCGCGCCGGGGAAGGGGCGGGTGTCCAGCTCCAGGTCCGTGACGTCCAGTTCGCGGCGGGAGCGCGGGCCCTGCGCGACCGTGTCCCCCCAGTAGGTCCGGCCCTGCGCGTCCGCGGTCACCGTCCTGGGGGCCACACCGTGGCCCAGCCCCCGGGCCGCCACCCTGACCTGCTCGGTACGGCCCTCGCGGACCAGTTGGAGGACCACCCGCTCGGCCCGCGGCAGCCGGGCGTACGCGCCCGGCGCGAGCGTCGCCAGATACGGGTTCACGATCTGCGCGAACGACTCCAGCCAGGCGTCGTCCCGGTAGGGCAGGTCCCCGGCGTACATGCGGAAGTCGTGCTTGAGGAACTTGTAGTCCTTGTCCTCGCGCAGCGACTCGTGCCCGCTCTCGGCCAGGAAGGCGTCGATCAGCCGCTGTACCCGGACGCGGTCGGCGACGTTGCCGAGCCTGTGCCGCTGGTTGGAGATCGACCGAGACCCCGAGGCCGCGTACGGCTCGATGTACCAGCGGTAGACCGGCTCAGGGATGATCGTGAACTCCTTGGCGAGGCAGTACGCCTGCGCCGTGAACAGCTGGTCCTCGTAGTGGATGCCCTCGGGGAAGCGCAGGCCGTGCCGGTCGAGGAAGGCGCGCGCGTACATCTTGCTCGTCGACAGGTGCTCGAACAGCAGCCGCGGGTCGGCCTCGATGCCCTCCACCGTGCGGCGCCGGTCGACCAGGTGGGGCATCCAGGTGGACCGGCGCCCGGTGTCGATGCGCACCCGCTGCACGGCGCCCATCGTGAAGTCGACCTCGCGCTCGCGGTGGGCGGCCAGCAGCAGTTCGACGGCGTCGGCCGGAAGCTCGTCGTCGCTGTCCAGGAACATCAGGTACGGGGCGCGGGCGATCTCCAGCGCGCGGTTGCGCGGGGCGCTGCACCCGCCGCTGTTCTCGGGCAGCCGCAGGTACAGGATCCGCGGGTCCTCGGCCGCCAGCCGACGGGCCACCTCCGGGGTGGCGTCGGTGGAGTGGTCGTCGCTGATGATGATCTCGATGTCGGCGTGCGTCTGGCGGCGCAGCGAGGCGACGGCGCGCGGGAGGCGTTCGGCGTCGTTGTAGACGATCACCGTGACCGTGACGTCGGGGGTGTCCGGGGCAACGGGAGCGTCGGCGAGGTGAGGGGCGTACGGGGTGTCGGGGGCGGCCTCGGGCGTGGTCATCGGGCGTCCGCCTCCTGCGGGGTAGGGGCCGGGGTCCGCTCGTCGACGGGGACCGGCCGGGGCAGCGACTGCTCGCTCTCGCCGAGGAAGACCCGGCGGACGACCCGCTCGGCGGCGCGCCCGTCGTCGTACGCGCAGAAACGGCGCCGGAAGGCGGCCCGCGCCTTCGCCGCGCGCTCGTCGCGCCAGGCGTCCGACGCGAGGATCTCGGTCAGTTCCTCCTGGGTACGGGCCACCTGGCCCGGCGCCTCGGCCGGCAGGTCGAAGTAGACGCCCCGGGTCGTCGCGTACGTCTCCCAGTCGTCGGCGTAGATCACGATCGGGCGGTCGAGGTTGGCGTAGTCGAACATGATGGACGAGTAGTCCGTGACCAGCGCGTCGGCGGCCAGGGCGAGTTCCTCGACCGGGTCGTAGCAGGAGACGTCGATGATGCGTCCGGTGCGGCGCAGGCCGGCCAGGGGGGATGCCGACCCGTCGTAGAAGTAGTGGCCGCGCACGAGCAGGACGGTGTCCTCGCCCAGCCGGTCGGCGAGGGCGGCGAGGTCCAGGCGCGGGGTCCAGCCGGCCTCGTAGTCGCGGTGGGTGGGGGCGTACAGGACGGCCCGCCGGCCGGGCGCGATGCCCAGGCGGGCACGGACCGCGCGGACGTCCGCCGCGGTGGCCGTGTAGTAGACGTCGTTGCGCGGGTAGCCGTGGTCCAGGGAGACGTAGCGCGACGGGTAGGCGCGCTCCCACATCCGGGTGGAGTGGCTGTTGGCGGAGACGCTGTAGTCCCATTTGTCGACGCGGGCCAGCAGCGCGGCGAAGTCGATGCCCTGCGCGGCGGCCGGGAAGCGCAACTGGTCCAGGCCCATGTGCTTGAGCGGGGTGCCGTGGTGGGTCTGGAGATGGACCGCGTCCGGGCGTTTGATCACCGCGTCGGCGAAGTTGACGTTGTTGACCAGGTACTTGGCGCTCGCCAGGACCTCCCAGTAGCGGGGGGTGTTGGGGACGACATGGTCCGTGCCGGGCGGCAGCAGCGCGGCGTTCGCCGCCGTCACCACCCACACCTGGTGGATCCGCGGGGCGAGCTCGGTGAGCTTGGCGGCGATCGCGGCCGGGTTGCAGGCGATCCCGCGGTTCCAGTAGGCCGAGAACACCGCGAGGCCGGGGTCGGCCGGGCGGCCGAGCGCGCTGCGGTACCGGTGGTCCCGGAACTTCGCGCCGATCCGGCGGCTCTGGGCGCGCACGGCCGATCTGGCCGCGCGGCGCGTGCGGTTGGCGGCCTGGAAGGCCCGGTACTTGGTGTACGCGCCCTCCTCCAGGAGGGCCCGGCGTACGCCTTCGAAGCCGGCCGGGCGCTGGTGGTGCTCCGGGCGCCCGCGGACCGCGGCGAGCGACGCCCGCCGGAAGAACTCGCGCGCCACCGCTTCCGGCATCGCCGAGCGGGCGAAGGTGCGCAGACAGTCCTGGACCATCACGTCGTACAGCTCGGCGTGCGGGCCGGGGCGGTCCGGCGCGGTACGGGTGAGGAGCGACTCGTAGCGGTCGATCAGGGCGAACCGTTTCTGCGGTGCGACCCCGGGGAGGCTCTCCGGGCGCGGCTCGCGGTGCTCGTAGGCGATGTGGGGCAGGCAGGCGACGCGCTCGGCGTGCAGCAGGGCGGCGTAGGCGGCGAACGGCTCGTCGTCCGTGCCGAGGTCCTCCGCGTGGGCCCGCCAGAAGTCGGCGCGGACGGCCCGGTTGCCGAGCAGCGGGGCGAGCCGCAGCAGCTGCGGGGCCTGGTCCAGGACGACGGCGGTCCGGCCCGTGCGGGCCAGCAGCAGACCGTCCGCGGAGGGCGCTCCCGTCGTCTGCCAGGTGGAGCGGACGTGGTCGAAGAGGAGTACGTCCACCGGGTCCGGCGACGCGGTCAGTTCGGCGGCCCGCTCGGCGACCGTGTGCGGGGCGTCGGCCGGCAGTCCGTCGCCGGCCCGGACGAAGTGCAGCCAGCGGCCGGACGCCCGCGCGGCTCCCGCGGCCCTGGCCTCGGCGTCCCCGGTGCCGGCCGGCAGGGGCAGCACGGTCAGCTCGGACGCGTGTCCCTGGGCGGTCTCACGGGCCCAGTCGCCCACCGCGGCGACGATCACCTCGACGTCCGGGAGCGGATGGGCGGCCAGGCCGTCGAGGAGGGCGGCCAGTCGGCCCTGGGTGTTCGGGCCGTGGACGATGACGCTGAGCTCGGGCATCGCGGTGGTCTCCTTCGTGTGGTGACCTCTCGTCGTCGTCCGCCTTTTCGTCGGCCGGGCGCACCTTTCCGGACATACTGTCACTGATCGGATGAAAAGGTTGAAAGTGGTTGGTGTGGTCGATGTGATTGGCCCGAATGATTCGGGCCCCGGCGCTGCCTGGATGTCCGGATGCCTGGATCAGGAGTGCAGGGCGACCTTCTGCTGTCGCAGTTCGGCCCGCGTCTCCCGCAGCGGCTGCGGCGCCTTGCCGTTGCCGTTGGTGAACTCCTCGTACTGGTCCATGACCTCTTCCGTGGGTCCGTCCATGAGCAGCTCGCCGCGCTCCAGCCACAGCACGCGGGTGCAGGTGTCGCGGATCGCCTTGGCGCCGTGGCTGACCAGGAACACCGTGCCGGCCTCCTGGCGCAGCTCGCGGATGCGTTCCTCGGAGCGCCGCTGGAACTTGCGGTCGCCGGTGGCCAGCGCCTCGTCGATCATCAGGACGTCGTGGTCCTTGGCGGCGGCGATGGCGAAGCGCAGCCGGGCGCCCATGCCGGAGGAGTAGGTGCGCATCGGCAGGCTGATGAAGTCGCCCTTCTCGTTGATGCCGGAGAAGTCGACGATGGACTGGTAGCGCTCCTTGATCTCCTCGCGGGACATGCCCATGGCGAGACCGCCCAGGATGACGTTCCGCTCGCCCGTGAGGTCGCCCATCAGGGCCGCGTTGACGCCGAGCAGCGAGGGCTGGCCGTCGGTGTAGACCCGGCCGGTCTCGGGCGGCAGCAGACCGGCGATGGCCCGCAGCAGGGTCGACTTGCCGGAGCCGTTGGTGCCGACCAGGCCGATCGCCTCGCCCCGGTAGGCGACGAAGGACACGTCCTTCACCGCGTGCACCTTGCGCACGCCCGCCGCCTTCTCGACCTTGCCGCGGCGCAGGATGCGGTTGAGGGCGGCGGTCGCGGTGCCGCGGCCGGCGCCGGTGCCGTTGACCCGGTAGACGATGTTGACGCGGTCGGCGACGACGGTGGGGATCCGCTCGTCGGCGGAAGTCGGGGAAGTCGGGTTCTCAGCCACGGCCGTACGTCTCCTCAGCCTTCCAGAAGTAGATGAAGCCGCCGACGCCCGCGACCAGGGCCCAGCCCACCGCGACCAGCCACACGTGCGGCGGCAGCTGGCTGGCGTGGAAGCTGTCGATCAGGGCGAAGCGCATCAGGTCGATGTAGACGGCGGCGGGGTTGCACTGGAGCGCCGTCATCGCCCAGTGGGGCAGATCGTCGTGGCTGAGCACCTTGTCGATGCTCCACATCACGCCGGAGACGTACATCCAGGTGCGCAGGATGAACGGCATCAGCTGCGCGATGTCCGGCGTCTTCGCGCCCATCCGCGCCATGACCATCGACATGCCGGTGTTGAACACGAACTGGAGCGCCAGGGCGGGCAGCACCAGCAGCCAGGACATGCTGACGGGCACGCCGAAGCAGAGCAGGATGACGATCAGCGCGACCATCGAGAACAGCAGCTGCTGGAGCTGCTGGAGGCAGAAGGAGATCGGCAGGGCCGCCCGCGGGAAGTGCAGGGCCCGGACGAGGCCGATGTTGCCGGAGATCGCCCGCGTGCCCGCCATGATCGAACTCTGGGTGAACGTCCAGACGAACACACCCGTGACAAGGAACGGCACGAAGTCGGGGACACCGTGCGAGGTGCCCAGCAGGATGCCGAAGATGAAGTAGTACACCGCCGCGTTCAGCAGCGGGTTCATCACTTGCCAGAGCTGCCCCAGCTTCGCCTGGCTGTACTGTGCGGTGAGCTTGGCGGTGGCGAAAGCACTGATGAAGTGGCGTCGCGCCCAGAGCTGACGGATGTACTCCGGCAGGGAGGGGCGGGCACCACTGACCGCGAGACCGTGGCGGGCGGCCAGGGCCGAGAGGTCGTCGTCGGCCGGGGCCGGGGTGGGGG
>NZ_VJZD01000363.1 GCF_009377175.1 Streptomyces adustus
GCGTAGGCGGGGGCGGCCCGGTGGTGGGCGGCCGGCAGGTCCCGGATGAAGACCTCCAGCTCACCGACCGTCTTGGCGGCGAGCACGCCCTCGACCCGCTCGGCGTGCTCGTCCGCGGTCAGCCGGCCCTCGGCCATGGCGTCGCGCAGGATGTCGGCGATGCGGTCGCGGTCGGCGTCCGAGGCGCGCAGTTCGGCGCCCCGGGGCTCGGCGGCGGGGCGCGACTCGGTCTGCTTCTGAAGGTCCACGGAACCAGACTAGCGAAACACGATAGATCGCGACACCCCCGAAGTGAGCCTTACCTCACAGGCTCTGCGCGGACGCCAGGTTCTAGGCTGGTGGACGCTGCCAATGGAGGCCAGCCGCTGTCTGTCGAGTGAGGAATGGGCGAGATGCCTGAGTTCGCGTACACCGATCTGCTCCCGATGGGAGAGGACACCACCCCCTACCGGCTGGTGACCTCCGAGGGTGTGTCCACCTTCGAGGCCGACGGGCGGACGTTCCTCAAGGTGGAGCCCGAGGCGCTGCGCAAGCTCGCCGAGGAGGCGATCCACGACATCCAGCACTATCTGCGCCCGGCCCACCTCGCGCAGCTGCGCCGCATCATCGACGACCCGGAGGCCTCGGCCAACGACAAGTTCGTCGCCCTGGACCTGCTGAAGAACGCGAACATCGCGGCGGCGGGCGTGCTGCCGATGTGCCAGGACACCGGCACGGCGATCGTCATGGGCAAGCGCGGCCAGAACGTGCTCACCGAGGGCGGCGACGAGGCCGCCCTCTCCCGTGGCATCTACGACGCGTACAAGAACCTGAACCTGCGCTACTCGCAGATGGCCCCGCTGACCATGTGGGACGAGAAGAACACCGGCTCCAACCTGCCGGCGCAGATCGAGCTGTACGCCACCGACGGCGGCGCCTACAAGTTCCTGTTCATGGCCAAGGGCGGCGGCTCGGCCAACAAGTCGTTCCTCTACCAGGAGACGAAGGCGGTCCTCAACGAGGGCTCCATGATGAAGTTCCTGGAGGAGAAGATCCGTTCGCTGGGCACGGCGGCCTGCCCGCCGTACCACCTGGCGATCGTGGTCGGCGGCACCAGCGCCGAGTACGCGCTGAAGACCGCGAAGTACGCCTCCGCGCACTACCTGGACGAGATCCCGGCCGAGGGCTCCGAGCTCGGCCACGGCTTCCGGGACAAGGAGCTGGAGGAGAAGGTCTTCGAGCTGACCCAGAAGATCGGCATCGGCGCGCAGTTCGGCGGCAAGTACTTCTGCCACGACGTGCGCGTGGTGCGCCTGCCCCGGCACGGCGCGTCCCTCCCGGTCGCGATCGCCGTCTCCTGCTCGGCCGACCGTCAGGCCGTCGCGAAGATCACCGCCGAGGGCGTCTTCCTGGAGCAGCTGGAGGCCGACCCGGCGCGCTTCCTGCCGGAGACCACGGACGAGCACCTGGACGAGTCCTCGGACGTGGTGAAGATCGACCTCAACCAGCCGATGGAGACGATCCTCGCCGAGCTGACCAAGTACCCGGTCAAGACGCGGCTCTCGCTCACCGGCCCGCTGGTCGTCGCCCGCGACATCGCGCACGCCAAGATCAAGGAACGCCTCGACGCGGGCGAGGAGATGCCGCAGTACCTCAAGGACCACCCGGTCTACTACGCGGGTCCGGCCAAGACCCCCGAGGGCTACGCCTCCGGCTCCTTCGGCCCGACCACGGCCGGCCGCATGGACTCGTACGTGGAGCAGTTCCAGGCGGCGGGCGGCTCCAAGGTGATGCTGGCCAAGGGCAACCGGTCCGCGCAGGTCACCAACGCCTGCGAGGCCCACGGCGGCTTCTACCTCGGCTCGATCGGCGGCCCCGCCGCCCGTCTCGCCCAGGACTGCATCAAGAAGGTCGAGGTCGTCGAGTACGAGGAGCTCGGCATGGAGGCCGTCTGGAAGATCGAGGTCGAGGACTTCCCCGCCTTCGTGGTCGTCGACGACAAGGGCAACGACTTCTTCCAGGACCCGGCGCCGGCGCCGACGTTCACGTCGATCCCGGTGCGGGGACCCGGGCTGGCGTAGCACCCGCAGTACGGCCAGGAGGGCGTCCCCGTCGGGTACGGGGGCGCCCTTCCGTTTCCTCCGGGAACATCCCGGCCCGTGGGGACGCTGTCGCCGGTATGAGCGACTACCGCATCGAGCACGACTCCATGGGCGAGGTCCGGGTCCCCGCGCACGCCAAGTGGCGGGCCCAGACCCAGCGGGCCGTGGAGAACTTCCCGATCTCGGGGCAGCGGATCGAGCGGGCGCACATCGAGGCGCTCGCGCGGATCAAGGGGGCGGCCGCGAAGGTCAACGCCGAGCTGGGGGTGCTCGGCCAGGACGTGGCCGACGCGATCCAGGAGGCGGCCGCCGAGGTCGCCGCGGGCGCCTGGGACGAGCACTTCCCGGTGGACGTGTTCCAGACGGGTTCGGGCACCTCGTCGAACATGAACGCCAACGAGGTGATCGCGACGCTGGCGAGCGAGCGGCTCGGCCGGGACGTGCATCCCAACGACCAGGTCAACGCCTCGCAGTCGTCCAACGACGTCTTCCCGTCGTCGATCCACATCGCCGCCACCGCCGCCGTCACCCGCGAGCTGATCCCGGCCCTGGAGCACCTGGCCGCCGCGCTGGGCCGCAAGTCCGAGGAGTTCGCCGACGTGGTGAAGTCGGGGCGGACGCATCTGATGGACGCCACGCCCGTGACGCTGGGGCAGGAGTTCGGCGGGTACGCCGCCCAGGTGCGGTACGGCGTCGAACGGCTCACCGCCGCCCTCCCCCGGCTCGCCGAACTGCCGCTGGGCGGCACCGCGGTCGGCACCGGGATCAACACCCCGCCCGGGTTCTCCGCCGCGGTCATCGCGGAGGTGGCCGCCGTGACCGGGCTGCCGTTCACCGAGGCGCGCGACCACTTCGAGGCACAGGGCGCCCGGGACTCGATCGTGGAGACCAGTGGGCAGCTCAGGACCGTCGCGGTCTCCCTGACCAAGATCGCGAACGATCTGCGGTGGATGGCCTCCGGGCCGCGGACCGGGCTCGCCGAGATCTCGCTGCCCGACCTCCAGCCGGGCTCCTCGATCATGCCCGGCAAGGTCAATCCGGTGATCCCGGAGGCCGTGCTGATGGTCGCGGCCCAGGTGGCCGGGAACGACACCGCCGTCGCCGTCGCCGGGGCCGCGGGCAACTTCGAGCTCAATGTGATGCTGCCGGTGATCGCCAGGAACGTGCTGGAGTCGATCCGGCTGCTCGCCCGGGTGTCGCGGCTGCTCGCCGACCGGACCGTGGACGGGATCGTCGCCCACCGGGAGCGGGCGCTGGAGTACGCCGAGTCCTCGCCGTCCGTGGTCACGCCCCTGAACAGGTACATCGGGTACGAGGAGGCGGCGAAGGTGGCCAAGAAGGCGCTGGCGCAGCGGCGGACGATCCGGCAGGTCGTGCTGGAGGGCGGATACGTGGAGCGCGGGGACCTCACGGTGGAGCAGCTCGACGAGGCGCTGGATGTCCTGCGTATGACGCGCCCGTGACGGTTGGCGAACCGGGACCTCCTCAGGTGTGAACCATTTCCGGTACCGCAGCGTCGTATGCCCCTGACACCTAATATCTGTGCATGGCAGAGGGTGAAGTGATGAGACGTGTGGGGACGGGCGGTTCGACGGCTTTCTGGGCGCCCGGGAGTCAGATCCTGTGGCGTTACCGGGAGAACGGCGGCAAGCGCTTCCATATCGCGCGGCCCGTCACCGTCGCCCGGGACGACGAGGAGGTGCTCGCGGTGTGGATGGCGCCGGGCACCGAGTGCATGCGGCCCGTGCTCGCCGACGGCACCCCGGTGCACGTCGAGCCGTTGGAGTCGCGTTACACCAAGCCGCGGGTGGCCCGCAGCGGCCGGTGGCTGGGCACGGGGGTGCTGAAGCTGGCCCGGCCCGGTGAGCCGTGGTCGGTGTGGCTGTTCTGGGAGCCGGGCTGGGAGTTCAAGAACTGGTACGTGAACCTTGAGGAACCGCTGGCCCGTTGGGAGGGCGGGGTCGACTCCGAGGATCACTTTCTGGACATCTCCGTGCACCCGGACCGCAGTTGGCACTGGCGCGACGAGGACGAGTTCGCGCAGGCCCAGCGGGACGGTCTGATGGACGCCGACCTCGCCGAACGGGTGCGGGCGGCGGGGCGGGACGCGGTGGAGGTGATCCGGGCCTGGGGTGCGCCGTACAGCCAGGGCTGGCAGCACTGGCGCCCGGATCCCTCCTGGGCCGTACCGTTGCTGCCGGAGGACTGGGACCGTACGCCCGCGCACGTGTCCTCATGAGACCCTTGATATGCCCCCGGGCGCGAAACGTAGGATCGTCCTCCGCAAGGGCGCACAGCGGCAACTCCCGGAACAGGCACCGAGCCTGACCGAACGTCACCGAGGGGCGGCAGGACGTGAGCGAGGGGTACGAGGGCAACACCGGTCCGGGCTGCGCCCGGGGCCGGCACGGCACGGGCAGGGCCGCCGGCCGCGCCGGTTCGGGTTTCGCCCGCATCGCCTGTGGCACGGCAACAACCTCTGGTCGCGCGGCAATTCCGTTCCTGGGGCAGGTATTCCGGGTATCGGGTTTTCTGCGGGACGAACTGCGCGCGCGGCGCGCAGCCCCGGACGGACGGATTCGACACGCGTGACGGAGCAGCCCACCTCCTACGAACGCCCGCAGCCGGGCGTCGACCCCACGGACCCCCGCGGGGCGCTCCTGCGTACCCCGGCACCGGCCCGCACTCCCGGTGCCGCCGCCTTAACGCCGCAGTCCGCCCCGTCGGCCCAGTCCGACCGGGGCGCCCAGGCGCGGGCCGGCGAGACGCCGGGGGCCGCGACGCCGTGCGGCAAGGACCAGTCCGGCGGCGACCCGGAGCACTCCCAGCCCGCCGTCGCGGAGACCGGTACGCACCGGCCGCGGCCCGCTCCCGAGGTCATCCCGGCCCAGCCGGGCGGCGCAGGCCCCGCGGCCGACGGACGGGACGCCGGGCGAGGGCAGGAACGGCGCACCGGGCAGGGTCTGGTGCCCGGCAAGCCCACGCCGATGCGACGGGACGGGGACCGGCTGCGTTTCGTCGGGGCCGCGACCCGGCGGATCGCCCGGGGCCTGGACCTGGACGAGATCGTGATGGGGCTGTGCCGGGCGACCGTGCCGACCTTCAGCGACGCCATCCTGGTGTATCTGCGCGACCCGCTGCCGATCGGCGACGAGCGGCCCACCGGGCCCGTCGTGCTGCGGCTGCGCCGCACCGACCGGATCCCGGAGGAGCGCGACACCGAGAACGGGTTCGCCTCGGTGCCCCAGCCGGAGCAGCCGCCGGAGCTCACCGAGCTGTCGGCCGTCACCGCCGAACTGTGCGAGGTGCGGCCCGGTGGCGCGCTCGCCGAGGTGCTGCGCGGGGTGCGCCCGGTGTTCGCCGACGCCCCGGCCGCCCGGGCAGCGCTGCCGGAACTTCTCGGTGAAGGCGGAGAGTTGGTCGTGCCCAGCGGCCAGCGGGCGATCCTGGCGCCGCTGCGCGGCCGGCGCCGGGTGATCGGGGCCGCGGTGTTCCTGCGCCGCCCCGAGCGCATCGCCTTCGAGGCGGACGATCTGCTGGTCGCCGCCCAGCTCGCCACGCACAGCGCGCTCGGCATCGACAAGGCGGTGCTGTACGGGCGGGAGGCGTACATCGCCGACGAGCTCCAGCGCACCATGCTGCCGGAGACCCTGCCGCGTCCCACGGGGGTGCGGCTGGCGTCGCGTTATCTGCCCGCCGCGGAGACCGCGCGGGTCGGCGGCGACTGGTACGACGCGATCCCGCTGCCGGGCAGCCGGGTGGCGCTGGTCGTCGGTGACGTGATGGGGCACTCCATGACGTCGGCGGCCATCATGGGCCAGCTGCGGACGACCGCGCAGACCCTCGCCGGTCTGGACCTGCCGCCGCAGGAGGTGCTGCACCACCTCGACGAGCAGGCGCAGCGGCTGGGCACCGACCGCATGGCGACCTGCCTGTACGCCGTCTACGACCCGGTCTCGCACCGGATCACCATCGCCAACGCCGGGCATCCGCCGCCGGTGCTGCTGCATCTGGGCGGCCGGGCGGAGGTGCTGCGGGTGCCGGCGGGCGCGCCCATCGGGGTCGGCGGTGTCGACTTCGAGGCGGTGGAGCTGGACGCCCCGGCCGGGGCGACCCTGCTGCTGTACACCGACGGGCTGGTGGAGTCGCGGCTGCGGGACGTGTGGACCGGTATAGAGCAGCTGCGCGAGAAGCTGGCCGCGACCGCGCAGCTCACCGGACCCGATCACCCGCCGCCGCTGGAGGC
Source organism: Streptomyces adustus (assembly GCF_009377175.1). Classification (GTDB taxonomy): domain Bacteria; phylum Actinomycetota; class Actinomycetes; order Streptomycetales; family Streptomycetaceae; genus Streptomyces; species Streptomyces adustus. Next base: position 6,328 of record NZ_VJZD01000363.1, read on the forward strand.
GCTGTGCGACGAGGTGCTCGACATGCTCGGTCCGGGCGACCGGGACGACGACATCGCGCTGCTCGCCGCCCGCTTCGACGGGATCGCGCCGAGCGATGTGGCGTACTGGTTCCTGGAGCCGGAGGACGCGGCTCCCGGCCGGGCCCGTCGGCTCGCCCGGCGCGCGCTGTCGCGCTGGGGCATGGAGGAGCTGACCGACTCCGTGGAGCTGCTGGTCAGCGAGGTCGTGACCAATGCGGTGCGCTATGCGACCCGGCCGGTCACGCTGCGTCTGCTGCGTACCGACGTACTGCGCTGCGAGGTCGGCGACGACGTGCCGCAGCTCCCGCGGCTGCGGCAGGCGCGGCACACGGACGAGGGCGGCCGCGGGCTGTATCTGGTGAACAAGCTGGCCAGACGGTGGGGAGCGACCCGGCTCAGCACCGGCAAGGTGGTGTGGTTCGAACTGAACCGGGGCTGAGGCCGACGCCGGTACACAGCTGACCCGTACACGGATGAGAGGGGCGCCCGCGGATCGCGGG
>NZ_VJZD01000364.1 GCF_009377175.1 Streptomyces adustus
GCTGGGGGTGCCCGGAGTGCCGGGGGTGTTCGCGGGGGCGGGCTTGAGGAACTCCTGCCAGCCGCCGGCCGGCCGCTGGCCGACGTCCAGCGTGCGCAGCTTCGCCAGCACCTCCGGCCGCTGCACGTCGAGCCAGTCCGTGAACTGCCGGAAGGAGACCAGCCGTACGTCCGCGCCCTTCTCCTTCTCCCGCGCGATGTGCAGGAAGGCCTGCTCCACGGCGTCCATGTAGATGCCGCCGTTCCAGTGCTCGAAGTGGTTGCCTATGAAGAAGGGCGCCCGGTTCGTCTCGTATGCACGCTGGAAGCCGGATATGTACGCCTGGGCGGCCTGCTGACGCCAGTGCGGGTAGTTGTGGGCGGGCGCGTTGGTGGAGTTGACCGACTGGTTGGCGAGGATGTTGTAGTCCATGGAGAGGACCTCGAAGCGGTGCCCGGGGAACGGCATCTGCTGCAACGGCAGATCCCAGATGCCCTGCCGCTTGCCGGGCCAGACCTGTCGGCCGCCGGGCGAGGAGGCGTCGTAGCGCCAGCCGAGTTCGCGGGCGGCGGGCAGCAGGTTGTCCTGGCCGAGCAGACAGGGCGTACGGCCGCCGACGAGTTCCTTGTCGTAGTCGAAGGGCAGCGGCTCCAGATCGGTCCAGCCGGTGTTGGTCCGCCACTCCTTCACGAACGCCTTGGCCTGGGCTATCTCGCTCTTCCACTGCCGCGGGGTCCAGCGGCCGACCGAGCCGCTGCCGCCGCAGAAGTGCCCGTTGAAGTGGGTGCCTATCTCGTGGCCCTCCAGCCACGCGCGGCGGATGTTGGTGAGCGTCGCGCGGACGTGGTCGTCGGTGAGGTAGCCGATGTCGGAGGCGCCGCGCGGGTTGTTGGGCGGGTCGTAGAGCCGCTTCTTCGACTCGGGCAGCAGATACAGCCCGGACAGGAAGAAGGTCATGCTCGCGCCGTGCTCCTTGGCGAGGTCCAGGAAGCGCGGGAAGAGGCCGTTGCCGACCTCGCCGGCTCCGTCCCAGGAGAAGACGACGAACTGCGGCGGCTGCTGGCCGGGTTCCAGCGGCACGGGGGCTGCGGGCTGGTGCGGCTGACGGCCGCTGAAGGAGGTCGAGCCGTCGCCGAGGGGGCGCGCGATGTGGGTCGGCTGCCCGCCGGGGGTCGCGGAGGGGCTCGCGGAACCCCGGGGGCTCGCGGAACCGGCGCCATGGGTCGCGCCGTTCGAGGGTGCGGCGGTGCCGCATCCCGCGAGCCCGGCAGCGGCCGCGGCGCCCGCGCCCAGACCGAGTGCTCCCCTTCGAGTCAGATTGCGCATGGCATCCCCCGTTCGTCGCGTTCCGAAGTGGTCACTCATTCAGAGGACGCGACGAACGAGGTGGTTCCGCGCGATCACACGGATCTCGCGACGGCTGTCACGAACGGGCCATGGAACACCGGAGGTCGCTTTCGCGTCGGCGTCAGCGCCCCCGCCCGTACCCCTGCTCCGTACCGGCGGCTATGCCCCGAAGGCCTTGCCCTGCCCCTTGACCGGCTTGGCGCCGGCGAGGAGATGGGCCGGGACGAGATCCCGGGCCGGCTCGGTGTAGCCGACGGAGACGATCTTGTCGCCCTGGTACGTGAAGGTCGTCAGCGAGGCGAGCGTGCACTGCCGCTTGCGCGGATCATGCCACAGCCGCCGCCGCTCGACATAGGACCGCACGATCCAGATCGGCAGCTGGTGACTGACCAGTACGGCCTCATGGCCGCGGGCCGCGTCCTTGGCCGCGTCCAGCGCCCCCATCATCCGTACGACCTGGTCGACGTACGGCTCGCCCCAGGACGGCTTGAACGGGTTGACCAGGTGCTTCCAGTTGTCGGGCTTGCGCAGCGCGCCGTCCCCGACACCGAAGGTCTTGCCCTGGAAGACGTTGTCGGCCTCGATGAGCCGGCCGTCGGTGGCGAGGTCGAGTCCGTGCGCCTTGGCGATCGGCGTCGCCGTCTCCTGCGCCCGCTCCAGCGGGGAGGCGACGACGTGGGTGACGTCGCGGGAGGAGAGGTGCTCGGCTACCCGGTCGGCCATCTGCCGCCCGAGTTCGGACAGGTGGTAGCCGGGCAGCCGGCCGTAGAGGATCCCGTCCGGGTTGTGGACCTCGCCGTGCCGCATGAGGTGGACGACGGTCAGTTCGCCGTCGCTCGCGCCGGTGCCGCGCCCGCCGGTGCCGTTGCCGATGCTCACGCCGTGGCCTCCGCCGCCGCTCGGGCCGCCGCCGGGAGGGCGTCGGCGATCCGCTGGACCGCACGCTCGTCGTGGGCCGTGGAGACGAACCAGGACTCGAAGGACGAGGGCGGCAGATAGACGCCGTTCGCCAGCAGCGACTGGAAGAAGGCGGTGAAGCGGAAGGACTCCTGCGCCTTGGCGTCCTCGTAGTTGCGGACCGGGCGGTCCGTGAAGAAGACGGAGAACATGTTGGAGGCGGTCTGCAACGTGTGCGCGACGCCCTCCTTGCCCAGGGCCTCGGAGACGAGCGCCTGGATCTGCCGCGACACGGCGTCGACCTTGGCGTACGCGGCGTCGTCGAGCAGACGCAGCTGGGCGAGGCCGGCGGCGGTGGCGACGGGGTTCCCGGAGAGGGTGCCCGCCTGGTACACCGGCCCGGCGGGCGCGAGGTGCTCCATGACGTCGGCACGTCCGCCGAAGGCGGCGGCCGGGAAGCCGCCTCCCATGACCTTGCCGAAGGTCATCAGGTCGGGCTTGACCCCGTCGACGCCGTACCAGCCGGCCTTGCTGGTGCGGAAGCCGGTCATCACCTCGTCGGAGATGTACAGCGCGCCGTTCTGCGCGCAGGCGTCCTTCAGCCCCTGGTTGAAGCCGGGCAGCGGCGGTACGACGCCCATGTTGCCCGGCGACGCCTCGGTGATCACGCAGGCGATCTCGCCCGGGTGCCGGTGGAACGCCTCGTGCACGGCCTCCAGGTCGTTGTACGGCAGCACGATGGTGTCGCCGGCCTGGGCGCCGGTGACGCCGGGGGTGTCGGGCAGCGCGAAGGTGGCCACCCCGCTGCCGGCCGCGGCCAGCAGGGAGTCGACGTGTCCGTGGTAGCAGCCGGCGAACTTGATCACCTTGGCCCGGCGGGTGAACCCGCGCGCGAGCCGGATCGCGGACATGGTGGCCTCGGTGCCGCTGGACACCAGCCGCACCTGCTGCACGGGCTCGACCCGCGCGACGATCTCCTCGGCGAGCGCGACCTCGCCCTCACCGGGAGTACCGAAGGAGGTACCGCGGGAGACGGCCGCCTGCACCGCGGCGATGACCTCGGGGTGCGAGTGGCCGAGGATCATCGGGCCCCAGGAACAGACGAGGTCGACGTACTCCCGACCGTCCGCGTCGGTCAGGTACGGACCGGTGCCGGACACCATGAACCGGGGCGTACCGCCCACCGCGCGGAAGGCGCGGACCGGGGAGTTCACCCCGCCCGGCGTGACGGCGGACGCGCGGTCGAACAGGGCCTGCGAGGCAGGCGCTTCGTAGGGATAGGGCGCTCCTGAAGAGGGCGATTCGCTCATGACCTGCGACTTCTCCGACCTTCTCCGACTTGTTCGGACTCCGCTTGCTGCGTGACCTCCTCAGGGTAGGCCAGGGCCGGGGGACGGCAGGGAGCAGCGGGGCACCCCGCGCACCCGGCCGCACGCGCGGCCGTGACCGACCGTGTCCGGGCCGGAACGGTACGAGCGGAGGAGACGGCCGAGCTGGACCGGACCGGGCAAATCGGTGGACCGCCACGTACCATCTGCGAAACTGGCACCTGATACACAGAGCTACGGACGGGCCGAGCCGTGCCGGATCGCGCGCGCCTGCCCGGGCTCGCTCGAAGGCCTGCCCAGAAGCTCGCTCAGGGGCTCGTACAGGGCTTGCTCTCGGCTGCGAAGATCCTGTGGGCCGTTGTTTCAGCGCACGTTTCGGCGAGCGACCGTGGGGGAGGTCACTGTCACGATGATCGGGTTGCGCGGCGGGGGCCACGCGTCCTAGAAAAGCAGTCGGGTGGAGATATGCATCGCGGTGGCGGGCTGGGCGAGGGGACTGACGGTCTGGGTCCTCGACGCGCCCAACGGGGAAAACACCGGCGCGAGGCGGAGGAGCCGCACGAAACACTTCAGGCACATGGTGCACCGTCTGAGTCCGACCGGCTCGACCGTGAGGTCGACCGGCTCAGGGCCGGTAGCAGGAATGGTGGTCGGGTGGGGGTGACGTACAAATACTTCGGCGCGCCTGACGGCGCGACGGCGGCCCGCGTCCCGATCTCGATGCGTCCCGAGGAACTCGGCGGCGACGAGCTCGGCATGGGCGGCATGTTCACCAAGATCAAGCCGGAGACGATGGCGGCCATGGTGCTGACCGGCATCCAGGGTGTCCCCCTCAACAAGGTGCCCCCGCTGGAACTGGTCGTCCTGCACCCCGACTACGCGGTCGTGAAGCTCCCGACGACGGTCGTCGACCCCCTGCGCGACGTGGGCGAGGAAGCGGTGGGCGCGGCGGCGTTCATCTGGTCGACCGTCCCGGACCGGGGTGGCCCGCGGGACGCGTTCAACGTCTACCAGCTCCTGCACGAGTGGCAGGACTTCTCCCACCGACTGCACGAGGCGGGGCATCAGCCGTACTGCCTGGTGTGGCCGTGACCTGAGGTTTCTTACGAACGGGCGGAGCTTGCGGGCTCCGCCCTCGCCGTTTGTGCGCCCGCGCCGAGTTCTGGCCGGCGGCCGCGCGCGGTGCCGGTTCAGTCCAGTTGCAGCCGGTCCGCCACTCCCGCCGCCTCGAAGGCCGCGACCAGGTCCTCGCGGGTCTCCGTGAAGTGCGCCCAGCTGTCGCAGTGCGCGGGTACGACCCGACGGGCGCCGAGGATCCCGGCGGCCTCGGCGGCTCCGGCACCGTCGAGGACGAGCAGGGCGCCGTCGAAGAGGGGCTGGATGCGGGGCGCCCCCGCGAAGAGCACGGCGGTGTCCACCGGCCCGAACCGGTCCGCGATCTCCCCGACCAGGTCGAGCGAGGCGTTGTCCCCGCTGACGTAGACCGTGGGCAGGTCGTCCGAGGTCAGCAGGAAGCCGATGACCTCGCCGGAGATCGGCTCGGCGCCCTCGGGGCCGTGCAGGGCGGGGGCGGCCGTGACGGTGACGGTGCCGCCGTCGGGCCGGTCCAGTCGCACGGACTCCCAGGGGGCCAGTCCGCGGGCCGTGCCGCCCAGGCGGGCCGCGCCGCCGCGGGTGGTGAGGGTGAGCGGCACGTCCGCGAGCAGGGCCCGGCCGGAGCGGTCGAGGTTGTCGGGGTGTTCGTCGTGCGAGAGCAGCACCGCGTCCACGGGGCCGAGGTCGCCCGGCTCGACGGGGGACGGGGCGGTCTTGGTCAGGGTGGGCCCGCCGGGGGTCGGGTAGTGACCGGTCCCGTCGAAGGTCGGGTCGCTGAGGAGGCGCAGTCCGCCGTACTCGATCAGGGCGGTCGGTCCGCCGAAGACCCGGACGGGAATCTGTTCGGTGGTCGCGTCGACAGGGGCCATCAGAAAACACCTCACGGATGAGAAGTCGTTTAACCGTGAGAGACGGTAGTCGCTTCTCACGGATGGACGCAAGACGTACCATGAGAGCCATGCGGAAGACCGGGGCCGTGGAGCCCGACGAGCACGAGGAGGCCCAGGGGGCCGTGACGTCCGAGGAGGGCGGGATACCGGTCGCGCCCGGAGCGGACCGGTATCCGGCCCTCGACCTCGCCAACAGCGCCGTCGCGCTGCCCGGCGGGCAGGTCCTCGACCTGCTGGGCACCCCCGCCGCCGCGACCCGGTGGCTGGTCGACCACGGCCTCGCGCCGGCCGAGGCGGAACTGCGGGAGACCTGCGCCGCCCAGCTGCGCTCACTGCGCGAACAGATCCGCGCCCTGGTCTCCTCCCGGGTCGACGGCCATCCCGCCCCCGGCAGCGCCCTGAACGGCCTCAACGACGCGCTCACCCGGGCGCCCGCGGTCTCCCTGCTGAACTGGGACGCCACCCGCGGGCTGCACCGGGCCCTGTCCCACCCCACCACCCGGATCGTCGAGCGCGCCCTGGCGACCCTCGCCGCCGACGCCGCCGACCTGCTCACCGGCTCCGACGCGGACCGGCTCACCGCCTGCGGTTCCCCGCCCTGCAACCGCTATCTGCTGCGGCACGGCCGCCGCCACTGGTGTTCCACCCGGTGCGGTGACCGCGCCCGCGCCGCCCGCGCGTACGCCCGCCGCACCGGCACCGGCACCGGCACCGGCACCGGCACCGGGGAGAACTGACCTCGTCAGGCGGACGGGACCAGCGGGAGGGCGTCCGAGTACGCGTTCACCGGCTGGGCGATCTGCTTGACCGTACGGGCGTCGAGCGCGGCAGGGGCGGACCTCGTGCCCAGCGTCCCGGCGCGGTGCCAGGTCCCGGTCACGGACACCCAGGTGTCGGCGGCCAGGGCCGGGGCGCCGTAGATCCGCACCTTCACGGACTGGGCGTCCGCCGCGCAGCAGGTGAAGATGATGCGGGCCAGGTACCAGCCGCCGCCGTTCCGGTCTGGCGTGACGATGCCGGTCATCCGGACGGTGCGCCCCTCGATGGCCCGTGCGCGGTCCTGCTGCACCCGGCGGGTGAAGTCGGTGAGGGTCAGCGGCACCGGCGATGCCGCGGGCAGCGGGTCGAAATGCCGCTGCTGCGTGACGGCCTTGGGCGCTTCTCGGGCGGCCGTGTAGGCGCCGAGGGCGGGCGGGGCGCAGAAGAGCAGACTCAGCGCGGGCAGGAACAGCAGCCAGGCGACCCGGGGCACGGAGGAGTGGTCGTGCCCGTCACCCCCGTGCCCGTCACCCCCGTGCCCA
>NZ_VJZD01000365.1 GCF_009377175.1 Streptomyces adustus
AGCCGGCCGCGTCGAGGGTCTGCTGCTCGGCCTCGCCGCCGGGGACGCGGCCGGCTGGCCCGCCGCCCGGCACCGCGCGGCCCGGATGCCGGAGTGGACCCGTCGGCTCACCCGCGAACTGGACACCTTCGCGGAGCAGAACGCGACGACCACGCTCCCCGTCCCCATCGCCCTCAACCAGCCCCCGGAGCCACTGCGCCTGGGCCCCTCGGACGACGCGGAGTGGGCGGCGTTCGCGGCCGAGGCCGTACTGCGGGCCGGCGACGACAGCGTGCTCGGCGACCTCGGCCGGGAGCGCCGCACCCGGGCCGCCATCGACCTGACCTGGAACGCCGTGGCGAGCGAGGTCGCGGCGGCGGCCGACCGGGCCCCGGAGATCGAGTCGGCGGTCCTCCCCCTGCGCGCCCGTATCTCCGTACGGGCCGGACTCGGCAACCTCGCCGCCGGACTGCGCCCGCCCGCCACCGGCCACGACAATCCGCACTACTTCGACGACGCGGCCTGCGTACGGGCCTGTGTGCTCGCCGTGGCCCATCCGGGCGACGCCCGGCTCGCCGCCGAACTGGCCGAGTTCGACGCCCGCTACACCCAGGACGGCGACGGCGTGCACGGCGCCCGCGCGATGGCCGCGGCCCTCTCCCTGGCCCTCACCGGCGCGGGGGTGGAGACCTGCGTGGCCGCGGCGCTGGCCGAGCTGCCCGAGGAGACGGAGATCGGCCGCAACGCCCGGCACGCGCTCCGGCTCGCCCGCGAGGCCGACAGCGCCTTCGCCGTCGTACCCCTCCTCGAACACCAGATCGTCGATCACGTCTACAGCTACGGCATCGCCGCCGCGGAGACCGTCCCGGTCGCCCTGGCCCTGGCCGTCGCCGCGCACGGCCGGATCGCGGAGGCGGTCCCCGCCGCGGCCTGCCTGTCCCGGGTCGCGGACTCGGCCCCGGCCCTGGTCGGCGCCCTGACCGGCGCCCTCGGCGGCGGCGCCGCGATCCCCGCGTCCTGGCGCGCCACCTGCCGCACCCTCTCCGGCTGCGCACTGCCCCGGCTCACCGACACGGACCTGGTGGAACTCGCCGAACTCCTGGAAGCCACGCAACCGGCCGCACCAGGAGGATGATTCGGGGCATGACGCCCAAAGGAGAAGAAAGTCACGCGGCGCCCCTCGACGAGCGGATCACCGCGGCCCTCGTCGGGGCGGCCGTCGGCGACGCCCTCGGCGGCCCCGTCGAGGGCTACTCCCCAGACCAGATCCTCGAACGCCACGGCGGCCGCGTGTACGGCGTCGTCGGCCCCTGGAACGGCGACGCCTGGCGCACCGCCCGCCCCATCGCCCCGTACCACAAGGGCGACGGACACGTCACCGACGACACCCTGATGACCCATGCGCTGGTCCGGGTCTACGCCGCGGTCCGCGACCACCTGGACGCGTACGCGATCACGGACCGCCTGGTGCCGGACCTGATGACCCAACCCCGCTGGATCCCGGAGCTGGAGGCGGAGGCCCTCCCCCTGCAACGGGTGTTCCTGGCGGAGAAGTGGCTGGTGGCCCGCCTCCACTACGGCCATGTCGACCCGCGCGAGGCGGGCGTCGGCAACATCGTCAACTGCGGCGCGGCGATGTACATGGCCCCGGTCGGCCTGGTCAACGCGGCCAACCCGGCGGCCGCGTACCAGGAGGCACTGGACATCGCCGGCGCGCACCAGTCGTCGTACGGCCGGGAGGCGGCCGGTGTCTTCGCGGCGGCCGTCGCCGCGGCGGCCGCCCCCGGCGCGACTCCCGACTCGGTCGTGGCCGCCTGTCTGTCCCTGGCGAAGGACGGCACGCGCGCGGCGATCGAGGCGGTCTGCGAGACGGCCGCCCGGTACACGGAGTTCGAGTCGGCGCTCGGCCCGCTGCGCGCGGCGGTGGCCCCGTTCGACACCGTGGGCCCCGACTACCGCGCCCCGTCGCTGGCCGCCCGCCGCCCGTCCCGGCTGCACGCGATCGAGGAACTCCCCGTCGCCCTGGGCATGGTGGTGCTGTCGGCGGGCGACTACCGGACGGCGGTGCTCGGTTCGGTGAACTACGGACGCGACTGCGACTCGATCGCGACGATGGCGGGCGCGGTGGTGGGCGCGCTGGGCTCACCGGTGCCGGAGGACTGGGCGAAGACGGTCGCCGAGGCCAGCCGGCTGGACCTGTGGGAGCCGGGCCGTACGCTCACCGAGGTGACCCGGGAGATCTTCGAGCGGGACGTCCGCCGACGCCGCGCCCACGAGGCGGCCTTCTGCGAGATCGGGGGCCCGAGGTGCTCCGGCTGACCTGGGTGCAGCCGGAGGACCTGGTGGGGCACGAGCTCCGGCAGGCGGCCCAGGACGGACGGGAGGCCTCGGCGATCGCGGCCCGGTGGCGGGCGGCGGGCGGCCACCCCGCGCCGATGCGGGCGGGGGCGTCGGCGGATCCCGCCTCGCGCTGGCTGCGCCAGCTGGCGGAGGACCTGCTGGACGAACTCGCCGACCTGCCCGGCAGGTTGACGGACGAGGAACCGACGGACCTGGCCGGGATCAGGGCGAGCTGCCCCGACTGGCCCGCGCCGCCCCCGCGCGGCAGCCGCCCGGCCCCGGACGGCCCGCTGCGGCTGGAGGCCGCCTGGCTGGGCCGAGCGGCCGGCTGCCTGCTGGGCAAGCCCGTCGAGAAACTCCCCCTGCCCGCCATCCGCAACCTCGCCAGGTCCACCGGCAACTGGCCGCTGAACAGCTGGTTCACGGCCAAGGGCGTCCCCGGCGAACTGCTGCGCGCCCACCCCTGGAACCGCCGCTCGGCCCCCACCTCGCTGGCCGAGAACATCGACGGCATGCCTGAGGACGACGACCTCAACTACCCGCTGCTCAACCTCTTGTTGCTGCAACGCCACAGCAGGTCCTTCAGCACCGTCGACGTCGCCACCGTCTGGCTGGACGAGCTCCCCGCGGGCCGCACCTTCACCGCCGAACGACTGGCCTACCGCAACCTCCTGGCAGGTCTCGTCCCGCCGCACACCGCCAGGCACCGCAACCCCTTCCGCGAATGGATCGGCGCCCTGATCCGCGCCGACGTCCACGGCTGGACCAACCCCGGCGACCCCGGGGCGGCCGCCGAGCAGGCCCACCGCGACGCCACCCTCACCCACACCGCCAACGGCGTCTACGCGGCGATGTTCACGGCGGCCGTCATCGCGACCGCCTTCGGCGACGCCTGCGTGGGTGGCGGTACGAGCAGCGGAGACATCCATGCCTGCCTGCGGACGGGGCTGACGGTGGTCCCGCCCCGCTCCCGGCTGGCCCGTGCCGTCACCCACGCCATCGAACTGGCCCGGGAACAGCCGGACTTCGACACGGTCGTCGACGAACTCCACGCCCGTTACTCGGCCACCCACCACTGGGTCCACGCGATCCCCAACACGGCGCTCGTCGCCGCCGCCCTCACCCACGCGGACGGCGACTTCACCGGCTCCATCTGCCGTGCCGTCTCGGGCGGTTGGGACACCGACTCCAACGGGGCCACCGCCGGCAGCATCGCCGGCCTCCTCGCCGGCACGCCCGCCGCGCTGCCCGACCGCTGGACCACCCCCCTGAAGAACCGCCTCTCCACCTCCGTCGGCGACTTCGACGGCACCGGCTTCGACACCCTGGCCCACCTCACCCTCGTGGAGGCATCTCGCCCATGACCCGAATCGTCGTGCTCGGCAGCACGAACATGGACCTCGTCGCCTATGTCGAGAAGGCCCCGCAGCGCGGGGAGACCGTGACGGGACGGGAGTTCCGTACGATCCCCGGCGGCAAGGGCGCCAACCAGGCCATCGCCGCCGCCCGCGCCGGGGCCGGCGTCGCGATGATCGGCGCGGTCGGCAACGACTCCTTCGGCACCCGGCTGCGCTCCACCCTGGAGGACTCCCGCGTCGACACCGGCCTGCTGCGGACCGCCGAGGGCCCCTCCGGCACCGCGCACATCGTCGTGGACGACGAGGGCGGCAACGCGATCGTCGTGGTACCCGGCGCGAACGGCACCGTGGACCACCTCACCCCGGCCGACGACCACCTCGTCGCCTCCGCCGACGCCCTGCTGCTCCAGCTGGAGATCCCGCTGCGGGCCGTCGTCGCCGGAGCGCGCGCCGCCCGTGCCCACCGCGTCCGTACGATCCTCACGCCCGCCCCCGTCCAGCCGCTCCCGCCCGACCTGCTCGCCGCCGTCGACCTGCTGGTCCCCAACGAGCACGAGGCCGCCGCCCTCACCGGCCGCACCGACCCGCGCGAGGCGGCGCTCGCCCTGCTCGACCAGGTGCCGGAGGTGGTCGTCACCTTGGGCGCCGCGGGCAGCCTGTACGCGGCCCGGGGCGCCGAACCGCTCACCGTCCCGGCGCCCCGGGTGAGTGCCGTGGACACCACCGGGGCGGGCGACACCTTCGTCGGCGCGCTGGCGGTGGCCCTCGGCGAGGGCCGGCCCGTGCGGGAGGCCCTGACCTGGGCCGCCGCGGCGGCCGCGCTGTCCGTGCAGCGGGAAGGGGCGTCGGCGTCGATGCCGTACCGCTCCGAGATCGAGGCACGGTACACCGCATGACCGACGCCCCGGCCTCCGGCGGCCCGCACACCGACTCCCCCGGCACCGGCACCGCGCGCACGGGCGCCCCCGGCACCCCGCGTCCGGCCGTGCCGCGCACCGATCCCCCGCTGACCGGTCTGCGCGTCCTCGATCTCGCGACCCTCTTCGCCGGCCCGCTGGCCGCCACCATGCTCGGCGACTTCGGCGCCGAGGTCGTCAAGGTCGAGCACCCGACCAGACCCGACCCGTCCCGGGGGCACGGCCCGTCGAAGGACGGCGTCGGGCTGTGGTGGAAGCTGCTCGCCCGCAACAAGCGCACGATCACCCTCGACCTGTCGAAGCCCGGCGGCCGCGCGACCCTGCTCCGGCTCGCCGCCACGGCCGACGTGATCATCGAGAACTTCCGCCCCGGCACCCTGGAGAAGTGGGATCTTGGCTGGGAGGAGCTGTCCGCGGCCAACCCCCGCCTGGTCCTCACCCGGGTCACCGGCTTCGGGCAGTTCGGCCCGTACGCGCACCGGCCCGGCTTCGGCACCCTCGCCGAGGCGATGAGCGGCTTCGCCGCGATCACCGGCGAACCGGACGCGCCCCCCACCCTGCCCCCGTTCGGTCTGGCCGACTCCATCGCCGGCCTGGCCACCGCGTACGCCGTGATGACGGCGCTGGCCGCCCGGGACCGTACCGGCCGGGGGCAGGTCGTCGACATGGCGATCATCGAGCCGATCCTGACCGTCCTCGGCCCGCAGCCCCTCTGGTACGACCAGCTCGGCCACGTCCAGCCGCGCACCGGCAACCGCTCCCAGAACAACGCCCCGCGCGGCACCTACCGCACGGCCGACGGCGGCTGGGTCGCCGTCTCCACCTCCGCCCAGTCGGTCGCGGAGCGGCTGATGCACCTGGTCGGCCGCCCCGAGCTGATCGACGAGCCGTGGTTCGCCACCGGAGCCGAGCGGGCCCGGCACACCGACGTCCTCGACGCGGCGGTCGGCTCCTGGATCGCCGAGCGCTCCCGGGAGGAGGTGCTGCTGGCCTTCGACAAGGCGGAGGCCGCGGTCGCCCCGATCCAGGACGTGCGCGAGGTGATGACCGACCCCCAGTACGCGGCCCTCGGCACGATCACCACCGTCGACGACCCCGAGCTGGGTCCGCTGCGCATGCAGAACGTCCTCTTCCGGCTCTCCGCCACCCCCGGCGCGATCCGCTGGGCGGGCCGGCCGCACGGTGCGGACACCGACGCGGTGCTGACCGAGCTGGGCCTGGGCCCGGCCCGGCTGGCCGAGCTGAGGGCGGAGGGCGCCGTATGACAGAGACCCCGCTGACCTGGCTGTACGTCCCCGGGGACCGCCCCGCGGTGGTCGCCAAGGCGCTCGTCTGCGGCGCCGACGTCGTGGTGGTCGACCTGGAGGACGCGGTCGCCCCCGACCGCAAGGAGTACGCCCGCGCGGCCACCGCCGAGCTGCTCTCCCAGCCGCAGCAGGTCCCCGTCCAGGTCCGGGTCAACGCCCTGGACGGGCCGCTGGTCGCGGCCGACCTGCACGCCGTGGCCGCCCTGCCGGGGGTGTCCGGTCTGCGCCTGCCGAAGGTGACCTCGCCGGAGCAGATCACTGGCATCGCCGCCCGCACGCACGCCCCGGGCACCGGCACCCCGCCCCTGCACGCCCTCCTGGAGACGGCCCTGGGCATCGAGCACGCCCACGCCATCGCCCGCGCCCACCCGGCGCTGCGGGGCATCTCGCTGGGCGAGTCGGACCTGAGGGCCGATCTGGGCGTGCCCGGTGACACGGGCCTGGACTGGTCCCGCTCCCGGGTGGTCGTCGCCGCGCGGGCGGCGGGCCTGCCGCCTCCGGCCCAGTCGGTGTACCCGGACATCCGGGACCTGGACGGCCTGGCCGCGACCTGTGCACACGGCAGGGCGCTCGGCTTCCTGGGGCGCGCGGCCATCCACCCCCGCCAGCTCCCGGTCATCGAGCGCGCCTATCTGCCCACCGCCGAGGAGATCGAACAGGCGGAGGCGGTGGTGAAGGCGGCGGCCCGGGAGCAGGGCGCGCAGGCGCTGCCGGACGGGAGGTTCGTCGACACGGCGGTGGTGGCGACGGCCCAGCGGACGCTGTTGCTGGCGCTGCGCCGCTGAACCCCGCCGCGCCGCGGGAACGAGGGGAACACGAGAGGGCGCCCCGGGCCGTGCGGCCCGGGGC
>NZ_VJZD01000366.1 GCF_009377175.1 Streptomyces adustus
GTGTAGGTCTCTATCGCTTCGTAGTCGGTGCGGACCGAGGGGAGGATCATCGCGCGGAGTTCGGGGTCGTCGAGGAAGGCGGGGTCTGCGCCGCCCAGTCGTCTCAGTTCGGCCACGACCCCCTCGTCGGTGCGCCGGTGGACCGATTCCGCGCGGTGGCAGGAGGGGGCGCGGCGGCCCGAGGCGATCAGGGCCCGGGGCGCGGTGCCCGCCGATTCGAGGCGGGCCGTCACCTCGTAGCCGAGGAGGGCGCCCATGCTGTGCCCGAAGACGACCAGGGGGCGGTCCGTCCAGGGGGCCAGGGCGTCGGCCACCAGGTCGGCCAGGTCCTCGAGGCGGGTGATGCCCGGCTCGGCACGGCGGTCCTGGCGGCCGGGGTACTGGATCGCCAGTACGTCGGCGAGGGGGGACAGGGCGCGGGCGAAGGGGAGGTAGAGCGCGGCCGAACCGCCCGCGTGCGGCAGGCAGACCAGTCGTACGGGGGCGTCGGGGGCCGGCTGGAAGCGCCGTATCCACGGGTCGGTGGCCGTATGCACGGCCGGCGTGGGGCGGCCGTGCACGGGTGTGGCGGTGTTCATCGGGCCTCGGCCTCGGTCAGGGCGAGCAGGGCCCGGGCCGCGAGCCGGTAGCCGGTGGAGCCGAGGCCTGCGATCAGGCCGTCGGCGATCGGGGCGATCACCGAGGCGTGCCGGAAGGACTCCCGCGCCCAGATGTTGGAGATGTGCACCTCTATCCAGGGACGCGGGTAACTGGCGAGTGCGTCCCGCAGGCTCCAGCCCGCGATCATAAGCGCCCCGGGATTGACGATGGCTCCGACCGTGTCATAGCCGTCCTGAATGGCGCGGATGAGTTCCGCCTCCGATTCATGCTGGATGTTTCTCACCTTCCAGCCGCGGTCGGCGATCTCGTCCGCCACCGCTTCGGCTATGTCGTTCAGGGTTTCCGTGCCGTAGATCTCGGGCTCACGACGCCCGAGAATGCCGAGGTTCGGCCCGTTCAGGAGTAGCAGCTCGCTCATGTCGCCTCCAGGTGACTGCCTGCTGAAAAAGGCTAGAGCAATGCCGTGCGAAGAGGAATTGCGATTCCGTGGCGCGACCCTTGACAAGGGGGATATAGGGGCCCCTTAGGGGGATGACCTGCCCGCTTTCGCGCCGGTAGATTCGGGACACAATTTCTGTCTGCGGAGGAGCGGAAGAGAAATGACTCAGAATTCCCGGCCGAAGCCTGAATTCCCGGCGTGGCCCCAGTTCGGGGACGAGGAGCGCACCGGTCTCATTCGCGCTCTCGACCAGGGCCAGTGGTGGCGGATGGGCGGCAGCGAGGTCGACACTTTCGAGGAGGAGTTCGGCGCCTACCACGGCACCGAGCACGCCCTGGCGGTCACCAACGGCACGCATGCCCTCGAACTCGCCCTGCAGGTCCTGGGCGTGGGCCCCGGCACCGAGGTGATCGTGCCGGCGTTCACTTTCATCTCCTCGTCGCAGGCGGCCCAGCGGCTCGGTGCTGTCGCCGTGCCGGTGGACATCGACCCGGACACCTACAACATCGACCCGGTGGCCGCCGCGAACGCGATCACCGAGCGCACCGCGGCGATCATGCCGGTCCACATGGCCGGCCAGATGTGCGACATGGACGCGCTGGGCAAGCTGTCCGCGGACAGCGGGGTGGCGCTGATCCAGGACGCCGCGCATGCGCACGGCGCGGAGTGGATGGGCCGCAAGGTCGGCGAGCTGGGCGCGGTCGCCGCGTTCAGCTTCCAGAACGGCAAGCTGATGACGGCCGGCGAGGGCGGTCTGGTCACTTTCGTGGACGCCGAGCAGCGCGAGCAGGCGTTCCTGCGGCACAGCTGCGGCCGGCCGAGCACGGACCGGTACTACTACCACAAGACCTCGGGCTCCAATTTCCGGCTGAACGAGTTCTCCGCGAGCGTGCTGCGCGCCCAACTGGCCCGGCTCGGCGATCAGATCGACACGCGGGAGCGCAACTGGCCGGTGCTGTCGCAGCTGTTGGCCCAGATCGACGGCGTGCAGCCGCAGAGCGTCGACGAGCGGGTCACCCGCAACCCGCACTACATGGCGATGTTCCGTATTCCCGGTATGACTGCCGAGCGCCGTAACCAGCTGGTCGACGCGCTGATCGAGCGCGGGCTGCCGGCGTTCGCCGCGTTCCGGGCGATCTACCGCTCGGACGGCTTCTGGGAGACCGGCGCGCCCGAGGAGAGTGTCGAGGCGGTCGCCGCCCGCTGCCCGAACACCGAGGCGGTGTACGCCGACGCCATCTGGCTGCACCACCGCACGCTGCTCGCCGGGGAGCGGGAGATGCACCAGATCGCCGACATCCTCTCCGACACCCTGGCGGCGCTGTGACCACGCGCCTGCGCGTGGCCGTCGTGGGGCTGGGCTGGGCGGGGCGGGAGATCTGGCTGTCCCGGCTGCTCGCGCATCCGGCGTACGAGGTGGTGGCGGTGGCCGACCCGTCACCGGCGGCCCGCCAGGCCGCCGCGGCCGCCTGGCCGGGCATCCGCGTGCTGGCCGACGTCGCGGAGGTGACCACCGACCTGGCGGATCTCGCCGTGGTCGCCGTACCGAATCATCTGCACACCCCGGTGGCCACCGGTCTGCTGCGCCGGGGAGTGCCGGTCTTCCTGGAGAAGCCCGTCTGTCTCTCCTCCGCCGAGGCGGTCCGGCTGGCCGCGGCCGAGCGCGAGGCGGGCGCCGTGCTGCTGGCGGGCAGCGCTGCCCGCTACCGCGCGGACGTCGCCGCTCTGGGCGCCGCTGTGGCGTGCAAGGCCGGCGAGATCCGGCACATCGACGTGTCCTGGGTGCGGGCCAAGGGGGTGCCGGACGCGGGCGGCTGGTTCACCCGCGGTGACCTGTCCGGCGGCGGTGCTCTGGTCGATCTGGGCTGGCATCTGCTGGACACGGTCGCCCCGCTGCTGGGCGCCGTCGACTACGACCAGGTCCTCGGCTCCGTCTCGGGTGACTTCCTGGGCGCCGCCGCGCACGGCACCTCCTGGCGGCACGGGGAGGGTCAGGCCCCGGCCGGCGGCGGGGACGTGGAGGACACCGCGCGGGGTTTCCTTCTCACCTCCACCGGGGTGTCGGTGTCCCTGCGGGCCAGCTGGGCCTCGCACGAGGCGCTGGACACCACCGTGATCCGTGTCGAGGGCAGCGCGGCAGCGGTCTCGCTGCGGTGCACGTTCGGTTTCAGCCCCAACCGTGCGGGCGGCTCCGAACTGCTGCTGGTGAGCAATGGTGAGAGCGTGCCGGTCCCGTTCGAGGAGGAGCCGGTCGGTGCGGAGTACGACCGGCAGCTCGGGGCGCTGCCCCGGCTGCTCGCCGACCCCGGCTACCAGGGCCGGGCCGTCGCCGAGGCGCGCCGGACCATCGGTGTCATCGAGCGGCTCTACGCCTCGGCGCGCCGGGAGCGGCCCGCGCCGGCGGTGCCCGCCGCCGTGTGAACCCGGCCGGCATCAAGCCCTTTGTACGGCCGGTCGTGCCCCGCAGCACTCCCCCGGCCCCGCCGTGCACCGACATACCGACGTCAGGGAGATCCCCATGCACTCTGGTATCGCCTTCGCCCCCGAGACGAGCGGTGCCGCCGGCACGACCGGCGCTCCGTTCAGCCACCCCAAGAGCGTGGTCGTCTTCGATCTCGACGGTGTGATCGTGGACAGTTTTCCGGTCATGCGGGAGGCGTTCACGATCGCCTATGCCGAGGTCATCGGCGACGGAAAGGCTCCCTTCGAGGAGTACGAGCGCCATCTGGGCCGATATTTTCCCGACATCATGAAACTCATGGGGCTGCCGCTGGAGATGGAGGAGCCCTTCGTCCGGGAGAGCTACCGGCTCGCCGGGCGGGTTCCGCTGTTCGCCGGCGTCACCCCGGTGCTGGAGGAGCTGCGCAGGCGCGGCTTTGGTACCGCCATCGCCACCGGCAAGGCCGGTGCCCGGGCCCGGCACCTGCTGGAGACCCTCGGTGTGCTGCACCACTTCGACCATGTCCTCGGCTCCGACGAGGTGGCCCGGGCCAAGCCTGCGCCCGACATCGTGCTGCGTGCGCTGGAACTGCTCGGTGCCCGTCCCGAGGAGGCCATGATGGTCGGCGATGCCGTCACCGACATCGCGGCGGCCCGCGCGGCCGGTGTCGACACGGTGGCCGCGCTGTGGGGTGAGTGCGACGCGGCCGAACTCCTCGCCGCCGCCCCGCACGCGGCCCTGCACCGGCCCGACCAGCTGCTGGCCCTGTGCCCGGCCGTGGCCGAAGTCGCCTGATCCGGGCGCCTGTTCACCAGCGGCCGCCTCCGCGGGCCGGCCGGTGCCTGCACCGGCGGGGCCGCCTCGCGTTCGAGGGCGCCCTCCTGCCGGGGGGCGCCCTCGGCGTCGTCGCTGCCTGGGCGGTGGCCGGGCCCGTCAGATCTCCGTGACCAGGATGGACTCCACGGCGTTGTCGTAGTCCGCGGGCTTGACCAGGACACGGATCTGCTGGCGGCCCTGCGCCACCGTGATCAGGCGCTTGCCGATCAGGGTCAGCTGGCCGGTGGCGAAGGCGCGGCCGCGGATCAGCGTCACCGCGGAGTTGAGCTCGCGCGCGTATTCGCGCAGGGTCGCATCGCCGCGCCAGTCCGACAGCTCGCGCACGACGTCGGGGAGGCGGTAGACGACCTCCCAGGCACCCTCCAGCGGACGCCGGTTGAGGGTCCAGTGCCCGTCCTGGGCGTCCAGCCTGTAGGTGCAGCCGTACTGCTCCTGCTCGTGGCCCGAGGCCAGGCGCAGCGGCTCCAGGAAGGAGGGGCCGGCGAAGCCGACGTCGACGAGCCAGCGCTCCTCGCCGAACGAGACGACGTGGAGCATGTGCTCCATCTCGGGCCCGAACTCGCCGTTGGCCATCCGGACCCCGGCGGCCATGACGGCCACGTCGAAGCCCAGCCGGGTGAGCAGGTTGCGGAAGAGCCCGCTGAGTTCGTGGCAGACGCCGCCACGGCCGCCGGTGATCACCGCGTCGAAGGTCTCGTCGACGTCGATGTCGACGTACTCCCAGATGTCCAGCCCGCGGCCGGCGTTGAGCGAGTTGTCGAACGGCACCTTCATCAGGTGCAGCTTGTGGAGCGTGCGCAGCAGCTGCGGGGTCGGCTCCAGAGGACCGGAGTACCCCAGCTTCTTCAGATAGGAATCTGTGTCGAACACCTGGAAAACCTCCGTGCAGGAAACGGGAATCGGGGGGAAGAGGGGATCGGGGGCGGCTCGGGAAGGCGGGGCGCGGCTTCAGCCGGCCTTGGAGGCGTTCGGCCACAGGAACGACGGCAGGTCCTGGCGGCGCTGTATGTTCAGCTTCCGGTAGACCCGGGTGAGGTGCTGTTCCACCGTGCTCGGCGTGACGTACAGGCGGGCCGCGATCTCGCGGTTGGTGTAGCCCATGACGGCGAGCGAGGCGACCCGCACCTCGGAGCCGGTGAGTTCGCGCACCGACCCCTCGTGCGAGGGCAGGAGCGGCTGGCGCTCGGTACCGGCGTCGGTGGAGCCCGCGAGCAGTTCCTGTGTCAGCGGCTGCGCCCCGCAGGCCTTGGCGACGTGCAGGCTCTGGCGGAACAGCATCCGAGCCCGGCGCTGCTCGCCGACCTCGCCGTACAGCCGACTCATGTCGCCCAGGACCCGCGCCTGTTCGAAGCGGTCCCCGGCCGACTCCAGCAGTTCCAGTGCCTCGTTGAGCAGTTGCAGCCCGCGCCCGGGTGCGCAGGTGGCCGCGTACAGCCGCAGTGCGAGACCGCGGGCCCTGCCGCCGCCGGCGCCGGAGCGGGAGAGCTGTTCGTGCACGAGCTGTTTGGCCCGGTCGGTGTTGCCGAGCTGGATGCAGGCCTCGGCGGCACCGGCCCGCCAGGGCAGTGGTCCCAGGTCCTGCACGCCCCACTGGCGTTGCAGCTCCCCGCAGGACAGGAAGTCCCGCAGGGCGGCCCGGTGGTGGTGGGTGGCCAGGTGGTGGATGCCGCGGGCCTGGAGGAAGGGCAGCCCGTACCAGCTCTCGTACATCGCCGCCGGCACGGCCTGGGAGAGATGGCGCAGCGCGTCGTCGTAGCGGCCCATCCGGGTCGTGGCGACGACCAGGCTGGACAGCGGCAGCCCGATGGCCACCCCCCACGACTTGGCCGGCAGCAGGTCCAGCGCGAGGTGCCCCTGCTCGACGGCCGCGGCGAGGTCGCCCTGGTACACCGCGATCGTGGCGCGGACCGCCTGGAAGACGGCCTGCCAGGTGGGCGTGGCGCGTTCGGCGGCATCCAGGGTGAGGCGTTCGCACCACTCGGCCGCGCTGTCGGCGCGGTCGCCGTGGACCAGGGTGAGCAGGGCAAGCAGGGCCGCTTCCTCGGACCAGTAGGCCGAGCGGCTCAGCCGCAGGTCCCACAGCACCTGCTCGGCGCGCTCCACCACGACCTGGCGGTCGCGGGCCAGCTCGCCGGCGAGGGCTGCGGCCCGCTCCAGCCAGGGTTCGCTGCGCAGCGCCACGACGGTGGCGCCGCCCGGGCGGCGCGGTGCGGGCAGGGGGGTGCGGGCC
>NZ_VJZD01000367.1 GCF_009377175.1 Streptomyces adustus
GGGACAAGGCGCGCGCCGGGCGCGGCCGGTGACCGGACGAGGGGCCGCCCGCGGCCCCGTACCCTGGTGCCGTGAGCAGCCCCACCCCTGACGCCCTGCTGGGCCCCGCCGACATCCGCGAACTGGCGGCCGCCCTCGGGGTGCGCCCGACCAAGCAGCGCGGCCAGAACTTCGTGATCGACGCGAACACGGTCCGCCGTATCGTGCGCACCGCCGGGGTCCGCCCCGACGACGTGGTCGTCGAGGTCGGTCCGGGGCTCGGCTCCCTCACCCTCGCCCTGCTGGAGGCCGCCGACCGGGTCACCGCGGTGGAGATCGACGACGTGCTGGCCGCCGCGCTGCCCGCGACCGTCGCCGCCCGGATGCCGCAGCGCGCCGACCGGTTCGCGCTCGTGCACTCCGACGCGATGCACGTCGGCGCGCTGCCCGGCCCGGCCCCGACCGCGCTGGTCGCGAACCTCCCGTACAACGTTGCCGTCCCCGTGCTGCTGCACATGCTCCAGACCTTCCCGAGCATCGAGCGCACCCTGGTGATGGTGCAGTCGGAGGTCGCCGACCGGCTGGCCGCCGCGCCCGGCTCGAAGGTCTACGGCGTGCCCTCCGTCAAGGCCAACTGGTACGCCGAGGTCAAGCGGGCCGGAGCGATCGGCCGCAATGTCTTCTGGCCGGCGCCGAACGTCGACAGCGGGCTGGTCTCGCTGGTCCGGCGGACCGAGCCGATCAAGACCACGGCCTCCCGGACGGAGGTCTTCGCGGTCGTCGACGCGGCGTTCGCGCAGCGCCGCAAGACGCTGCGCGCGGCGCTCGCCGGCTGGGCGGGCTCCGCGGCGGCCGCCGAGGCGGCCCTGGTCGCCGCCGGTGTCTCGCCGCAGGCCCGTGGGGAGTCGCTGACGGTCGAGGAGTTCGCGCGCATCGCCGAGCACAAGGACGCCTACGAGGGGACGGGCGAGTGAGCGTCACGGTACGGGTTCCGGCCAAGGTCAATGTCCAGCTCGCGGTCGGGGCGGCCCGGCCGGACGGCTTCCACGACCTGGCCAACGTCTTCCTGGCCGTCGGGCTGTACGACGAGGTCACCGTGACCCCGTCCGACGAGCTGCGGGTCACCTGCGAGGGCCCGGACGCCGCCCAGGTCCCGCTGGACCGCACCAACCTCGCCGCGCGCGCCGCGATCGCGCTGGCCGGGCGGCGGGGTCTCGATGCGGCCGTGCACATCCACATCGCCAAGGACATCCCGGTGGCCGGCGGCATGGCGGGCGGCAGCGCGGACGGCGCGGGCGCGCTGCTCGCCTGCGACACGCTGTGGGGCACCGGAGCCTCCCGCGAGGAACTGCTGGAGATCTGCGCCGAGCTCGGCAGCGACGTGCCGTTCAGCCTGGTCGGCGGGGCGGCGCTGGGCGTCGGGCGCGGGGAACGGCTGACCGCTCTGGAGGTCGGCGGGACCTTCCACTGGGTGTTCGCGATGGCCGCCCGCGGCCTGTCGACCCCGGCGGTCTTCCGCGAGTTCGACCGGCTGGCCGAGGGCCGGGACATCCCGGAGCCGGTGGCCTCGGCCGATCTGCTGGCGGTGCTCGCGAAGGGCGACCCCGAGGCGCTGGCGGCGGCCGTCACCAACGACCTCCAGCCCGCCGCGCTGTCCCTCTTCCCGGAACTGGCCGACACGCTGGCGGCGGGCCGCGGGGCGGGTGCGCTCGCCGCGCTGGTCTCCGGGTCCGGCCCCACGACGGCCTTCCTGACCCGCGACGCGGAATCGGCGGAGAAGGTGGCGCAGGCGCTCGGGGCCTCCGGCACGTGCCGCACGGTACGGACGGCGGCGGGGCCGGTGGCGGGGGCGACGGTGGTCTGAGGGGTTGCCTTCGGCTACCTCCCGCCGAGTGCCGTCAGCTCGATGGCGACGGCGTAGGGCTTGTCGACCTTGAGGACATCCCGGTGCACACCCATGTGCACGTATGCGTTGGTCATCGGGTCGAGTTCGTAGACGTGGACGATCGGCCCGCCGTCCGCTCCGTTCTGCTCGACACGCCAGAAGTTCGGGATGCCGGCGGCCGCGTACTTGTGAGGCTTGGTGGTGCGGTCACGGGACTCGGACTCCGGTGAGACGACCTCGACGGCCAGGAGCACGTCCTCTGCCTCGAACCTGGTCTGGTCGAGTCCGGTGACGGCGTCGGCCCGCACCACGCTGATGTCCGGTTCGGGGCCATTGCGGTCGTCGATGACGACGGTCATCTCCCGTTCGACACTGAGCCCCGAGGGGAGCGAGTCGTACAGCCTGTTGAACAGCAGGTCGATCACCAGGTAGTGGAAACGGCGCTGCGGACTCACGAAAACCAGGCTCCCGTCGATCAGCTCGGTGTGCGGCGGGAGATCCGGAAGCGTGAACAGGTCGTCCACGGTGTAGCCGTCCTGCGGCGGCACCGGCCACTGGACGCGAGGCTCTACGGACTCGGCGGTCATGGTTCCTCCCATGGGCGGGATCCTGCTGCCTGCCCTTTACGGTAGCGGCCCGTTCCCGATCACGTCATCACAAAGAGTGACCAACTCCTCGCGCCCCGCTCCCGCCCCCGCAGGGCCTAGGCTAGAAGGCTGACCGACCCCCCTGCGCAGGAGTGAAATGGCCGTCAACCTGGTCAATGTCGAGAACGTCAGCAAGGTGTACGGCACCCGTGCCCTCCTCGACGGCATCTCGCTCGGCGTGTCCGAGGGTGATCGGATCGGGGTGGTCGGCCGCAACGGCGACGGCAAGACCACCTTGATCCGGATGCTCGCCAAGCTGGAGGAGGCCGACTCCGGCCGCGTCACCCACAACGGCGGGCTGCGGATGGGCGTGCTCACCCAGCACGACTCCCTCGACCCGACCGCCACCGTCCGGCACGAGGTCATCCGCGACCTCGCCGACCACGAGTGGGCGGGCAACGCCAAGATCCGGGACGTGCTGACCGGCCTGTTCGGCGGGCTCGACCTGCCCGGCTTCCCGCAGGGCCTGGACACCGTCATCGGCCCGCTCTCCGGTGGCGAGCGGCGTCGTATCGCGCTCGCCAAGCTCCTGATCGACGAGCAGGACCTGATCGTCCTCGACGAGCCGACCAACCACCTCGACGTCGAGGGCATCTCCTGGCTCGCCCAGCACCTGCGCGAGCGCCGCTCCGCGCTCGTCTGCGTCACCCACGACCGCTGGTTCCTCGACCAGGTCTGCACCCGGATGTGGGACGTGCAGCGCGGTGACGTGCACGAGTACGAGGGCGGCTACTCCGACTACGTCTTCGCCCGCGCCGAGCGCGAGCGGATCGCCGCGACCGAGGAGGTCAAGCGGCAGAACCTGGTCCGCAAGGAGCTGGCCTGGCTGCGGCGCGGCGCGCCCGCCCGCACCTCCAAGCCGCGCTTCCGGATCGAGGCCGCCAACGAGCTGATCGCCGACGTGCCGCCGCCGCGCGACACCAGCGAGCTGATGAAGTTCGCCTCGTCCCGGCTCGGCAAGACCGTCTTCGACCTGGAGGACGTCACCGTCCAGGCCGGCCCCAAGGTGCTGCTCAAGCACGTCACCTGGCAGCTCGGCCCCGGCGACCGCATCGGCCTGGTCGGCGTCAACGGCGCCGGCAAGACGTCCCTGCTGCGGGCCATGGCCGAGGCCGCCCGCAGCCAGGGCGAGACGCAGCCCGCCGCCGGACGCGTCAACGTCGGCAAGACCGTCAAGCTCGCCTACCTCTCCCAGGAGGTCGCCGAGCTGAACCCCGCCACCCGGGTCCTGGAGGCCGTCCAGCAGGTGCGCGAGCGCGTCGACCTCGGCAAGGGCCGTGAGATGACCGCCGGGCAGTTGTGCGAGATGTTCGGCTTCGGCAAGGAGAAGCAGTGGACGCCGGTGGGCGACCTGTCCGGCGGTGAGCGCCGCCGACTGCAACTGCTGCGCCTGCTGATGGACGAGCCCAACGTCCTCTTCCTCGACGAGCCCACCAACGACCTCGACATCGAGACCCTCACCCAGCTGGAGGACGTCCTCGACGGCTGGCCCGGGTCGATGATCGTCATCTCCCACGACCGGTTCTTCGTCGAGCGCACCACCGACCGGGTGTTCGCCCTGCTCGGCGACGCCACCCTGCGGATGCTGCCGCGCGGCATCGACGAGTACCTGGAGCGTCGCCGGCGTATGGAGGAGGCGGCCGCGGCCGCCTCCGGCCCCGCGGCCCCGGCCCGGGTCACGACCGAGAAGAGCGCCGCCGACCAGCGCGCCGCGAAGAAGGAACTCCAGAAGATCGAGCGGCAGTTGGACAAGATCACCGAAAAGGAGTCCAAGCTGCACGCCCAGATCGCCGACAACGCCACGGACTTCGCGAAGGTGGCCGAACTCGACTCCCAGCTGAGGGACTTGTCGGGCGAACGGGACGAACTGGAGCTGCGCTGGCTGGAACTCGCCGAGGACGCCTGATCCTCGGCCAGGTCGGGGCGTACGGCGCGCGGGTCGTGTGAAGGGGGCGCGACGGCGCATAACGGAGGCGTCACGGGCCGGTTCTCCCTTGGGAACAGGGGAGACCGCAGGCCCGTGCGCCGTCGGTGCCGGGTGATAGAACAGAGCGTCTGATGACTCGCCGGGACGTCTGCGCGTCCCTCATACGGCTCGGGGCGTGGCGAGAAATCAGTGAGCCAGGGGGAGACACGCCGATGACGCAACCGCCCGACCAGCCGTCCGCGCAGGGCGGCTTCGGCCCGCCGCAGGACCAACCGCCGTCCGGCGGGCCCGGCTTCGGCGCGCCCGTGCCGCCCCCGCCGTCGCAGGCCCCGCAGCCCGGCTACGGCGCCCCGCAGCAGCCGGGCCCGTACGCCCAGCAGCCCGGCCCCTACGGTCAGCCCCCGCAGGCAGGTCCGTACGGTCAGCCCCCGCAGGCAGGTCCGTACGGCCGGCCGCAGCAGCCGGGCCCGTACGGCGCGCAGCCCGGCTACGGCTACCCGCCGCAGCCCCCGTACCCGATCGGCCCGGACGCGCCCTCCGCCGGTTCCCGCAACCCCTTCAAGCGGCGGCCCGCGCTCGTCGCCGGGGCCGCGGTCGTCGCGCTGCTCGTCGTCGGCGCCGTCGTGGTGGCGCTCACGAGCGGCGGCGGTGACGACCAGGCGGGCAAGAACGGCAAGGGCGGCAAGCCGGTCGCGTCCGGGAGCGACAGCCCCGGCACCGACGCCCCGGTCAACCCGGGCGACGGCAGCGGCGGCAACGCGGAGTCCCAGGACCTCAACGCGGGCCGCAAGCCCGGCGAGGCCAAGGTGCTCTGGTACAAGGAGGCGCCCGACGCGCCCGCCTCCGGAGCCGACGCCCCCGGCATGTGGATCACCGGCACGACCGCGGTGAAGGCGGCCTACAAGGAACTCGTCGCCTACGGCGTCGCGGACGGCAAGCCGGCCTGGGACCCGATCACCTTCCCGCAGAAGATCTGCGCGGTCACTCCCGTCAAGTCGTCCGACGACAAGGTCGTCGTGGCGTACATGAGCGGCAGCAGCAGCCGCGCCAAGTGCAACCAGCTCCAGCAGGTCGACCTGAACACGGGCGCGAAGGGCTGGACCGCGCAGGTCGCCGACGGCGCGCTGTTCGACAGCGTGATATCCGTCGACCTGACGCTCGCCGGTGACACGCTGATGGTCGGCCGTTCCCAGTCCGGCACGGCGTACGACCTGCACAGCGGCAAGAAGCTGTTCGACAAGAAGAAGTACGGCACCGCCTGCTTCCCCACCGCGTTCGCCGGTGGCGAGCGGCAGCTGGTCTCCGTGGCGTCCTGCGGTGCCGGCGGCGCCGACGAGCACGAGGAAGTACAGGGTCTCGACCCGCGGACCGGCAACGTCCGGTGGACGCAGAAGCTCGACAAGGGCTGGTCGGTGCAGCGGGCGTACTCGGTCGACCCGCTGGTCCTCTACCTGACCAACCAGGCCAAGAACGCCTGGAACATCTCCACCATCAAGACCGACGGCACCTTCCGCTCGGAGGTCGGCGTCGACGAGGACTTCGCCCCCGAGTGCGGCTGGGCCCTGCTCGACCGGGACCTCCAGGGCTGCGAGGGCGTCGCGGCCGACGCGAACACCCTCTACCTGCCCACCAAGGCCACCACCGGAGCCAACGAGATCGTCGCCGTCGACCTCTCCACCGGCAAGGAGAAGTGGCGCGTGAAGTCTCCGGCGGACTCCTCGATGCAGCCGATCCGGATCGAGGGCGGCCGGCTCGTCGCCTATGTCGAGCCGACGTACGACACGGGCGGCCAGGTCGTCTCGATCCCGACCACGGGCACGGCCCACACCCCGACGAAGCTGCTCCAGAACCCGCAGGGCACCGCCCGGATCGAGTCCGGCTTCTTCTCGAAGTCGATCGCCTGGGCCGACGGGCGCTTCTACCTCTCCACCACCCACCTGACCGGGAAGGACGACGCGAAGGAGAAGCTGATGCTCGCGTTCGGCAAGTGAGCCGGACCGGCCGCCGCGCTCCCGTCCTCCCCCGTCCCCGTCCCCGTCGCGTTTCCGAGGTAGTCACCCCATGAG
>NZ_VJZD01000368.1 GCF_009377175.1 Streptomyces adustus
GGACGAGCGGGCTGTCGTTCGCCGACTGGCGCGGGTGCGGAAGGCTCCGCGGGATGCGGTGATGCGGGCCCGGATGATCGAGTTGAGCTGGTCGGGGCTGCGGGTGCCGACGATCGCGGTGGAGCTGGACTACAGCCGGAAGACGGTCCGCTGCTGGCTCCACCGCTTCAACCGTCTGGGTCTGCAGGGGCTGGATGATCTGGGTGGGCAGGGCCGTAAGCGGCGGATCACCGAGCACGAGCGGTCCCGGATCATTTCCCTGGTCAAGACTGTGCCGCCGGGGCGGCTGCGGTGGGAGCCCGTCGGGGAACTGTGGGCCTTCGACGAGTCCGGGCCGGCCGAATGGACGCTGGATTCCCTGGCCGCGGCAGCGCGGGCCGAGGGGATCGAGGTGGCCCGCTCGCAGGCGCGCCGCATCCTGCTCGCCGAGGGCGTGCGCTGGCGCCGCACCCGCTCGTGGATGCGGTCGAAGGACCCGGACTTCGTCCCAAAAGGACAAGGATCATCGGCCTCTACACCCAGCCGCCCGGCGACGTGACGGTGATCTGCGCCGACGAGCTGGGACCGGTGATCCCGCGGACTTTCCCGCCCGCACCCGCCTGGTCACCCGACGGGCACCGGATCAAAGCCGGACTCGACTACAGCCGCGGACCGCAGAAGACGTGGGTCTACGCCGGCCTGCGACTCCGACGGCCAAGCCCTGACCATCACCGCATCCCCCCGCAACAGCGTCTTCTACCAGCAGTTCCTGCAACAGATCGAGGACGCCAACCCGACCGGCCAGATCTGGATCGTCACCGACAACCTGTCCAGCCACAACAGCCTGTCCACCCGGACCTGGCTCGAGGACCATCCCCGCATCCACCACGCCTTCATCCCCGTCGGCGCCCTGGCGGTGGCACTGGGCGGGGACTGCCTCGCGGACGTCGCGATGCTGCGGTGTGAGCCGGCCGTCTTCGGCCCGGTCGCCTCCGACCCGACCATCTCCCGACTGATCGACACCCTCGCCGCCTCCGGTGAGAAGGCCCTGCAGGCCATCCGCTCCGCACGCTCCCAAGTCCGCCAGTGTGCCTGGTCGTTGGCCGGCAAGGACGCTCCGGACGCCGATGGCCAGGTCGTCATCGATCTCGACGGCGTTCTCGTGATCGCCCACTCCGACAAACAGGACGCGGCCCCGACCTGGAAGAAGACCTACGGCCATCACCCACTGTCGGCCTTCCTCGACCATGGACCGGGCGGAACCGGTGAGCCCGTTGCCGCCCTCCTCAGGCCGGGAAACGCGGGCTCGAACACGGCAGCCGACCACATCACCACCGCCCAACTCGCTCTGGCTCAACTGCCGAAGCACTACCGGCGGGGGCGTCAGACGCTGATCCGTACGGACTCCGCGGGCGGCACCCACGACTTCGTGTCCTGGCTCGCCAGGCGGGGGCGCTGGCTGTCCTACTCCGTCGGCATGGTGATCACCGAAGCGATCCACGAACATGTGCTGAAGGTCCCCGTTTCCGCCTGGACACCGGCCGTCGAGACCGACGGTGAGGTCCGTGACGGGGCCTGGGTCGCCGAGCTCACCGGCAAGCTCCTGGACGGCTGGCCCAAGGGCATGCGACTGATCATTCGAAAGGAACATCCCCATCCCGGCGCCCAGTTGAGAATCACGGACGCGGACGGCATGCGGATCACGTGCCTCGCAACCAACACCCCTGACCAGCCGATCGCCCAACTCGAACTCCGTCACCGGCTGCGGGCCCGGGCCGAGGACCGGATCAGGGCCGCCCGGGCCACCGGCCTGCGCAACCTGCCACTCCATACAACAGCCCAGAACAAGGTCTGGCTGGAGATCGTCCAGATCGCCCTCGACCTGCTGGCCTGGATGCCCATGCTCGCCCTGACCGGCAAAACCCGGCTCTGGGAACCCCGCCGCCTGCGATTCCGCCTGTTCTCCGCGGCTGCCCAACTCGTCACCACCGGCCGACGCAGGATTCTCCGTCTCGCCCAGCACTGGCCCTGGGCGGACGAGATCACCACCGCCCTTGAACGGCTCGCGCTCCTGCCCACCCCCGGCTGACCAGAGGATCGCCTGTCCCTACGAAAAGAGAGCCCAGCCCGGAGCAGTGGAACCCGGCGCCCACCCGACGCGACACTCGGTCCGCTGGCATGCCCACCATCAGCCACAGAAAGCGAAACGGTCCACCGACTCCGTCGGCGGACCGTCATGCAAGATCGAGGTTAACGAACTACCGGTAGTTGGGGAAAGGGTGTCCAGGAAACTGGTCTACGGCTGTTGCCTCAGAACTGGGGACCACATCCGCGCGGTGTCCACCCCGGGATGCGAATTCGAGGCATGCGCGCCAAAGGTCGCGGCGATCGAAGTCCGGCCACAGCACGTCCTGGAACACCAGTCCGGCATAGGCGCTCTGCCAGAGCAGGAAGTTGGACGTACGCTGCTCGCCGCTGGGACGCAAGAACAGGTCCACGTCCGGCATGCCCGGATAGTACATGTATCGCTGGAGGGTCGTTTCGCTGACCCTGTCCGGGTCGAGTCGGCCGGCGGCGACGTCCGCGGCCAGGGCCTTCACTGCATCCGCGACCTCGGCTCGACCGCCGTAGTTCATGCAGAAGTACAGGGTCAGGCGGTCGTTGCCCTTTGTCTGCTCTTGGGCGACCTGGAGTTCCTTGGCGACGGACTTCCAAAGCTTGGGCGTCCGACCCACCCAACAGACTCGGACGCCGAGCTCGTCAAGGATGTCACGAGTTCTGCGGATGAAGGAACGGTTGAAGTTCATCAGGAAGCGCACCTCGTCCGGGGAGCGCTTCCAGTTCTCGGTGGAGAAGGCATACAGGGAGACGTTCTCAACACCTATCTCGATGGCGCCCTGCAACACCTCAAGAACGCGCTCCCCACCCACGGTGTGCCCGTCGGTGCGGGGCAGGCCTCGCTCCTTGGCCCAGCGGCCGTTCCCGTCCATGACGATCGCCACATGGTTCGGAATGAGCTCACCGGGGATCTTCGGCGCACGGGCGCCCGACGGGTGGGGCTCCGGCGTCCTGTACTGACGGGACCGATGCCCGACATTTCCGTGTGCTGCCACGTGATGCGCGCCTCCATCGACCGCGAAGAGTCCGACTCGGCGAAGGTCGTGGGCCTGCTGCGCTCTAAAGGGCACCATTTTTCTGCTTGCTCAATACACCGGGGCACGCTCACATCCAGCATTCGGCCAGCAAGATCCGCCGGGCAGGTTGGGGACGTACCAGCCACCAGCAACTGCTTCCAGCAAGCATTTCTGAAGTGCACGCCGTGATCAATGAGTTTAGTTAGCCACTCAGTAGTCCCGCTGCCCCGCCCTCGCCTGTCCGACTGTAACTCGCGTCAGTGCCCCTCGCTCGTTCTGCATCGCGTGGTTGGCCCTCAAGGGCAACCAGCCGGGACGGTGCGGGCATGTTCGCGGAGCCCCGAGTGTCGCAGTGCTGGGCTCCCATTCCGGACGGCACGTTCCGGCTCTGGTTGTCCGTCCCGGTATACACGTTCAGACGGCATCGCCGGGTGAGGGCGTGCCAACATCGGACCGCCGACATGCGCAGATCAATCAAATGCGGGAGTGACCCTCACCGCCTCCGCGGGACAGATCAGGGAACCCGGCCCTGCTCGAACCATCGCCGAGCACACCCGGACTGAGCTACATAACAAGTAAGCACCAATCGGAAGAGTGATTTAAATAGTATTGCCCTTAACTGTCCCTATCCGTAGAGCGGTTTGAGACCCTCTCTTCACCACCCGGCCAGTCACTAGTGCCTAACATGTAGGTAACTGCTCTGCCTTCACCGTCGACTACCAGACCCGCAAGGCGCGGCCCGGTCCGTCACTCACCACCCCGGACAGGCCCCGAGCGCTTCCCTCGCTGCGCGGCGAGGGCCCCGTAAGGCAAACGCGACCGTTCGACGCGGCCAGCCACTGGCACGTGCCGCCGAAGCACCGAGGTGGAGGTAGATCCGTGTATCCCATGCCGGTTCGCTACGACAGCGAAGAGAAGGTCGGCCATCTCCTGAAGTGGGCAGCGGGCTGGGGCGACGACTCCCCGGGCGAGAGCCTGTGGTCGTACTCCCTCAGGCTCGGCGGTTCCCATGCCCTGCTCAACGGCTGGCTGAAGAACCCGAGGATCCTCGCCGCGCTCACGCAGGAGGAGCGGAGCATGCTCAGCGAAGCCCGCCGGAGATCGAGCGGCGTCAGAAGGGCAGCGCTGACCGCGGCGGGCGGCTGACTTCCGACAAAAGCGTCCCTCAGGGCCCGACCCCTCCGTCCACCGCCGGGCACACTCGCGGTGACCCCGCGAGCTGATCAGCCTCGGCGGCCGGCATGGCCGTACTCGCGGACCGGTTGTTTGCCGTGCCTGATCTCCCGTCGCCTCGCCTCGTCGGGAGTCAGGTGCAAAGGAGCCGCCACGGGGCCGGCCGGCGCCGGGCCGGCGCGCCTCGGCAGCGCGGCGAGCTAGGAACCCCCGCGCCGGTAGACGATCGCGTCGGGGCCCGTGCCGGACTCGTCCGGCCGTCCTGCGGCGTAGTACTCGTGGGAGCCGTCCTCCTCCACGACGATCAGCCCGCGGCGCGTACTGCGGGCGGCCAGGCGGGCCGCGCCGGCCGCCGTGTCCTGCTCCCAACGGCGTGCGGTCAACAGCGTCCTCGTAACCAGTGTCTGCGTCTGGCGCGCGGTGAGTTGGCGACTCAGTTCGTCCGGCACGCGGCCGCCGACGGCGCGGATCCGCGCGCGCAGATCCGGGTGGCGGGCGAACGCCTCCGACGCTACCGCCTCCAGCTCCTCGACATGGAAGACCGCCTGCCGGTCCAGCTCCAGGCCGCGCACCGACGACTCCTCACCGATCGCACCGCGCGCCTCATCGGCCAGCAGGCCGTCATCTTCACGGGCCGGCCGACGGCGGTCAGCCCCGATTCGAGCAGCGTGGTGCGGTAGCCCAGCATGGTGGTGCGGTCGAGATAGGGCGCCGCGCTGAGCAGCGACCAATGCCCGCCCAAGGGCGCGGACGTCGTACCGAAGTTCGCTATCCGGCTTTCGAGCAGGAGCGGCAGATCCCCTTCGTCCCTGCCTTCGGTACCCTCCAGCCGGAACTGCCACGAGCCGCCCGCCGCTCGGTCCAGCACCCTGCGGGCCATGTCGAGCAGCTGCGGGCCCTGCGTCACGTCGAGGGTCGTGTGGGGATGGGCCAGGATCGACCGGGGACGCGGTTCGAAGGTGACCTTGCTGTGCGGCCACGCCGTCCAGCCATTGCGTCGTTCCCAGCGCCATGGCGCGGGCGCCCTCCGCGGGCATCGGCACCGGCGGCTCCGCGGGCCGCGGGAGGGAGGCGGCGCCGGTGTTTCGACCGGCACGCTCAGCACCACCTCCCCCCGCCCCGCGGCGGCCTGCTCACCACCTGGGGCTCCCGGACCTATCAGCGTCCGGTCCAAGTCTGCGGAGACGAACGCCTGCGTGCCGAGCAGATGTCCGGAGGGCACGCCGCGCAGCCACTGCCGCGGCCGCCAGTGGCCACCGCTGTGGACCGTGAACCGGACGCCGTAGCGGTACCAGTCGGCGCCGCCCGTGGTGATCGAGGTGACCTCGTCCCCACCCGCCAGCGCGAAGCCGCTCTCCGACTCCGTGCGGCGGCCGTAGCGCACGCCGGCCGCCGCTGTCTCCGCCTGCAGCGGCATGCCGGCGGTCCCCTGGGCGCCGTCGCGCAGAGAGTCCGCGCCTTCGACGCCGACCTGCCAGCAACGCCCACTGCTGCGCTGCGCGCCGAGGCTGTCGCTGCGCGGCGCGCTGAAGCGGCCCCGCTGTTCCGTCCGCCTGCCGAGGTACTCTCCGGTGGTCAGCGCCGCCTGGACCCGGATCTCGATGCGCCTGCGCCCGAACGGGGTCCACTGGTCCACACCGATCCGCAGGCCGTTGTCCAGCATCGCGGCCAGGTTCGACGCCATGCTCTGGTGCGACAGCCCGGCGGACACCTCACGCGTGTTGTGCAGGACCGTCAGAAAGTGATCAGTGTTGCGCCATCGGGCGTTGCCCGGATACAGCTCGGCCAGCAGGGCCACCAGGTCCGGGTAGGCGGCGCCGAGTTCCCTCAGCACTTGGTCCGCGAAGGACCCGGCGCCGCGGCCCCGCTCCCCATCGCCCTGCGGCGGGTCGCCCTGCGGAAAGCTGATCTCGTGCACGCGGGCCACCCCGAGCGAATGCTCCGTGACGAGCAGCGGCACCGGCTGCCGCTCGTCCTGGCCGCGCAGGGCGACCTGCCCCGCCAGTCGCTGCGCCTCGCCGAGGGCCACCCGGATTCCTGGTTCTGGTGCCCGACCCGCGGGGGGTCCGTGGCCGTTGCTGACGGTTGTCTGTTCGGGTCGCCGCGGCCGCAGCGGGTGTCCTGGCCGGTGCCCGCTCGCTCACCGCGATCACGGAATGGATCAGCGACGTCCCCGTGTGGGCCTGCCGGATTCCCGGCTTCCCCACCG
>NZ_VJZD01000369.1 GCF_009377175.1 Streptomyces adustus
GGGGTGGCCAGGGCGATCATGGCCAGGCGGAAGCCGAAGACCTGCCGGCACATCGCCTGGAGGGCGTTGACCTGGATGGGGATCGCCGGGGGCGCGGCCTCCCGTTTCGCCCTCCCCCACGGACGCGCGCCCGGCCGCCACCTCGGCAGCACCGTACGCGCCCGCGCCCCCGGCCGGGACTTCGTCCGCCGGACCCGCTGCCACGTCGCCATCACCGTCACCCGCCCCGCCTACTTCCCCGTGATGGAGCCGAAGTCCGTGCCCGAGCCCAGCAGCAGGCCCGCGCCGAGCAGGAGCATGGTGGCCGGGACCATGAACGTGGTGATCACCAGCGTGGCCCGCGGTACCGCGCGCGCGGCCTTGCGGCGGGCGTTCTGGGCGTCCGTACGGCGCATGTCCTTGGCGATGGCGACCAGCGTGTCGACGATGGGCGCGCCCAGTTCCTCGCCCTGCTGGAGTGCCGTCACGAACATGGCGACCTGCTCGGAGTCGTTGCGGCGGCGCAGTTCCGCGAAGGCCTGGCGGCGGCTCATGCCGAGGTCCATCTGGCGCAGGGTGATCCGGATCTCGTCCGCCCACGGGCCCTCGTACCGGGTCGACACCCGGTCCAGGGCCTGCCGGAAGCCGAGGCCCGCGCCGACCACGACCGCGAGGACGTCCAGGAAGTCCGGCAGCGTCCGTTCGATGACGTCCCTGCGGACCCGGATCGCCGCCCAGATGCCGACCTCGGTCCAGAACGCGCCGAAGGCCAGCAGCAGCAGGGCCATCAGGTACTGGCCGCGCAGGAAGAACACCAGGGCCCCGAAGCCGCCCAGCGCGCCGTAGACCGCGCGGCGGGCCGCGTAGCGGTTGATGGTCAGACCGCCCGGGTTGCCCGCCAGGTCGATCCTGCGGCGGTAGCGGGCCACCAGGGTCGGGCCCATCAGCCGCAGTACGGCGGGGGCGTACCGCATGCCGAGCCGGTCGACGAGCGAGTCGACCGCTCCGGTGCGGGTGGAACCGACCTCCAGGGCCAGCACGAGGTCGCTGGGCAATTTGGCGTCCGCCCGGTACATGCGGATGCCCGCGAAGACGCCCCACACGCTCAGGCCCATGAGCAGCGCCAGGGCGAGTGCCACCTGGTGTCCGGACACGGGTTGCTCCCTTCTTCGTGCTCCGACTGCTCGGACTGCTCAGACGTCGATACGGGACATGCGGCGGATGAGGACGAAGCCGACCGCGTACAGCGCGAACGCGATGATCACGCAGGCCTGGCCGGCGGTCGAACCGGTCATCCGGTCCAGGGCGCCGTCCTTGACCCCGTTCATCAGGAACAAGGAACCGACGCCGAGCACGGGGACGGCGTACGACGTCATGTTGACCTGGGAGAGCTGGGTGCGGATCTCGCGCCGCGTCTCCTTGCGCTCCTCCAGCGTCTCGGTGAGGTTGCGCAGCGCGCCCACCACCTGCCCGCCCGCCCGGTTGGAGAGCACCAGGGTGGTGACCAGGACGACCAGTTCTCGCGAGGGGAGCCGGTCCGCGAGCTCGCCCAGGGCGTCGTCGATGGACTGGCCCAGCGCCAACTGGTCGGCCACCTTGCCCAGTTCCTCGCCCGCCGGGGCCTCCAGCTCCTCCGCGGCCATGCCGATCGCGGTGCGCAGGGCGAGTCCGGCCTGGGTGGCGTTGGCCAGGATGCGGGCCAGTTCGGGGAGTTGGTTGATGAACTTCTCGATGCGCTTCTGGCGTTGCCAGTTCAGGAACTGGAGGGCCGCCCAGATGCCGAGGAGACCGGCGATCGGGCCGAAGAAGGGAGCCAGGGAGGCCTGGCCGACCAGGAACAGACCGGCCGCCGCCGCCGTCATGTAGACGAGGAATTCGCCGGGGGTCACGTCCAGGCCGGTCGCGGCCAGCCTCAGTTCGAGTCTCCGGCCCGCCTTGGTGCCGCGCAGACGGCGGTCGAGGGTGCGGAAGCGGCGTCTGCGTCCGGCAGCCGGGAGCTGGCCGGTGTGCGAGAGGCGTTCGACGAGTGCCGCCCGCTGGGCCCGGCCGGAGGCGTGCACCCGCAGACCGACGACGGCGAGGAGACAGGCCAGCAGGGTGACGCCGGTGGTGAGGGTGATGCGCGTCTGGAGATCCATGAGGGGGGTCCGTTCTCTCCGTCTCTACCGGGCTTCCCGGATGGCCAGTTGTTCGGTCGTACGGGCGACGCCGAAGGCCTGCGGGAGGGGCTGGCTCGCCATGTAGAGGCGGTCGGCGGTGCGGCGGGGCAGCGGGAAGTACTGGAAGGCGCCGTGGACCCGGCCGTCCGCGGTCATCGGCCGGGCGTCGAAGCGGGCGGCGGAGGTCAGCCGGTAGGGCTCGCCGCCGTGGCTGTCCAGCAGCGCGATCTCGGTGATCCGGCGGGCGCCGTCGGCGAACCGGGTGAGCTGGATGATGACGTCGACGGCGCTGTTGATCTGGTCGTGCAGCGCGACGAAGGGGACCTCGACGTCCGACATGGAGGCGAGGGTCTGGAGCCGGGTCAGGGCGTCCTCGGCGCTGTTGGCGTGGACGGTGGCCAGGGAGCCGTCGTGGCCGGTCGACATCGCCTGGAGCATGTCGAGCGACTCGCCGCCGCGGACCTCGCCGACGACGATCCGGTCGGGCCGCATGCGCAGGGAGTTGCGGACCAGGTCGCGGATGGTCACCTGGCCGTTGCCCTCGACGTTCGGGGGCCGCGACTCCAGCCGGATGACGTGCGCCTGCTGGAGCTGGAGCTCCGCGGAGTCCTCGATGGTGATGATGCGCTCGCCGCCGGGGATCAGCCCGGAGAGGGCGTTGAGCAGGGTCGTCTTCCCGGTGCCGGTGGCGCCGGAGACGATGATGTTGAACTTCGCCTGCACCAGCGCGGCGAGCAGGTACAGCATGTGCTCGTCCAGGGAGCCGAAGGAGACCAGTTCCTGGAGCGTGTAGGAGCGCGGGAAGCGGCGGATGGTGAGGATCGGGCCGGTCAGCGAGAGCGGCGGGATGATGACGTTCACGCGCTCGCCGGACGGCAGCCGGGCGTCGACCATCGGGTTGGACTCGTCCACCCGGCGGTTGACGGTGGAGACGATCCGCTCGATGGTCTGCATCAGCTGGTCGGCGGAGGCGAAGCGCATCGGCAGCTGTTCCACCCGCCCGCCGCGCTCCACGAAGATCGCGTCCGGGCCGTTGACCATGATCTCCGTGATCGAGGCGTCCTCCAGGAGCGGTTCCAGGATGCCGAGGCCGAGCGCCTCGTCGACGACCCGGCGGATCAGCTGGGAGCGCTCGACCGTGGACAGGACCGGGCCCTCACGGCTGATGATGTGCCCGAGCACCCGCTCCAGGCGCGCCCTGCGTTCGGCCGCGGCCAGCGAGCCCATCTCCGCGAGGTCGATCTCCTCCAGGAGCTTGGCGCGGTAGGAGGCGACCAGCTGGCCGTCCTCGCCCCGGCCGCCGTTCTCCTCGGGGGAGTTGATGCGTGCCCGCAGGCTCATGGTCCGGTGCTCCTCGCTCGTACGGTCCCTGCGTGGTCGTCGGTCGGTTCCCCGCGCGCGGTCGGGGCGGTGGTCGCATCGGGTCGGGTCGGGTCAGTGGTCCTTGGGCATCGTGGCCGTCCGGCCGGCCCGTCCGAAGTCCCAGCCGGGGACCAGGGAGGGGATGTCGATCTCGGCGGTGACCCGCACGGAGTCGCCCAGGTCGGCGCTCGAACAGCTCGTGCCGTCGGCCAGCCAGTCGCTGACCGCGTTGTGGCAGGCGCCCTGGTAGTCCTGGTCCAGCGAGGCGCTGCGCGCACCGGCGCGGGCCGCGGTGCCGGCCTGCTGGGCGGTGTAGGCGACCAGGCCCAGCTGGACCCCGGCCAGGGCGACCAGCAGCAGGACCGGGATGAACCCGAGGTACTCGATGGCGACCTGGCCGCGATCGCGTACGCGTGGCCCTATGTCGTACGGCATCTCAGCGCTTCGCCTCCTCCACCGCGCCCGCCTCGCCGTGGACGGTGAACGGGAAGGCGACCACGCCGGGGAAGAGGACGGGCACCTTGAGGGCGACCGAGGAGCGCACATAGCCGCCGCCGGTGGTGCAGTTCACCTCGGCGCCCCCCTTCCAGCCGCCCGACAGCTTGTCCAGGCCCGCCGCCCGGCAGGCCCCCTGCCGCTCCCCCGGGCGCGCCGCCGTGCCCGCCCGTACCGCCTCGTCCGCAGCATTCCCGGCGAGCGTGAACGTGTACCCCACGAGGACGAACTGCCACAGCAGCACCAGCGTCAGGATGATCAGCGGGGTCATGCCGAGGAACTCGACGGTCACCTGCCCCCGGTCCGACCGGCCGGTCGCCACCGCCGCTGCTCGGATCGTCCTCATCCGCCGCCGCCCCTCCGCCGCCGCAGGCTCACCGCGCCTCGCTCGCCGCCGCGTGAGCGGCCGCCCCGGCGGGTGCCCTCGGGCGCCTCGACCAGGCCCAGTTCAGCGGCGAGGGTCCACAGCGCCTGCTTGACCGTGCCCCGGTTGTCGAGGGTGTGGACCCGGCCGGCGTCGACGGCCGTCTGGAGTTCCTTGAAGTTGGCGGGGATCGCGGTGGCGGCGATCGCCGTGCCGGTGATCCGCTGGATCAGCGGGGGCTGGATCTCCGTACCGCGGGTGTGCCGGTTGACGACGACCGTCGTCTCCTCGGCCTTGCGGATCTGGAGGCGGTCCCACATCCGGACCGTGCGCTTGGCTCCCCGTACGGCGATCACGTCGGGGGTGGTGACCAGCAGCGCGGTGTCGGCCATCTCGACGGCGGCGGCGCCGGGGCCGCCGAGCTGGGCGCCGCAGTCGATGACGACGACCTCGTAGCGGGAGCGCAGCGCGCTGACGATCTGGCGGGCGGCGCGGTCGGTGACCTCCTCGCCTCGTTCGCCCTCGCCGGGGGCGAGCAGCAGGGCCACCCCGGTGTCGTGCCGGAAGACCGCGTCGGCCAGCACGCGCGGGGAGATGTCGCTGATGCCGGCCAGGTCGACGACCGAGCGGCGGAACTGCACGTCCAGGAAGGAGGCGATGTCGCCGGTCTGGAGGTCCATGTCGACCAGGGCGACGGCCCGGCCCGACGCCTGTGCGGCCAGGGCGAGCTGGACGGCGGTGAGGGTGGTGCCGACCCCGCCCTTCGCCCCGCTCACGGTGACGACCCGGCCGCCCGCGCCGGGCAGCACGTCGGCGCCGTGGCCGAGGTGGCGTCGTACGCCCACCGACCACTGGGCCACCGCCTGGACCCGGCTGGCGAGTTCCTCGTAGCTCAGCGGCAGGGCGACCAGGCCGCGGGCGCCGGAGTCCATGGCGGCGGAGAACAGGCCGGGGCTCGCGTCGGAGCTGACCAGGATGACGCCGACCGCGGGGAAGCGCAGGGCGACCTCGCGGATGAGCTCCAGGGCGGGGACCGGGCCGATGCGTTCGTGGACGACGACGACCTCGGGCAGTTCGTCGACGGACTCGGCGGCCAGCCGGGCGAGGGTGTCGACGAGCTGGGTGGAGTCGACGACCGGGGTGACCGGCTCGGCGTCCGGGAGCTGGTGCAGGAGGGTCGTGATGGACCGGACCGCGTCCACGTCGCCGACGGCCGGGAGGATCCTCGTGGGCATGGGGGCCTCCTACTTGTCGTTCGCGAGTTCGTAGGTCCGGTCCTTCTCGGGGACCGCGACGGTGCTGCCCGGCGCGACCAGCGCGAGCCGCACCCGCTCGGCGAAGGACTCGGCGTAGGTGATGCGCTGGGCGTCGAGGGTGGTCAGGGCGAAGGTGATGGGGACGGCGTCGGTGGGCTGCTGGGTGCGGTTGTCGGCGTTCGGCTCCAGGGCGGTGATCTCGCCGACGTCGATGACCTTCGCGTCGGTCACGATGATCTTGGACTGGTCGGGGTCGCCCTGCCGCTCGCCCTTGAAGGTGGCGTACACGTTGACCGTGGCGCCGGGCGTGATCTTGCCGGCGACCCCGGTCGCCGCGTCGATCATGATGGCGACCTCCTGCTGCCCGGGGCGCAGGGCGGGCCGGTCCACGATCATGTCGCTCTGGAGCAGCGAGCCCTTGCGCAGGGCGGTGACCGCGATCTTGCCGCGGATGCCGGCCAGATCGGTGACCGCGTTCGGCGACAGCCAGCGCTCGGGCATGCCGACCTTCTTGAACTGGTCGGCCCTGAGGGTGGTGTAGGGGGCTATGTCCGACCGGAGTTCGTACGCCGTGACCTCGGGGCCGACCTTGGACTTCACGTCGCTGATGACGGACAGGACACCGGCGAACGCGCCCAGGGCGCAGACGGCCGACAGGATCAGGAGAAGCACGCCGCGGCGCTGACGGGAGTTCATGAACCGTGCAACCTCATTGGGGGAATCGGTCGAGCGGGCTACTGGAGTCGGCGGGAGCCGGTCGGGCGGGTGGCGGG